>NZ_JAWIRW010000007.1:0-122206 GCF_036319985.1 Stenotrophomonas sp. SMYL89 | reverse complement strand
CCCCCGCGCCCCGGCCCGCCTCTAGTATTGGTGCCCCGCCCGCCGGCGGGCCCCCCCCCCCCCCCCCCCGCCACTACCTCATTCCTCCGGCGAAGGCGGGTTCGACGCCAGCAGTTCCAGATGGCGCTGTTCCATTTCCTGGCGCAGCTGGCGGCGGATCTGCGCGGCGGCCTGGCGGCGCTTCTCGTCGGAGGTGGCCGGCTGCAGGGGCGGTACCGGCGTCGGCCGGCCTTCCTCGTCCACCGCCACCATCGTGAAGAAGCAGCTGTTGGCATGGCGCACGCTGCGCTTGAGGATGTCCTCGGCCACCACCTTGATGCCGATCTCCATCGACGAGGTGCCCGTGTAGTTCACCGAGGCCAGGAAGGTGACCAGCTCGCCCACCGCGATCGGCTGGCGGAACATCACCTGGTCCACCGACAGGGTGACCACGTAGCTGCCGGCATAGCGGCTGGCACAGGCGTAGGCCACCTGGTCGAGCAGGCGCAGGATGGCGCCGCCGTGGACCTTGCCGGAGAAATTGGCCATCTCCGGCGACATCAGCACGGTCATGGACAGCTGGTGGGTTTTCAGTTCGGTCGACATGCACCGATTGTATCGGCGTGGCGTAGCTCTTGTAGAGCCGAGCCCATGCTCGGCTGCTCTTGGCGCAGGCAAAGGAAAGCCGAGCATGGGCTCGGCTCTACAAAAAGCAGAAGGGCCGCTTGCGCGGCCCTTCGTCTGTCTTACTTCAGCTTCGCGTCGGCGCGCAGGGCGGCGGCGCGGTCGGTCTTCTCCCAGGAGAAGGCCGTGGCGTTGACGGTCTCGCCTTCGCCGTTGAGGTAGCTGAATTCCTTCGGCTTGCGGCCGAAGTGGCCGTAGGCCGCGGTCTGCTGGTACATCGGGTGCACCAGGTCGAGCATCTTGATGATGCCGTACGGGCGCAGGTCGAAGTGCTTGCGGATCAGCTTCTCGATCTTGTCGTCGCTGATCTTGCCGGTGCCGAAGGTGGTGACCGAGATCGAGGTCGGCTCAGCCACGCCGATGGCGTAGGAGACCTGCACTTCGCAGCGGTCGGCCAGGCCGGCGGCAACCACGTTCTTGGCGACGTAGCGGGCCGCGTAGGCAGCCGAACGGTCGACCTTGGACGGGTCCTTGCCGGAGAAGGCGCCACCACCGTGACGGGCCCAGCCGCCGTAGGTGTCGACGATGATCTTGCGGCCGGTCAGGCCGCAGTCGCCCACCGGGCCACCGATCTCGAACTTGCCGGTCGGGTTGATGTGGAACTTGGTGCCCTTGTGCAGCCACTTGGCCGGCAGCACCGGCTTGATGATCTCTTCGCGGACGGCCTCGATGAGGTCCTTCTGCTTGATGCCCGGGGCATGCTGGGTCGACAGCACCACGGCGTCGATGGCCGAGACCACGCCGTTTTCATAGCGCAGGGTGACCTGGCTCTTGGCGTCCGGACGCAGCCACGACAGCGGCGAGTTCTTCTTCTTGCGGATCTTGGCCTGCTGCTCGACCAGGCGGTGCGACAGGTGGATCGCGGCCGGCATGTGGCTGTCGGTCTCGTTGGTGGCATAGCCGAACATCAGGCCCTGGTCGCCCGCGCCCATTTCTTCCGGCTTCTTGCGATCCACGCCCTGGGCGATGTGCGGCGACTGCTTGCCGATCAGGTTCAGCACGCCGCAGGTGGCGCCGTCGAAGCCGACGTCGGAGCTGTCGTAGCCGATGTCCGTGATGACCTTGCGGGTCAGCGCTTCCAGGTCGATCCAGGCGCTGGTGGTGATTTCACCGGCAACAATGGCAACACCGGTCTTGACCATGGTCTCGCAGGCCACGCGGGCGCGCTGGTCCTGGGTCAGGATCGCGTCCAGCACCGCATCGGAGATCTGGTCGGCAACCTTGTCCGGATGGCCTTCGGAGACCGACTCGGAGGTGAAGAGATAGCTGGACATCAGGCGTAATATCCCTTGATTCGGATGGAAAGATGGGCGCGCATGATACACGGGGTGCGCCGCCTGTGCATTGTGAACCTGTACCGGTTGCCGGTGGTTAAGCCCGCGTAGGCCCGGCAAGGGCCGTCCTGACGGGATTGGGCCCCAGCCTCGAGGCCCAGTGTTCCACCAGCGTGACAACGGGCGGGACGGCCGCCGGCCCCGACCGCGCAGGCAGCGACCTCGCCGCAAAGGCGGGCCGGCCGTCATCGTTCTGCCCCGAAACCGCCATCTGGCTGCCGTCTGCCGGGCGCAGGCTGTCGGCCAATCCGGCCGCCGGGCATGAGTGGATCTGCCATGCAGGAACTTGAACAGCGTCTCCAGCAACGCTTTCCCGATTGGTTCCATGGCCGTCGTGGCCAGCTGGCGCGGCCATTGCTGCGCAGCGTCGGGCGCTGGTCGCGGTTGGACCAGATCGAAGCTTTCCTGCAGCGCAGTGCAGGATTGCGCGGATTCGGCTTCGTTGCTGCCGGGCTGGAGTTCGTCGATGGCCAGTACCAGGTGGATCCGGCCGCGCTGGCGAAGATCCCGGCCACGGGCCGCCTGCTGATTGTTGCCAATCATCCGTCCGGGGCGCTGGATGCACTGGCGCTGCTGGACGCGGTCGGCCGCATCCGCCGCGATGTTCGGATCGTGGCCAACGACCTGCTGGGAGCCATCGCGCCGCTGCAGGATCTGCTGCTGCCGGTGCGCATCCTTGGCGGCAAGGCCCAGCGTGGCAGCCTGCACGCCGTGGAGGAGGCGCTGGCGGCCGAGCAGTGCGTGATCGTATTCCCGGCTGGCGAGGTCTCACGCCTCTCGCTGCGCGGCATCCGCGACGGTCGCTGGCAGCGGGGGTTCGTGCGCTTTGCCCGCGCCGCCGGTGCGCCGGTGCTGCCGGTGCGGGTGGAGGCGCGCAACTCGGCGCTGTTCTATGGCGCCTCGACCCTGTTCAAGCCGGCCGGTACCGCGCTGCTGGCGCGCGAGATGTTCACCCGCCGTGGCCGTCCGCTGCGCCTGTGCATCGGTGAGCCGATGCAGCTGGGCAAGGGCGGTGACCCGGGCGCGCAGCTGTTGGCCGTGCGCCGCGCGCTGTATGCGCTGGGCCGTAATGGGGCGGCGGGCGATGCCGCTGCTGTTGCAGGTCCGGAGCCGCTGGCGTCGCCGGTACCACCTTCGCAGGTTGCCGCCGGCATTGCCGCAGCCACCCAGCTGGGCCAGACCGCTGACGGCAAGCAGATCCTGCTGGCGACCTGCAGCGCCGATTCACCGCTGCTGCTGGAACTGGGCCGCCTGCGCGAGCTGACCTTCCGCCAGGTAGGCGAGGGCACAGGGCGCAGCCGCGACCTGGACGATTACGATCCGCGGTACGAACACATCGTGATCTGGGACGCAGCCGCGCAGCGCATCGCCGGCGCCTACCGGATCATGCGCGGCGCCCAGGCACTGGCCCGGCACGGCCTGTCCGGGCTCTACAGCGCATCGTTGTTCCGCTATTCCGACGACGCCATCACCCACATCGCCGAAGGCCTGGAACTGGGCCGCAGCTTCGTGGTGCCCGATTACTGGGGCAGCCGCAGCCTGGACTACCTATGGCAGGGCATCGGCGCCTACCTGCAGTGCCGGCCCGGCATCCGCTACCTGTTCGGTGCGGTGTCGATCAGTGCGGCGCTGCCGCGCGATGCGCGCGAGCAGCTGGTGGCGTACTACCAGCGCTACTACAGTGGCACCGCCGGTCTGGCCGAGTCGAACCGGCCGTTCCAGTACTTCGCCGCGCCGCCGAGTTTCGGCGAACTGGATGCCGGTGCTGCGTTCGATGTACTGAAAGCCAACCTGGCTGCACTCGGCACCGGCGTGCCCACGCTGTACCGCCAGTACACCGATCTGTGCGAACCGGGGGGCGCACGCTTCCTCGCCTTCGGCGTGGATCCGGACTTCAGCGATTCGATCGATGGCCTGATCGAAGTGGACCTGTGCGCGATCCGGCCGAACAAGCGCAAACGCTACCTGCGCGACGCGGGGACGCCGGCATGAGCACGCTGGCGAACCTGTCGCCACACCGGCGCGCAGTGTTCGTCTCCGACGTGCACCTGGGGTCACGTCACTGCCATGCCACCGAACTGGCACGGTTTCTCTCGCAGCTGCGCTGTGAACGGCTGTATCTGGTCGGCGACATCATCGACCTGTGGTGGATGGCGCATCGCCGTGCCAACTGGCGGCAGTCGCACAGCGAAGTCATCCAGGCCCTGCACGCGCTGCGCCGTGCAGGCACCGAGATCATCTATATCCCCGGCAACCACGATGCCTCGCTGCGCCAGGTGTGCGGGCTGATGCTGCCGGCGATGCAGGTGCGCCGCCGCGCCATCCACGTGACCGCCGATGGCCGCCGGCTGCTGGTCGCGCATGGCGACGACTACGACGGCGTGACCCACTTCGGCGGCCTGCAGGAAAAGTTCGGTGACTGGCTGTACTACCGCATCCTCACCGGCAACCAGGCGCTGAATGCAGTGCGGCGCCGGCTGGGCATGCGCTACTGGTCGCTGTCGGAGTTCCTGAAAAAGCGCAGTGGTGCGGCCGAACGCTACATCGAGCGCTTCGTGCAGGCCGGGCTGGACGACGTGCGCCGGCGTGGCCTGGATGGCGTCGTCTGTGGCCATATCCACCGCGCCGCGCTGGTCGAACGCGACGGCCTGGTCTATGCGAACGATGGCGACTGGGTGGAAAGCTTGACCGCGCTGGTCGAAGACCACGACGGCGCGCTGCGCCTGCTGGACCACAACGGGCAGACCCTGGTGGAGCTACCGGGCGCGCGCTTGTCACAGGCGGCGTAACCCGCGTCGGTCCTCTTGTAGCGCCGAGCCCATGCTCGGCTGCCGTTACACGCAACGAAGAGCAGCCGAGCATGGGCTTGGCTCTACATGCACCACCCGTAAGCCGTTAGCATCGGCCCATGGATTCCCTGACCCAGATCGTACTTGGTGGCGCCGTCGCCGCTGCCATTGCTCCGCCCGGCCATCGCCGTGCGGCCCTGCTGGCCGGTGCCGCGCTCGGCACTCTGCCGGACCTCGACGCGCTGTGGCTCGGCTTCACCGCCACCGACCCGGTAGCGAACATGGTCGAGCACCGCAGCTTCAGCCATTCGTTGCTGGTGCTGCCCTGGGTGGCGGCGCTGATCTGGTGGTTGTTCAAGCGCTGTGGAAATGGCCGGGTCGCGCAGTCACCGGTGCGCTGGTTCTGGGCGATCCAGCTGGCGCTGGTGACCCACCCGGTGCTGGATGCGTTCACTGTCTATGGCACCCAGTTGTGGTGGCCGCTGCGGCCACATCCAACCATGGGCTCCAGCGTCTTCATCATCGACCCTGCATACACGGTGTGGCTGCTGCTGGGCTACGTGCTGGCCTGGTTCGGTCGTGCGCGCCCCTGGGTCGGCAAGGTGCTGGGGGCATCACTGCTGGTCAGCAGCGCATACCTGGGCTGGGGCCTGGTGGCCAAGGCGCAGGTCGACCGCGTCGCGCAGCAGAGCCTGGCCGCGATGGGCCTGGCCGATGCGCCGCGCTTCTCGGTACCGATGCCGTTCAACACGCTGCTATGGCGGGTAGTGGCGATGACGCCCAATGGCTACGTGGTCGGAGACCGGTCGCTGGTCGCCGATCATGGGCCGATGCAGTTCGAAGGCCATCCCTCCAACGTGCAGGCACTGCGCGAGGCGCAGGCGATTCCGGCGGTGCAGCGACTGCAGTGGTTCAACCGCGGCTTCATGCGTGCGCAGGTCGTTGACGGGCGTCTGGTGCTGAGTGATCTGCGCATGGGCCTGGAACCGGATTACACCTTCAACTTCGCCGTGGCCGAACAGGTGGACGGGCAGTGGCGGCCGATCGTGCCCGAACAGCTGCGCGTGAACTACAGCAGCCCGGCAGCACGCGCCGACGCCGGGCGCCGGCTGGCCGCGATGTGGCAGCGCATCTGGCACGAGCCGGCAGCATCCGCGACCGGCGCTGCGCACCCGTAGATCCACGCCATGCGTGGATGGTGCGAACAACAGCCACGCATGGCGTGGCTCTACTGCGGCTGGCGGTTGAGCTTGATCGAACGGTTCAGCACCTGGCGCGGCACGTTGGCGATGTCAAAGCCAACGAACGCCAGCAGGAACTGCAGCCCGGAGATCAGCGCGACCATGGCGATCATGATGGTACCCACCGGCGTGGCGACATCGGCCTGGGCCGACCGCACCCAGTGGTACAGCCCGAACAGCCCCCCGAAGGCGAGCAGGCTGCTGCCGGCGACCAGCTCCAGCGACGCGATGCTGAGGTCGCGCAGGAAATAGTTGTAGGCAATGCGCTTGAGCGTGTTGCGCAGGTGCTTGATGGTGAACTCACCCAGGATGCGACCGATGCGCAGGTTGCTGGTTTCGTCGCCGTAGTGGGCATCCATCGCCACATCCTGCACGACCGCGCGCACGGTGTTCAGTCGGAACAGCATGTCGGTCTCGAAGAAATAGCGGTCGCTGACCGCCTCGAGCTTCAGGTGGCTGGCGACCTTGGCATGGATGGCGGTGTAGCCATTGGTCGGATCGAACACCTGCCAGTACCCGGACGAAGCCTTGGTCATGAAGGACAGCAGCAGGTTGCCCAGGCGCCGCACTGGAGGCATGCGGCGGATGTGGGTCAGGTTCCAGAATCGGTTGCCCTTGGTGTAGTCGGCATGGCCGTCGGCGATCGGCGCGACGAAGTCCATCAGCAGCGCTGGGTCCATCTGCCCATCGCCATCGACCTTGACCAGAATGTCCATGCCATCGGCGATGGCCGCGCGGTACCCGGTCTTGATCGCGCCGCCGACGCCGAGGTTGTGCTGATGGAACAGCACGGTGATCCGCGGGTCGTTGGCTTCGGCCTGGATCAGGCGGCCGCTGCCGTCGGGGCACGCATCGTCCACGCAGTAGATCGCCGTTACCGCATCATCGATCGCCGCCAGCACGGACAGCACGTGGCGGGTCACTTTGTAGCAGGGGATGATCACGGCGATCCGAGCCGGCGTGGATGCGGAGGGCGAAGTGGTGGTCATCTGATTCATGGGGCTGGGTGGGCCAGCAGGGGTTTTGCCGGCAGTTCCACCAGATCCCCCTGGAGCACCCGTGGTGTGTCGCCCTCAGGCGCTACGGTGATGTGGTGGTAGCGGTTGAAGGTGAAGTTGAACTGCTCGTCGGGCAGGGACGGGAAGTAGCGGCGGAAGTAATCCATCTGTGGCAGGTACAGCACATGGTTCACGGCGGGAATGCCAACACCCGGCAGGAGGGCCCCGAACCCACCGGGAGCCACCAGCGCGCCTTCGGTCGTGGTGGCTGAGCCGCGGGCCTGCAGGGAGTGCAGGACGGCGGTGCGGTCCATTGCGAAGATCGGGCCGGCCGGCTGCACGGGATTGAACAGGCCGTTGCCCAGCAGGTTGGCCAGCGCGGCCGTGGCCAGCACCAGGCTCGCGGCGTGAACCGACAACTGCGGGCGCCGCGCGGCGACGGCGAGTGCGGCCAGGCACAGGTAGGGAATGGCGTCGGCAGCGCTGTGCAGGCGACTGAACTGGCCTTCACCGAACAGGAACTTGGCCAGGCTGCCGACCATCAGCAGCGCCGCCAGAAGCAGCAGGCGCCAGCGCTGCAGGCGCACGCCGCAGTGCACCAGGATCATCGCGCAGGCGATGTTGAGCAACAGGCCGAAGGCCAGCAGTGCGCGAGCGGGGGGCACCATCGACAGGGTGGTCAGTTTGCCAACTACGGCAGGCACAGGCAGGAAGATCCAGCAGGCGATGAACAGCAGGCCGGCGGCCAGGATCAGCAGGGAGCTGCGATGGCTTTTCGCCCATTCACGCAGCCGTGCGCCATCGGCCAGCACCAGGGTGAACAGCGGCAGCAGGCTGCCCAGCACCGCGATTTCGCAATCGTTGGATGCCTTGAACAACGGCAGCGGGGCGAACCGGTAGGTCATCAGGTTCGGGAAGAGGTGCGCGAGCAGGCTGGTCAGGCCGACACCGCCACCGGCGCTCTGGCGCTGGCCGGGGTACACCGTGTTGCGCACGATCGGGATGATGTCGTGGAAGTAGCCGACGAACACCGCCAGTGCGATCGCGCCTGCGATGGCGGCATCGACCAGACGTACAACGGTGATGGCATCGCGCCGGACCGCCAGCACCAGCACCGCCAGGGCAAGCACCGAGGAAATGATGAAAGGCGGGTAGGACACCGCGATCAGCCATGCCGCCAGTGCATAGGCGCAGGCCACGATGCGCAGCGCGCGATGGCCGATGCCCAGCCATGCCACCGCAACCCAGGGTGCCAGCGCGAAGGCACCGGCATTACTGGTCCACCAGACCTGCACGAACGGCGCGAAGAACAGCGTGGTCGAAACCAGTACTGCGGCTAGTGCCGGCATCCGCAGTTGGCGCAGGAGCAGGGCCCATCCGCTCAGGAAGGCCATGGCCATGAACATGAAGAAGAACGAATAGGCGTTCGCTGCAGGCAGCATGAAGAACGCCCAGTGGTACGGCTTGAACAGCAGCCCCCAGTCCTGCAGCGGCAGCGCCTGGAAGGTGCGCAGTGACTCGTGGTATGCCGAGTGCGCATTGAACTGCCCGAAGTCGTTGTTGACCGCGATCTGGATGTACGGCGTGAACACCATCCATTCGTCGGTGCGGATGTAGCGGGCGGTACCGAGCAGCGGCTGCTGCGGGGTCAGGCCGAGGTACTCGTAGGCCAGCGAGTAGGAAGAAGGCGTCAGTGCGAGCGCGACATACAGGATGCACAGCAGCGCCATGATCCCGGCAAGCAGGCGAACCTGGCCAAGGCGAAGTCCGCCCGTCTGGCCCGGGTCCTGGGCAGGGAAAGGCGTTCGGCCGTTGTCGTTCATCATGCTCCCGCAGGTCAGGTCCATCCGCGCGCGACAGGCTCACGCACCGATGCTCTGCTGCCGCACGGGGAGAGGCCCCGGCACGCGCCGTTCCGAGGCCGGGACTGCGGGATTCTAGCCGGTTGCTGCCGGAGCCGCAGGCCACCCTGTGGCGAGGACCGGCCTCAATACACCGTCGCGCGGCCCTGCACGAACGAATAGAAGAACACCGCGTTCGGATCGTTCTGCACCAGCCGGAATTCGCGGCGCATGCCTTCCACGGT
The DNA here is from genome assembly GCF_036319985.1 of Stenotrophomonas sp. SMYL89. Lineage (NCBI taxonomy): Bacteria > Pseudomonadati > Pseudomonadota > Gammaproteobacteria > Lysobacterales > Lysobacteraceae > Stenotrophomonas > Stenotrophomonas sp. SMYL89. The sequence goes on along the minus strand of NZ_JAWIRW010000007.1, from coordinate 113,095 downwards.
TTCCTCGTCCACCGAGCCGGCCTGCAACAACTGGTCTGCCGCCGACAGCAGCAGCTGTTCCCAGAACGCGATCATTGTCTTGCGACGTGCCGGTTCACGGTTATCCAGGTGGATGGTCTTGATCTCGGTGTGCACGTCGCGGAAGCCACCGGCCAGCAGCAGGTTGCCCAGCTTGGCGCCGACGAACGGGTCGCCCCCGTGGTCGTACTGGAAATCGTTGAAGGCCATCCAGTAGCGCCAGATATGCGGCGAATACGGGTCGAGCAGGAACGAGGCGTTCATCACCTCGGTGATGTAGACCGGCGACCCCGGGGCCAGAACGCGACGCACTTCACTCAACACGCGTGCCGGTGACGGAACGTGTTCCAGCACCCAGCACAGGAACGCCGAATCGAAGCTGCGCGCCTCGAAGGGCAGTTCGCCGGCGTCAGCCTGCTGCAGGGTGTAGCGGTCGCTGCACCATGGTGTGCGCGACAGGTTCTCGCGTGCAGTCTCCAGCTGGGTCTCGCTCAGGTCCACGCCGGTCACGTGCAGTTCCGGGAAGCGGCGCAGCAGGATCTCGGTCTGCGCACCCACGCCGCTGCCGACTTCCAGCAGGCGCCGCGCGCCGCTGTAGTCGATCTGGCCGAAGATGCTCGATTCCAGCAGGCGCGCCTGGGTCATCAGGCGCTGCTGCTCGGTGCCGGAGAACCCGTGCAGGTAGGTCGGGGAGGAGATCGGCGGGGTCATGACGGCGGGCTCATGTAGCGTCGAGCTGGCTCGACTGTTCGGAAACGCGGGGCTGGCGGCTCAGGCCGCCGAAGGCAGCGCCGGTTCCCCGGCGATCAGGCGGTCGAAGTACTCGGTGGTCAGTGCGATCTGGCTCTGCGGATCTTCGGCACGGTTGACCACTGCTCGGAAGGCGGCGTTCTCTGGCCGGTCCTTGGCATACCAGCCCAGGTGCTTGCGCGCGATGCGCACGCCCTGGGGCTCGCCATAGAACGCATGCAGTGCGTGCAGGTGGCCAAGCAGGATGTCGCGTACTTCCGCCAGTGACGGTGGTGGAAGTTCCTCGCCGGTGGCCAGGTAGTGCGCCACTTCGCGGAAGATCCACGGCCGGCCCTGCGCCGAGCGGCCGATCATCACCGCGTCCACGCCGGTTTCCTTCAGGACGTAGGCGGCCTTCTGTGGCGAATCGATATCGCCGTTGGCGATCACCGGAATGCGCAGCGCGGCCTTGATCTCGGCGATGGTGCCGTACTCGGCCTGGCCGGTGTAGTGCTGGTCGCGGGTGCGGCCATGCACCGCCAGCGCCGCGATGCCGCTGTCCTCGGCGATGCGCGCGATCAGCGGGCCATTGCGATGGTCGCAGTCCCAGCCGGTGCGGATCTTCAGCGTGACCGGCACGTCCACCGCGTTGACCACGGCTTCGAGGATGCGCGCCACCAGCTGCTCGTCGCGCATCAGTGCCGAACCCGCCCAGGCGTTGCATACCTTCTTGGCCGGGCAGCCCATGTTGATGTCGATGATCTGCGCGCCGTGGTCGACGTTGTAGCGCGCGGCCTCGGCCAGCTGCTGCGGTTCGGTGCCGGCGATCTGCACACTGATCGGTGCCGGCTCGCCGTCATGGTCCATGCGGTGGATCGACTTGCGCGTGTTCCAGAAGCGCGGGTCGCTGATGGTCATTTCCGAGGCAGCCAAACCCGCGCCCAGCCGTTTGCACAGCAGGCGGAAGGGCTTGTCGGTGACGCCGGCCATGGGCGCCAGCACGACGTTGGGGGCAATGGTGTACGGGCCGATCTGCATGCGCCCATTGTAGGGCGCGGGCGGCGGTACGGCCGTGTCGGGCGCGGTCCGGTTCAGGCCGATCGGCACCGACCTCATGCCTTACCGGCATCAGCAGATGCTTGACGGTTGCTTCCGCCGCCCCCAAGGGCGGGCGATGGTAGGCGGCTACCCCAGGCTCTGCCAGGCCTGGCGGGTGCCCAGCGCGAAGGCCAGCCCCAGGCTGAGGCACACCAGTGAACTGACGACCCAGAAGCGCCGGCCGTTGTCTCCGGGCCGGAGCAGGGCCAGCCCGAAGCCCATCGCCGCGCGCAGCAGCAACAGCAGGGCGATGCCGGGCAGCACCAGACGGCTGGCCGGCAGCGGCGAATGCCAGCCCGCGGCGGCCAGTGCGTACAGGGTCCAGGCCACCAGCACGGCCGTGATGCCGGCGGTCATCAGCGGCGGCCACCAGTGCCCCGCATGCGCCAGCCGGACCATGCGCTGGCCGGCACCGAAGGACCTGTACCAAGGGGCGCCAAAGGCGATGCAGCCGATATGCAGCAGGGCCGCAATGGCACTGCCGGCGGCCGCGACCAGCAACCAGGGGAATCCGTCCATCTCCTGCCCGTGCGAGGAAGCTGCGCGGATGGTGGGCGAGGGGCAGGGTGTGGGCAATGTGACAGGCGGTCGCAGGGGCTGGGAAACGGGCAAAAGAAAGGCCCGGGTGCCTGCACACCCGGGCCCTCTCATCCACGCATGGCGTGGAATTACTTTGCTTCGGCGTCGGACGGGGTGAAACGCGGCATTGCCGCAGCGGCGCCTTCCTTCTCGGTCGAACGGCCGGCGAACTGGTTGGCGAAGCGCACGTGGCGGGCGAACGGGGCGTCGGCCACCTGCGCCAGCGACGCGGCCAGCGCACCGTTGAAGGCGTCACCGGCACCGGTGGTGTCGATGGCCTGCACCTGTTCGGCACCGACACGGTAGTACGGCTGGGTATCGCCGCGCAGGTTCTCGTCGGCATGCGAGACGAACACGCCCACCGAACCCAGGGTCACCACCACCGTGCCGTTGCCGACCAGCTTGCGGCACAGCGCATGCAGGCTGGCGCCATCCAGTGCGGCCACGTCGTTGGCATCCACGCGCTCGCCGACATGGCGGCCGAGCAGGGCGGCGAACTCGGTCTCGTTCGGGGTGATCACATCGGCCAGCTTGAGCAGGCCGATGGTCGAGGGGGCGTCGGCCGGTGCGGTGTTGAGCACCGTGGTGACGCCGGCCTCGCGTGCCGTGGCCAGCGCCGCTTCAATCGTCTGCACCGGCGATTCCAGCTGCACCAGCACCACCTTGGCGCCGGTCAGCAGCGCCTGCTGCTGTTGCAGGAAGTCGGTGCTGAGCGCGGCGTTGGCGCCCGGGCCGATCACGATGGTGTTGCGGCCGCGCGCGTCCACATAGATGCCGGCGGTGCCGGTCGGCTCGCTGCTGGCTTCGGCGATCAGGCCGAAACCATCCTGCGCGGCCAGTTCACGCGCGGTGGCGCCACCGGCGTCATCGCCCAGCGCGCACACGAAGTGCGTCTCGGCGCCGGCGCGGCAGGCGGCCACGGCCTGGTTGAAGCCCTTGCCACCCGGGCCGGTGCTGTAGCGGCCGGCAATGGTCGCGCCCGGTGCCGGCAGTGATTCGCACCGCCACACGTGATCGACATTGAAGGAACCGACGACAACGACACTGCTGCTCATAGGGAATCTTTTCTCAACCAAGGGTTCAACTGAAGTGCGTCAGCACGCCGGCGATGGTCGCCGTCATGAAGGTGGCAATGGTACCGCCCAGCACCGCGCGCAGGCCGAACTTGGCCAGGTCGTGGCGACGTTCCGGGGCCAGGCCACCGATGCCGCCGATCTGGATGGCGATCGAGCTGAAGTTGGCAAAGCCGCACAGTGCGTAGGTGGCGATCAAGCGACCTTCGTTGGACAGGCTCACGCCGGCCACCTGGCCGTTCACGATCTGCGACAGCTCGGTGTAGGCCACGAATTCGTTGATCACGACCTTCTGGCCGATCAGCGAACCAACGGTGGTGGCATCGGCCCACGGCGTGCCGATCACCCAGGCGATCGGGGCAAGCACGTAACCGAAGATGGTCGACAGGTTGGTCGGCTTGCCGATCTGCGCGGCCAGGCCGGTCACTTCACCGATCCAGGTCAGCGGGGCGTTCAGCAGCGCGATCAGGGCGATGAAGGCCAGCAGCATTGCGCCGATGTTCAGCGCCAGCTTCAGGCCGTCACCGGCACCGGCGGCGGCCGCGTCGATGATGTTGCTGGAGGTCTTCTCCACTTCCATCTTCACCGTGCCGCGGGTGAGCGGGGTGCCGGTTTCCGGAATCAACAGCTTGGCCACGACCAGGGTGGCCGGCGCGGCCATGATGCTGGCTGCCAGCAGGTGCTTGGCGTAGAACGCCTGCTGCACCGGGTCGCCGCCGCCGAGCATGCCCACGTAGGCGGCCAGCACGCCGCCGGCGATGTGCGCCATGCCGCCGATCATCATGGTCAGCAGCTCGGACTGGGTCATCTTGGCGATGTACGGGCGCACGGTCAGCGGCGCCTCGGTCTGGCCGATGAACACGCTGGCGCAGACGCTGGTGGTTTCCGCACCGGACACGCGCATCACCTTGGTGATCGCCCACGCCATCACGCGCACGATCGCCTGCATGATGTTCAGGTGGTACATCACGCCCATCAGCGCCGAGAAGAAGATGATGGTCGGCAGCACCTGGAAGGCGAAGATGAAGCCGTAGTTCTTGGTGTCCATCAACGAGCCGAAGATGAAACCGGAGCCCTCGTTGACGAAGCTCAGCACCTTGACGAAGCCGTGGCCCAGCGCGTCGAACACGTCGCGCCCGCCCGGCACCAGGATCACCAGCGCCGCGAAGGCGATCTGCAGGGTGATACCGGTGGCAACCAGCTTCCAGTCAACCGCACGCTTGTTATTGGAAAACAACCAGGTGATGCCGATCAGCACCGCCAACCCGAACAGGCCGAAGCCGATCCTGCCCAAACCTTCGACCATGTGAGTGACTCCCCTGGGGCGTCGCGAAAAACGGGAAGCCTAGTGCAGGGCCGGGGCCGGGGCAAGGAAAAGCAGCGTGCGCGCACCCATCGGTACCGATCAGGCCAGCAACGGCAAGGGCTTGCGGCCGGCGGCGACAGGTAGAATGGGGATCGATCCCGGCCCGGATGCGGGCCCGCAGCAGGAGATTCGCATGCAATACCGTCGCCTGGGCTCCACCGGCCTGCCGGTTTCCGCCCTTTCCTTCGGCGCCTGGGTGACCTTCGGTGACCAGATCCCGCGCGATGAGGCCCGCAACCTGGTGGCCGCCGCCTGGGATCATGGCGTCAACTTCTTCGACAACGCCGAGGGCTATGCCAATGGCCGCGCCGAACAGGTGATGGGCGACGTGATCAGCGACCTGCGCCTGCCGCGCGACGGCTTCTGCGTGTCCAGCAAGGTGTTCTTCGGCAGTGCCAAGGACCCGCGTCCGACCCAGCGCGGCCTGTCGCGCAAGCATGTGACCGACGCCTGCCATGCCGCGCTCAAGCGTCTGCGGGTGGATTACCTGGACCTTTATTACTGCCACCGCCCGGATCCGGACGCGCCGATCGCCGAGACCGTGCACGCCATGGATACCCTGGTGCGGCAGGGCAAGATCCTCTACTGGGGCACTTCGGAGTGGTCGGCGGTGCAGATCCAGCAGGCGCTGGATTTCGCCGAAGGGCACAACCTGCAGGGCCCGTCGATGGAGCAGCCGCAGTACAACCTGCTGCACCGCGAGCGGGTGGAGGTCGAGTACGCACCGCTGTACGCCCGCGCCGGGCTGGGCACCACCATCTTCTCGCCGCTGGCCTCGGGCCTGCTGACCGGCAAGTACGATCAGGGCATTCCGGCCGATGCGCGGCTGGGCCGGGAAGGCATGGAATGGCTGCAGGACCTGGTGCTGGGCACCGACGCCGAGGCCCGCCTGGGCCAGGTGCGCCGCTTCAGCGAAGTCGCGCGCGCGCTGGGCCAGGCTCCGGCCACGCTGGCCATCGCCTGGTGCCTGCGCAACCCCAATGTCTCCAGCGTGATCCTCGGCGCCAGCCGGGTCAGCCAGTTGCTGCAGAACCTGCAGGCGCTGGAGGTGCTGGAGCAGGTCGATGCCGCCGGCTGGGCCGAGGTCGAAGCCGTCTTCGCCTGACCCCCGGGGCCGACCGGGCCTGAGGCCTCGGTCGGGCCGGCTCGGCCGAGGGAACGGGATCGGGATCGGGATCGGACTCGGTAGAGTCGACTGTTAGTCGACTGCTTCGAATAGCCGACTGCTTCGAATAACCGACTGCTTCGAGCAACAGCAGTCGACTAACAGTCGACTCTACAAATCTGTGTTGCCATTCGATTGGCAAAATCTATCGAATTTTAAAATTCGATCATTAATCCCATCAATCAAATTGAGAATGGTTGTTGATTGTCAACTGAGAATCATTATCATTTGACTCGTCCCTCGCACGAGTCCAGATGCTCATGAATGCTCAACCTGTACTGCTGCGCCCCGAAACGCTGACCCTCCGCGATCGACCGGTCCGCGTCGTTCCGCCGGAAGAGGTCATCGACAGCGAAGCCCTGCTCAAGGGCCGTCGTGAAATCCTGATCCAGCACGGCGACCGCTTCTATCGCCTGCGGCACACCAGCAACGACAAGCTGATCCTGACCAAGTAATCGCGGTCTGGTCGCCCGCCTCCCTCCCTCCTGCCGGCTGCGCCGACGGGGTGGGCGACCCGTCCGCTCCCGCTCTCTCCCCCTCGGTCTACCGCGTGCACCTTCCGGGTGTGCCGGTAACCGGGGGTTCCCCTGCCTGACCGAACGAACCCGATGACCCGCCATACCGCCCTTTGCCTTGCTGTCTGGATGGCGCTGCCGCTGTCCGCCCACGCTGCTGCCACTGCTGCCCCCGATGCGCGCGAATTCGATCGGGTGCAGGTCACCGCCACCCGCACCGAGCGGGCCGTGAGCGACGTGGCGGCCACCGTGGACGTCATCGACCGTGAGCAGATGGACCGGCACCTGGTGCAGGACATCAAGGACCTGGTGCGTTACGAACCGGGCCTGTCGGTCACCCGCAGCGCGACTCGCTTCGGCCTGGATGGTTTCCGCATCCGTGGCCTGGACGGCAACCGCGTGCGCATCCAGACCGACGGCATCGTCATGCCGACCCGGTTCGACATCGGTTCGTTCGCCAGTTCCAACCGCAACTTCACCGACCTCGACACGCTCAAGCGGGTGGAGATCGTGCGTGGGCCGGCCAGTTCGCTGTACGGCTCCGATGCACTCGGTGGCGTGGTCGCCTTCGTGACCAAGGACCCGGCCGACTACCTCAAGGACGGCAAGAACAGCTACTTCGGCCTGAAATTCGGCTACGACGGTGAATGGAAGGGCCTGCTCGGCGGTGCCACGGCCGCCTTTGGTGGCGACCACTGGAGCGGCCTGGTCAACGTCAACCACCACCAGGGCCAGGAAACCGACAACAAGGGCACGGTACGCAGCGACAACGACACCCGCACCGCGTCCAATCCGCAGGATCGCGACGGCCGCAGCCTGCTCAGCAAGCTGGTCTATGCGCCGAGCGAGGACCAGCGCTTCCGCTTGACCGTGGAAGGCAACGAAGACACCACCGATACCAATGTGCTGTCGGCGATCGCCAGCGTTGCACCGCGCCCTGGCGCGCTTGCCGCGGCCACTGGCATGAAGTCCCACGACACCCAGAAGCGCAACCGTGTGTCCTTCGCCCACGAGATGGATGCGCTGGACCAGCCGTTCGCCGACAGCCTGCATTGGCAGGTGTACGCGCAGAACAGCGAAACCCGGCAGCAGACCGACGAGACCCGCACCGACGGCACCCGCCGCCACCGCGTGTTCTCCTTCGACCAGCATGCCTATGGCCTGCAGGCGCAGTTCAACAAGGCGTTCACCACCGGCGGTGTCGAGCACGCATTGACCTACGGGTTCGAAGGCACCCGTACCGAGATCCGCCAGAAGCGCGATGGCTATCAGGTCAACCAGGCTGGGGTGGTCAGCAACACGGTGCTGCCGGACACCTTCCCGGTGCGTGACTTCCCGATCAGCAAGACCACCGAGCTGGGCCTGTATGCACAGGATGAGATGCGCTTTGCCGATGGCCGGCTGTCGCTGGTGCCGGGCGTGCGCGTGGACCGTTACGAGCTGAAGCCGGAAGTGGACAGCATCTTCGCCGAAGACAACCCGACCACGGCCGTGGCGCAGCTGAAGAAGACCAGCGTGTCGCCGAAGCTGGGCATGGTCTGGCGCTTCACCGACGAATGGTCGCTGTTCGCCGGTTATGCGCGTGGCTTCCGTTCGCCGCCGTACAACGACGTCAACATCGGCCTGACCAACGTCGCCTTCCGCTATACCGCCATCGCCAATCCGGACCTGAAGCCGGAAACCAGCGACGGCTACGAACTGGGCCTGCGCTTCATCGCGCCGGCGGCGTACGTCAGCGTCAGCGGCTACTACAACGACTACAAGGATTTCATCCAGTCCAACGTCGATACCGGCCGCAACGCACAGGGTTTGACCGTGTTCCAGTCGCAGAACATCGCCGACGCGCGCATCTATGGCGCGGAAATGAAGGCCGGCATCGAGTTCGGCGAACTCAGCCCGGCGCTGAAGGGCTGGGCGCTGCGCAGTGCGTTGGCATGGTCGCGTGGCGACAACCGGACCGATGACGAACCGCTGGCCTCGGTCGATCCGTTGCGCGGCACGCTGGGCCTGATGTACGACACCGATACCTGGGGCGTTGAACTGGCCGGCACCTTCGTGCAGCGCAAGAAGCGGTTGCCACCGCCTGCTGCGCAGACCAATCCGAACGCACCGGCACCGTTCGTCTACCAGCCGGCCGGCTACGGCGTGCTGGACCTGATGGCGCACTGGAACTTCGCACCGGGTGCCACCTTCAACGTCGGCGTGTTCAACCTGGCCGACAAACGCTATATCGAGTGGTCGTCGATCACCCCGAGCCTGATCACCAATCGCGCGTTGAGCGATCGTTTCAGCAGCCCGGGCCGTACCTTCTCCGCCAGTCTTGCCGTTTCCTGGTGACCTCATGAGCCGAGCACTGTCCGCACGCAGGAATGATTCCATCGCCGCGCCGCACAGCGCGGCCTGGCCGACCCCGGCACAGCTGGCCACGCTCGGCACCGTGTTGTGCCTGTACCACGCCGACGGCAACGAGCTGGGCGGCTGGCGCCAGGCCGTACGCGTGCACGCCTGCCAGGGCGTGGACAGTGAAGGCCTGCGTGAGAGCCTGTGCTTCCTCGATGGCCGCGGCCGCTGCGTGTGGCGCCTGTACCTGCTGCCGGACAGCGATTTCCTGGCCTGGGACCGGTTGGTGGCCGCGCTGCCGCCGGGCCCACAGCACGACAGCGACGGCAGTGTCGGCGAACGCCTGTGGCGGCGCCTGGCCGGTCATCTCGGCGGCCAGCGCTGGCGCCTGTGTGCGCTGCGCCTGCATGCCGCCGATGATGGGCGCACACTCGCGGCCAGCCTGTCGACGCTGTCGTCGCTGGGCGCAGCCACCGCACGCCGCATCGCCCGCCTGGAAGGGGCCGAGGGCGAGTTGGCCATCGACGACTGCTGCTGCGCCGACGCCGCACGCCGGCCGGCACCGCGGGCTCCCGGCGACCTGCCGCTGATCCGCCTCTGATCCTTTTCTGATGGAACGCCCGACGGCCATGGATGGCCTCTCAACGAACCTGCAACCCCGAAGGAATATCCCGATGAAGCTCCAGACAGCCAGCGTACTGCTGTTGCTCGCCGCCAGCGGCGTGGCCAGCGCGCAGCCCGCCGACAGCGCCCGCGACCACGACAGCATCCTGGCCATGCAGGGCGAGTACACCGTGGATTTCGCCTTCGACGAAACCGTGCTGCTGAAGCCGGGCTATGAGCGTGCGCCAGCGATGCGCAGCGGTGGCAACGAAGTGGTCATCGTGGTCGAGGACACCCCGAAGCGCATCGTGCTGCAACACCTGCTGCTGGACGAGAAGAGCGGCCACATCACCAAGCATTGGCGCCAGGACTGGGTGTACGAAGCACCCAACCGTTTCGAGTTCAGTGCCGACCAGACCTGGCAGGTGCGCAGCATTCCGGCGGCGGTGAACCAGGGTGCCTGGACCCAGTGCGTGTATGAAGTGAGCGATGCACCGCGCTACTGCGGCACAGGCAAATGGACCTACACCAACAACGTGCCTAGCTGGACCAGCGACCTGAGCTGGCGACCGCTGCCGCGTCGTGAGTACACCAAGCGCAGCGACTACAACGCGCTGGCCGTGATCAACCGCCATACGCTGACCCCGAACGGCTGGACCCATGAGCAGTTCAACACCAAGGTGCAGCGCAACGCCGATGGCAGCCAGGTGGAGATCGCGCGCGAGTTCGGCTTCAACGACTACGTGAAGACCACCGAGATCGACTTCACCCCGGCGCGCGACTACTGGAAGGCCACCGCCGGCTACTGGGCCAAGGTGCGTCAGCGCTGGGACGGCTTCCTCGGCGAGGCCCCGGGCGTGCACCTGAAGACCAAGCTGGACGGCATGGCGATGATCATCCCGATGTTCACCCAGGCCGAAGAGATCCAGGCCGGCAAGAAGGTGAAGGACACGCAGATCGACGACGTGTTCGCCAAGTACGTGGAAAAGGCCCGGTAAGGTCGAGCCTGGCTCGACGGCCTGGTAGGTGCCGAGCTGGCTCGGCACGCTCTTCCGTGCATCCACGCATGGCGTGGAACTAGCGGTTCCGGCGTCGCGTCAGGCCTCCCGCAGGGCCAGGGCCGGCGAGGTGTGCAGGATGCGCCGCGTGCCCCACCAACCGGCCAGCAGGCTCAATCCGATGCCGACCACGCCGCCCAGCAGAAGTCCTGGCCAGGGTGGCAGCAACGGCAGCTCGAACACCTTCTGCGAAACCACCACGCCAATGGCCGCGGCCGCGCCCACCGCAAGCAGCGCGGCCAGTGTGCCCAGTGCGCCGAACTCGACCAGGACCGCGCCACGCAGCTGGCGCCGGGTCGCGCCCAGCGTGCGCAGCACGGCGCTGTCGTAGCGACGCTCGCCGGCCGTGGCCTGCAGCGCGGCCAGCAGCACCAGCACACCAGCCAGCAGGCTGAACACCATCACCAGCTGCACCGCCTGCGCCACGCGTTCCATCACATCCCGCACCTGCGAAATCACCGCATCCACATCGAGAAGTGACAGGTTCGGTTGCGCACGCACCAGCTCGCCCAGCCCGGCCGCCTTGCCGGCCGGCAGGTGGAATGCCGACAGCAGGTTGTGCGGGGTGTCACCCACGGCGTTCGGGTTCAATAGCACGAAGAAGTTGGGGCGGAAGGTGTTCCAGTCCGCCTTGCGCACGCTGGTGACGGTGAATTCGCGCTCCTGCTCGCCCACTGCAATGGTGATGCGGTCGCCGGGATACACGCCGTAGCGTTTGGCCCAGCCGATCTCCACCGAGGCTTCCGGCGCGGTGCTGTCGGCCTTCCAGAACGTGCCATTGACCAGCGTATTGGCCGGCGGGAAGGTGCTGCGCCAGCTGAAGTTCAACGGCCGGTTCTCGTCATCGTCATCGCGCTGGCCGCCCCGCGCCGGTTGCCCGTCCTGTCCGGGCTCGCGATCCACACGCAGAGGCGGCTTGCCGTTGATGGCGATCAGGCGCCCGGTGGCCATTGGTTCGATGCTGGCGTCATTGGCACCCAGCCCACGCAGTGTTGCCAGCACGCTGTCGCGCTGTTCGGGCTGGATGTTGATCAGGAAGTAGTTGGGCGTGTCTGCCGGCAGCCGCTCGCGCCACTGCTGCAGCAGGCCGGGGCCGGTCACGGCCAGCAGCAACAGCGCGCACAGCGACAGCGACAGCCCGACCAGCTGCATCACCGCCAGCAGCCGGCGCCGGGTCAGTGCGGCCAGGCCCAGTCGCCAGTTGCCATGCAGGCGATGCTGCAGGCCGCGCATCAACTGCAGCAGCACGAAGCCGACCACACCGGCCGCCACCGCCAGCGCGGCCAGGCCACCCAGTACCCACAGCGCCAGCTTGAGGTCACCGGTGACCTGCACCGCCAGCAACAGGCTTGCCCCCAGCGCAGCCACATAGGCCAGCAGCGAGGTGGGCGGCAGGGCGGCGAAGGAACGGTTGAGCACGCGCATCGGCGGCACCCCGCGCAGGCGCAGCAGCGGGGGCAGGCCGAAGCCGAACAGCAGCAACAGGCCGATGCCCGCACCGGTCAGCGCCGGCATCGCCTCCGGCAGCGGCAGGCGCTGCGGCACCAGGCTGCCCAGCACCTGTACCAGCCCTTCCTGCGCGGCCATGCCCAGGCCGATGCCAAGCGCACAGGCCGGTACCGCCAGCATCAACAGCTGCAGTGCCAGGCCGAGCAGGATGTCGCGCTGGCGCGCACCGAGGCAGCGCAGGATCGCCACCTGGTCGATGCGGCGCAGGGCGAAGCGGTTGGCCGCCAATGCGGTGGCCACGCCCGCCAGCAGCACCGCCAGCAGCGCGCTCAGGCCGAGGAAGCGGCCGGCCAGATCGAAGGCCTGGCGCACGCCGCGCTGGGTGTCATCCACGCTCAGCAGGCGCAGGCCCTTCACCTGTGGCAGCAGCCACTCACGCAGGGACGCGACCTGCCCGGCCGGTCCTGCAAACATCAGCCGGTAGTTGATGCGGCTGCCGGGGCCAAGCAGTCCCGTGCCTTCCACATCGGCGCGGTTGACCAGCAGGGTGGGGGAGAGCGTCAGCAGGTCGCCACCGGTATCCGGCTCGGCCTCGATGATGCCGGCGATGCGCAGCGTGCCGGCGCCGAACTCGAGATCATCGCCGGCCTTCAATCCCAGCCCCTGCAGCAGGCGCGGGTCGGCATAGGCCTGGCCCTTGGCCGGCATGCCGGCCTCGGCGATCAGGGCGCCGCCGGGTGTGGCCCGCACCCGCAGCGTGCCACGCAGCGGATAGCCCGCCTGCACCGCCTTGATGCTGGCCATCTGGCTGGCATCGCCGTTGAACAGCACGCTGCCGAAACTGGCGATGCGGGTGTAGGCCAGTCCACGCCGTTGTGCCTCGTCGGCGAATGCCTGGGACGGATCATCGCGCCCGGCAATGCCGAGGTCGCCGCCAAGCATCTCCGCCGCGCTGCCGGTCAGCGCCAGGTTGACCCGGTTCACCAGCGTGCCCACCGCGGTCATCACCGCCACGCCCAGCACCAGCGCGGCGAACACGGTCAGCAGGTCGCCGGCCAGCGCCTCGCGGCGCAGCGCGCGCCACGCGTGCCGCAGCAGGTTCATGCCTGCGCCCCACGCTCGACCGGCAGCAGGCGGCCGTTGTCGATGCGGTGGATGTACTGGCAACGCTGGGCCAGGCGCAGGTCGTGGGTGACCAGCACCAGGGTGGTGCCGCTGCCGGCGTTGAGTTCGAACAGCAGGTCGCTGATGTGCTGGCCGGTGGCGTGGTCCAGCGAGCCGGTCGGTTCGTCGGCGAACAGGATGCGTGGGCGGGTGACGAAGGCACGCGCCAGTGCCACGCGTTGCTGTTCACCGCCGGACAACTGGCGCGGGTAGTGGCGGGCGCGATGGGACAGGCCGACCTGGGCCAGCACCTCATCGACCCGCGCACGATCCTCGCGCCCGGCCAGTTCCAGTGGCAGCGCGATGTTCTCGGCGGCGGTCAGCGCCGGCAGCAGGTGGAAGCTCTGGAACACGAAGCCGACTTCGCGCGCGCGCAGCTGGGCGCGGGCCTCCTCGTCCAGCGCCGACAGGTCCTGGCCCGCCAGCGCGATGCGGCCGCGACTGGGCAGGTCCAGCCCGGCAAGCAGGCCGAGCAGGGTGGTCTTGCCGGAACCGGAGGCGCCGACGATGGCCACGCTGGTGCCTTCATGGACCGTCAGGGTGATGTTGTCCAGTATGTGGACTTCACCCTCCGGGCCCTGCACGGACTTGCCGACCTGGTCGACGGCGATGGCGACGGGCGCGCTGCGGGGGGGCAGGCTGTCGATGAGGAGACTCCAATGCGCAAGACGGGATGGAGCCGGCGAGCCGGCGCGATGATGGTGCTGCTGCTAGCGTTCCTGCTGTTGCCGGGGCTGGCCTGTGCCAAAGGTCCGGCCGGCACCGTGCTGGTGCTCGGCGACAGCCTCAGTGCTGCCCACAATATCCCCGCTGACGCCGGCTGGGTCAGCCTGCTGCAGCAGCGGGTCAGGCAGCAGTCGAAAACCCCGCCGCGCATCGTCAACGCCAGCATGAGCGGCGAGACCACCGCGGGCGCGCTGACCCGCCTGCCGGGCTTGTTGGCGAAGGAAAAGCCGACGGTGGTGGTGATTGCCCTGGGCGGCAACGACGCACTGCGCGGGCTGACCCCGGCCCAGGTGCAGGGCAACCTGGAGAAAATGGTGCAGGCCAGCCAGAAGGCCGGCGCCAAGGTACTGCTGCTGGGCATCGATGTGCCGCCCAACTACGGGCCCGCCTACCGCCAGCGCCTGGCTGCGGCGTACAAGGCTCTGGCCACGCAGTACAGGGTGCCGCTGCTGCCCTTCCTGCTGGAGGGTGTGGCGCTGCAGCCGGGCATGATGCAGGCTGACGGCCTGCATCCCACCGCACAGGCGCAGCCGAAGGTTCTCGACAATGTCTGGCCGCTGCTCAGGCCACTGCTCTGAACCGTTTGATTTCCTCTTGACGGAACTTCACATCACGTCCACCGTCGATCCGGCATGTTTCACAAAGCTGAAGTTAGAGGGAATCACATGCGTCAGACGAAGGAGACCTCCGGCTTGGTGCTGGTGGTCGAAGACAACCGCAACATCTCCGAGATGATCGGGGAATACCTGGAAGGTCGCGGCTTCGAAGTCGACTATGCACAGGACGGCCTGGATGGCTACCGCCTTGCGGCGGAGAACAGCTATGACGTCGTGGTGCTCGATCTCATGTTGCCGCGCCTGGATGGCATCGAAGTGTGCCGTCGCCTGCGCAATGATGCGCGCAAGTCCACCCCGGTGCTGATGCTCACGGCACGCGACACGCTGGACGACAAGCTCACCGGCCTCGGTTTTGGTGCCGATGACTACCTGACCAAGCCGTTCGCGATCCAGGAGCTGGAAGCCCGCCTGCGCGCGCTGATCCGTCGCGAACGTCGCCAGGTCGGTTCGGAAGTGCTGAAGGTCGCCGACCTGGTGCTCGACCCGGTCAGCATGCGTGCCACCCGTGCCGGCACCGAGCTGCAGCTTTCGCCGATCGGCCTGCGCCTGCTGACCATCCTGATGCGCGAATCGCCGCGCGTGGTCACCCGCCAGGAGATCGAGCGCGAGATCTGGGGCAACGGGCTGCCGGATTCGGACACGCTGCGCAGCCACCTGTACAACCTGCGCAAGATCATCGACAAGCCGTTCGACCGTCCGCTGCTGCATACCGTGCAGAGTGCCGGCTACCGCATTGCCGACATCGCCCAGCCGATGGCCTGAGCAGGGCCCGCGCCGGTGCAGCAGCAGGCCCGGCCGGGTGGTGGCCACGTACGAGGGCAGGGCATGACCGGCCGGCATTGCCGCCGGTCATCGCCCATGCACCCGCACGGCGTGGCGCGCTGCCTATAATCGCAGCGCTCTGACCGGGACCCCGCAATGCCGCACGGCCTGCCGCGCAAGATCCGTATCGCCTTCATCCTGCAGGCAGTGCTGGCCAGCCTGGGCATCCTGCTGGGTGCGTGGCTGGTCTCGCTGGTGATCAAGCACAGCCTGGTGGGCGCTGCCCTGCGCGAAGAGGCCGCGTACTACTGGACGCTGCACGAAGCGTCGCCGGTGCAGCCGCCGCCCAACACCCAGAACATCCGTGGCTACCTGCTGGAAAGCGGGCAGTCGGCACTGTCGTTACCGGCCAACCTGCGCAATCTGGAACCCGGCTTCCACGAACTGCCCAAGGACGACCAGCTGGTGCTGGTCGATGTGCGCCCGGCCGGCCGCCTGTACCTGGTGTTCCTGCGTTCGCGCGCAGAGATGCTGGCGTTCTGGTTCGGCATCGTGCCGGTGCTGCTGACCCTGCTGGCGGTGTATGGCGCCAGCTGGGTGACCTACCGTGCGTCCAAGCGCCTGGTGTCGCCGGTGAACTGGCTGGCACGGCGCGTCTCGCGCTGGGACCCGGGCCACCCCGAGGCGGCCGACCTGGAGCCGAACAAGCTGCCCGCCGACATGCAGGGCGAGACCCGGCAGCTGGCGGCGGCGCTGCACTCGCTGGCAAACCGGGTCAGCGCGCACGTGGCGCGCGAGCGCAATTTCACCCGCGATGCCAGCCATGAACTGCGTACGCCGCTGACCGTCATCCGCGTTGCCAGCGACATGGCACTGGGTGATGAAACCCTGCAGCCGCGCCTGCGCCGCAGCCTGCAGCGCATCCAGCGGGCTGGCCGCGACATGGAAGCGGTGATCGATGCGTTCCTGATCCTCGCCCGCGAGGCCGACGTCGAACCGCAGATCGAGCTGTTCGACGTCAACGACATCGTCCGCTATGAAGTGGACAACGCCAATGAACTACTGGGGTCCCGCCCGGTGTCGGTGCACCTGCACAGCGATGGCCCGGTGCAGCTGCATGCGCCGCCGCGGGTGCTGCAGGTGGTGGTCAGCAACCTGGTGCGCAACGCGTGCAGCTACACCGACGAAGGGCGCATCGACGTGCACGTGCACAACGATCGGGTGGTGGTGCGCGATACCGGTATCGGCATGTCCGCCGAAGCGCTGTCACGGGCGTTCGAGCCGTTCTATCGCGCCGAACCCAGCCGCCCGCAGGGCACCGGCCTGGGCCTGTCGATCGTGCGCCGGCTGTGCGACCGCTTCGGCTGGAAGGTCAGCCTGGCCAGCGAGCCGGGGCAGGGTACCGAAGCGACGGTCATCTTCCGCTGACGCGGCGACCTGCCGGGGTCGGATCCCGTTGCTGCGCAACGGGCTCTGACCCCATCCTGCTGGAATGTCGGTAGGTCCACGCGATGCGTGGGTGGGGTTGCGGTAGCGCCGGGCCATGCCGGGCGTCCGCAGTCCCTCAGTTGCAGTTGACCTTTGGCGCCACTGCCCTGGTCCAGATCGCATAGCCGGCCGGGGTCATGTGCAGCATGTCCTCGCGGAACAGCGTCGCATCCGGCTGGCCATCGGCACCCAGCATCGGCGTGTAGATATCGATGAAACCGGTATTGGGCAGCTTGGCCAGGGCGGCCTTGATCAGCGCGTTGGCCTCGTTGATCGCCGGCAGCAGGTGCGCACGCGACGGGCTCGGCTTGATCGACAGGTACTCCACCGTGGTCTTCGGCAGGTCGCGGTGCACGCGCTGCACGAAGGCGACCACGTCGTCGCGCACCTGGGTCGCGGTGCGGCCGCTGTTGAGGTCGTTGTCACCGGCGTAGAAGAACACCTTGCACGGCGCATACGGCACCACGATCTGGCCGGCATACCAGGTGCTGTCACGCACTTCCGAGCCGCCGAAGCCACGATTGAACACCGGCTGGCCGGGGAAGTCGGTGGCCAGGCTCTCCCAGAAGCGGATCGAGGAGCTGCCGATGAATTCGATGCCACCGCGCGGCGGCGGGTTGGCCTGGTCGGCGCTGGCGAAGCGCGCCATGTCGCCGGCCCAGGCCACGTTGGAGACCTGTTCGGGGACCCGGGGCGACGTGGCCGGGCCCAGGGCCTGGGCCAGCGGTGCGGCAGTCAGCAGGCCCAGCATCAGCAGGCAGGTACGGCGACGGGACATCAGGCGCTCCAGCAGGGAAGGGGTAACCATCATAGGAGCAGGACGCGGCGTGGCGCTTTCCCCGGGCAGGCCGTTCGCCGCAGCGGCCGGGGGTATGGTCGGCGGCCTTGTGGCAAAATGGTGGCCATCTGCCTATTCCCGTGCACCCATGATTCCCTGCCGTGCGTCTGAGCGGTCGCTGCGCCGCGCCCCTGTTGCTGGATGTTCCACCCGTGGCTGACCAGTTCGGTCATCTGCCCCGCGGCCCGCGCCGCATCTTCCAGGCCGCCCGCTGGTCCTGGCAGGGCCTGCGCGCCGCCTGGCTGCACGAATCGTCGTTCCGGCTGGAGGTCTACCTGCTGATCCTGCTGACCCCGGTCGCGATCTGGCTGGGCCAGACCCCGGTCGAGCGCGCGCTGCTGATCGGCTCGATGCTGCTGGTGCTGGCGATGGAACTGGCCAACTCGGCCATCGAGGCGGTGATCGAGCGCTACGGCAGCGAGATCCACGAACTGGCCGGTCGCGCCAAGGACATGGGCTCGGCGGCGGTGTTCGTGCTGATGATGAACGTGCTGCTGTGCTGGGCCCTGGTCGTGGTTCCGCACGTGTTGGCCGGCAGCTACGGCTGAAATCCCATTCCCCCACTGCCTTGAAGAGTTCCCATGTCCTTTGAGTTCCTCGCCGACCCCAACGCCTGGGTGACCCTGTTCACCCTCAGCGCGCTGGAAATCGTGCTCGGCATCGACAACCTGGTGTTCATTTCCATCGCGGTCAGCAAGCTGCCGGAAGAACGCCGCCCGTTCGCGCGCAAGCTCGGCATCGCGGTGGCCTGCATCACCCGGATCGGCCTGCTGGTGTCGCTGGCCTACCTGGCGCACATGGCCGCCAACCTGTTCACCGTGGCCGGCATGGGCATCTCCATCCGCGACCTGGTGCTGATCGTTGGTGGCCTGTTCCTGATCATCAAGGGCTGCATGGAGATCAAGGAACTGATCAGCGGCGGCGAAGATGAAGATCCCAGCACCACCAAGGCCTCGGCCGTGTTCGGCTACGTGATCGCGCAGATCGCGGTGATCGACATCGTGTTCTCGCTGGACTCGGTGATCACCGCCGTCGGCATCGCCGACCACATCCCGGTGATGGTGGCCGCCATCCTGCTGTCGGTGCTGGTGATGCTGCTGGCTGCCAACCCGCTGGGCCGCTTCATCGATGCCAACCCGACGGTGAAGATGCTGGCCCTGGCCTTCATCCTGATGATCGGTGCGGTGCTGATCCTGGACGGCCTGGACGTGCACGTGCCCAAGCCCTACATCTACGCCGCGATGGGCTTCTCGGTGCTGGTGGAGTGGCTGAACCTGCTGATGCGCCGTCGCGCCCGCGAGCACAACGTGCCCGGCGCCGGCAACTGGTAAGCGCGTGATCCCTAACCCCCGGCCCTGCCGGGGGTTCTTCGTTGTGGATGCGAGGTCATGTAGAGCCGAGCCCATGCTCGGCTGACCGGCAGGAAGCAGCCGAGCATGGGCCCGGCTCTGCACCGGCGCTGCGGTTTTTGCATATGTAGCGGGGTTGCGGCCTCCACTTGTGAACCAGGATCAACAGTGTTTTCCCGGGGCGAGGCTTAATCGCCCGTGGCAAAGCGCGCAGGCTGCGCACCTGCCCGTTTCCGCCCCCAGGAACCCCCATGACCTCCAGAGCCGCTCTGCTGGCCCTTGCCGTCGGTGCATTCGCCATCGGCACCACTGAATTCGCCCCGATGGGCCTGCTGCCGGTCATCGCCGACGGTGTGGGCGTCGGAATTCCTACCGCGGGCATGCTGATCACCGCGTATGCCGTCGGCGTGATGCTCGGCGCGCCGGTGATGACCCTGCTGATGGGCCGTTTCGGCAAGCGCACCGCGCTGATGCTGCTGATGTCGATCTTCGTGGTGGGCAACCTGCTGTCCGCGTTGGCGCCGAACTACGGCCTGCTGCTGCTGTCGCGGCTGGTCACCAGCCTCAACCACGGTGCCTTCTTCGGCATCGGCGCGGTGGTCGCCGCCAGCCTGGTGCCGAAGGACAAGCAGGCTGCTGCCGTGGCCACCATGTTCATGGGCCTGACCATCGCCAACATTGGCGGCGTGCCGGTGGCCACCTGGGTGGGCCAGCAGCTGGGCTGGCGCCTGTCCTTCGCCGGGACTGCGGTGCTGGGCCTGGTCGCGATCACTGCGCTGGGCTTCGCGCTGCCGGCGTCTGCGCCGGGTCCGCGCCCGGACGTGCGCCGCGAACTGAAGGCGATCCTGCAGCCGCAGGTGTTGCTGGCGATGGGCACCACGGTGCTCGGGGCGGGTGCGATGTTCACCCTCTACACCTACGTGGCGCCGGTGCTGACCGAACTGACCGGCGCCTCCAACACCTTCATCGCGATGTCCTTGGCGCTGATCGGTATCGGCTTCACCTTCGGCAACGGCATCGGTGGGCGCATGGCCGACTGGTCTCTGGATGGCGCCACCCGCATCCTGCTGGCGGCGCTGGCCATGCTGATGTTCGTGCTGCCGCTGGCCTTCATGAGTCACGCCACCGCGGCGGTGGGTGTGTTGCTGTTCGGTGCGGCGACGTTCGCCATTGTGCCGCCGCTGCAGATCCGGGTGATGCAGGCGGCCAGCGAAGCGCCGGGCCTGGCCTCGTCGATCAACGTAGGTGCGTTCAACCTCGGCAATGCCGTAGGCGCGGCGCTGGGTGGTGCGGTGATCAGCTCGGGGCTGGGGTACGCGGCGGTGCCGGTCGCCGGTGGCCTGCTGGCGGCGGTGGGATTGCTGCTGGCATGGCTGGGGCGTCCCCGTACTGCGGTGGCTGAAGCTTGTTGAATGATGTGGGGTTCCGGCAGGGCTTGCAGCCCTGCACCCGCCGAAGCGGTAGTGCCGGCCGCTGGCCGGCACCCTCAACGTCAAAAGCTGGTTTGCTGAGGGTTGGGCGGGGCGGTGTGGGCGTGCAGGACACGCCGTAAACCCATCCCTGGGGGCTCGTAGGCGCCATCCATGGCGCCTGCGGTCCTGCACGCCCACACCGCCCCACCCCTGACAGTTTCCCGCGGTCTGGCGGAACTGCACGGGTCGGATCCCGTTGCTGCGCAACGGGCTCTGACCCTGATTCTGCTCTGATAGGTGTCGACCTTGGTCGACACGAATGCCTGGAGTATCGGCTTCTGCAGAGACTAGTGCGTGGATGGATCGGACTGGCTAGTGTTTCTTTACTACGGCCTCGTCAGGGCTCCAGTTGTCGTCTGTACCATCCTGCAATGATTCCGGCACCGTCCAGATAAGTACGCCGGAGTCCTTGTCGGCAAATTGATGTGCATGGACCCAGAGCTCCGTCCCCGCTCGATTGAATGCAAGGGATTTCAATGCGATTCCTTCTGGAATGGCGAGGCGCGAGACGTGCTTGCCGGAATCCATGCGCCAGACATCGACGTAACGGCCCGGCGAAGCGCCTGTAACCGTCATCGCGAGCAGCCTGCCATGAGCCGTACGTGCCAGTGCCTGAGTACCAGTTTTTCGTTCAACCTCAAATGCTGCTTCCCCGGTGGAAAGACGATGAATGCGAAGAACTTCCCTCTGGTCTGTTGGATCACGAGCTTCTTCGGCAACCCAGTCGCCCGCGGCGCTCCCTAACACCAAGCGTCCAGTGCTTCCGGACCTCAGTGGAAAGCTCTTGACCACATCGCCTGAAGCAGGTGCAACACCCACCAGGCCGCAACTCGTGAACCAGAAGAGTCCGTCTCCCAGATCGGGTGCCGGACCTGAGGAGCAGGATTGCATGTAGCCAAAGACGCGCCGCCTCAAGTTGGTTCTGTCTTTCCATAGCTCCTTCATCGCGATGACTTCTCCTGATCCTGTGTCCATGATCCGCTCAGGGAAGCGCTCTTCTGTCGCCATGTGAGACTCCGAGTAGAGATAGGAGTTGCCGTCTACATCGAGTTGCCACCGAGGCGCCATGGTGCTCTGCATACAACGGTTGCTTCGGATGGACCCAGTCGCATCAACGCTGATCTGCACAGGGCAGGACGTGAGAATCTGTTGCGTCAGACTTGGCACGGTTGCGATCAGGACCCATAACCGCCCCTTTCGGTCGACCTTTGTCTCGATCATCCGCTGACTTTCACCCATTCGCCAAGCCACGACGCCCCCGTCCTTCTTCGCGGCAACGTAGCCGTATGACCTGTTGGAGGCTGACGTGACATGGAATTGGTCACTGGATAGCGAACGAATCTGGCCAGAGTTGTTGCCCGGTTGAATCCTCTGGATTGGGAGCCACTGCAGCATCGTCGTCGCGCCATCCATGGGCAGACGAGGGGCGATGCGCTGAACCGGCGTCTCTTCGCTTGGATTGAACAGATTCGAGATGACATCCAATGATCTTTCAGGGCCCGCCGGGAGCGTTGATACCAGCGCCTGCATCTGGTCTGAGAATTCCTGGCTGGCGTGGTTCTCCGTGATCATCTCGGTCTCCCAATGCGGGTAGGGCACACCGGCGACCCCCGGAATGGAGGCGAAGGCTTTCCATTTGACACGGCGTTGTTCCTGGCGCCGTTCCGCATACCAAAGCAGCGTTTGCGAAGGAGCGCCTGTCATATCCGTCAGGTCGATCAAAACAACGTGCTTGTCGCCTGACCTGCGTCGCGCAGTGTCAATGTGGGAACTGGAGAACGTCAGTCGATCCACTGTCAGATCAGTGAACGAGCCACCTGTGGGATCGAGATCGGATGGAGACAGCTGTTCTACGTAAGTACGCCAGCGCGACTTCTCTTCGGGGGCGATGACCCCCAACGTGGCCGCTACATCGATTGCATCAAGCTTCTTCGCGAACACGATTGCACTTTTCTCAGGGTGGAAGTGCCCGTAGACCTTCATCCACGCCCGCTCCATGTCCCCCAGGATAGGTTGAGCGCCATCCCTCTGGCGGAATGAGCTGGAAAAATAGTCTCGTGCACGAAGCGCAGTGCTGACCTCCTGCGTCGATGCGGACACGATGTAAGCCTTGCCCATATAGCTGTCACCCTCTACGTGAAGCAGCATGTCCCGGGTCTTGGCATCGGCTGGCGTGGTGAGGGCAGGCGGGATAAGGACAGGCCCGGACGTCGGAGCATCCCGCGTGGGCCCCGGGGTTGGCTGGGCGCAAGCCGTAGGTGTGAGTACAGCGATGATGGCTGCTGTTGGAATAAGTCTGTGCATGATTGAGGTCCATGCCCATTTCCCGACCGATGGCTGCTGCATCTGAGCGGGCGGGCAGTTCAAGTGCGGGATTCCTGAACTATCTGATGCGGAAACTGTGCTGAGCCATGCAACAAGTACGAAATGGGCCCGCGATTGCCCTGCCCGGAGGACCTGGCCGACGGAACGCGGAAGCCAGGGGCAGAGCCGCCCCCAGGCCTAGTTCAGGCAATGCGCCAGACCCATCGCTTCAGCGACCTCCTGGCCTGGACCGGTCGGCCCTGCCGGATTCCTGTTCATCTCCACACGTTCGTTAACACCGACCGTGGCATGCTCGGCGCCAAGCCCACCCGGAACCTCCGCCATGCGCCTGTTCACCCGTGTCCTGCCCCTGATGCTGCTGGCCTCCCTGTTGTCCGGCTGCGGCTACAACGCCATCCAGCAGAAGGATGAGGCGGTCAAGGCCAGCTGGTCGGAAGTGCTCAACCAGTACAAGCGCCGCGCCGACCTGGTGCCCAACCTGGTGCAGACCGTGAAGGGCTTCGCCAGCCAGGAAGAGCGCGTGCTGACCGAAGTCACCAACGCCCGTTCGCGGGTTGGCCAGATCAACGTCAACGCAGATGACGAGGCCTCGCTGAAGCAGTTCCAACAGGCCCAGGGCGAACTTGGCAGTGCGCTGTCGCGGCTGCTGGTGGTCACCGAGAACTACCCGGTGCTGAAGTCCGACCAGAATTTCCGCGACCTGCAGGCGCAGCTGGAAGGCACCGAAAACCGCATCACCGTTGCCCGCGGCCGCTACATTCAGCAAGTGCAGGACTACAACACCTACATCCGCTCGTTCCCGCAGGTGATCACCGCCAAGATCTTCGGTTACAAGACCAAGCCGAACTTCACCGTGGACAACGAAGCGCAGATTTCCAACGCACCGGCGGTCGATTTCGGCAACGCGCCGCAGCAGCCGGCGCCGCAGCCGGGCCACTGACCGATGCGCCTGGCCACTGCGCTGCTGGCCCTGCTGCTGTGGCTGCCGCTGGCGTCGCAGGCGCAGCAGCTGGCGCCGATTCCGGCGCTGGATTCGCCGGTGGTCGATACCACCGGCACGCTGGATGCCGCGCAGAAGCAGGCGCTGGTACAGCAGGCGCTGGACCTCCAGCAGCGCAAGGGCAGCCAGCTGCAGGTGCTGGTGGTGCCCAGCACCCAGCCGGAGGACATCGCCCAGTACACCACGCGGGTCTTCGACCAGTGGCAGATCGGCCGCAAGGGCGTGGATGACGGCGTGCTGCTGGTGGTGGCCAAGGATGACCGGCGTGTGCGCATCGAGCCGGGCTATGGTCTTGAAGGCGCCATCCCCGATGCCATCGCCAACCGGGTCATCCAGGAATACCTGGTGCCGCGTTTCCGCAGTGGCGACTACGCCGGCGGCATCACCGATGCCACGGCGGTGCTGGTCAAGCTGATCGATGGCGAAACGCTGCCGGCACCGGTCAGCGGCCATCGTGGGCGGGAACCCGGCGGTGGCGGCGATACCTGGTTCCTGGCGCTGTTCATCGGCGTGTTCGCTGGCAGCATCCTGCGCGGCGTGTTCTCGCGCGTGCCGCGCCCGCTGCGTGGCCTGCTCGGTGGCGCGGGTGCAGCGCTGGCGGCGTTTCTGTTCACGTCCACGCTGCTGGCCAGTGGCCTGGCGGGCGTCGTGGGCCTGATCGTTGCCATGCTCTCCGGCCACCCGGGCCGCTTTGCCGGTGGCGGCGGCTGGGGTGGTGGCAGCTGGGGCGGCGGAGGCGGCTTCGGTGGCGGTGGTGGATTCGGCGGTGGCGGCGGTTGGGGCGGCGGTTGGGGCGGCGGTGGTGGCCGCTCCGGCGGTGGCGGTGCTTCGGGGGGCTGGTGATGATCCAACGACTGTGTCGCCACGTGTTTTCCCCATCGGTACGGCGCGCGTTCCCGCCGGCCACGCTGCAGGCGATCACCGAGGCCATCGCGGCCGGTGAGCAGCGCCATGGCGGGCAGGTGATGTTCGCGGTGGAAGCGGACCTGCCACTGGCCGCGCTGTGGCACAAGGTCACCCCGCGCCAGGCGGCCGAACACGCCTTCGCGCGCCTGCGCACCTGGGACACGGCCCACAACAACGGCGTACTGATCTACCTGCTGCTGGCCGACCACGCCATCGAGATCGTGGCCGACCGGGGCCTGCACGGCCGGGTCAGCCCGGCGCAGTGGCAGCGGGTCTGCACGCATCTGCGCGAGGGGCTGCGTGGTTCCAATCCGGTGGAAGCGCTGCAGGATGCCATCGACGAGGTCTCCAGCCTGGTGGAAGGGCACTTTCCGGCCTCGACGCGGTCGAACGATGACGCGTTGCCGAACTCGCCGCAGATCCTTGGTTGAGCCGGGGCGGCACTGGCCCGAGAATAGGCGTTCAACCGCAAGGCACCTTCCATGATCTATTTCCACGACATCGACCCCATCGCCCTCTCGCTGGGGCCGATCAAGGTGCATTGGTACGGCATCATGTACCTGCTGGGCTTCACCGCCGCCTGGCTGCTGGGCCGCAAGCGCATCGCCGCCGGTCGCCTGCCGGGCGTCGACGCCAATGGATTCTCCGACCTGCTGTTCTACGCCATGCTCGGCGTGGTGCTGGGTGGGCGCATCGGCTACATGCTGTTCTACGCGCTGGGCGATTTCCTGCACAACCCGCTGCTGCTGTTCAAGGTGTGGGATGGCGGCATGAGCTTCCACGGCGGCCTGCTCGGCGTGCTGGGCGCCTGCTGGTGGTGGTCGCGCAAGCACGCGCTGCACTTCTTCGACACCATGGATTTCATGGCGCCGCTGGTGCCACTGGGCCTGGGCTTCGGCCGCATCGGCAACTTCATCGGCGCCGAGCTGTGGGGCAAGTACACCGACGGCACCTGGGGCGTGGTGTTCCCTTCCGGCCTGCCGGCGCCGCTGAACCAGCTGGACCATGCGACCCTGCAGTCGCAGTTCGCCACCGGCGCCCTGAACCAGTTCGCCCGTCATCCGTCGCAGCTGTATGAAGCCTTCCTGGAAGGCCTGGTGATGTTCGTGGTGCTGTGGGCCGTGTCGGCCAAGCCGCGCCACCGTTACCTGGTCGGCGGCCTGTTCGCGCTGATGTACGGCCTGTTCCGCTTTGCCGTGGAGTTCGTGCGCATGCCCGACAACGGCGTCTACGTGGCCTTCGACTGGCTGACCCGTGGTCAGATCCTCAGCCTGCCGCTGATCGCCTTCGGCCTGGTGCTGCTGGCGATGTCGCGCCGCGCGCCGGTGCTGCAGCCGCAGCTGCCGGTGGTCGCCGAGGACAAGGCATGAAGGCTTACCTGGACCTGCTCTCGCACGTGCTCGAACACGGCGCGGAGAAGAGTGATCGCACCGGCACCGGCACCCGCAGCGTGTTCGGCTGGCAGATGCGCTTCAACCTCAACGAAGGCTTCCCGCTGGTCACCACCAAGAAGCTGCACCTGCGCTCGATCATCCACGAGCTGCTGTGGTTCTTGAAGGGCGACACCAACATCGGCTACCTGAAGGACAACCAGGTACGCATCTGGGACGAGTGGGCCGATGCGAACGGCGACCTCGGCCCGGTCTACGGCAAGCAGTGGCGCAGCTGGGCCACCGCCGATGGTCGCGAGATCGACCAGATGCAGTGGCTGGTGGACGAGATCAAGCGCAACCCCGATTCGCGGCGGCTGGTGGTCAGCGCCTGGAACGTGGGCGAGCTTTCGCAGATGGCGTTGATGCCGTGCCACAACCTTTTCCAGTTCTACGTGGTGGATGGCAAGCTCAGCTGCCAGCTGTACCAGCGCAGCGGCGACATCTTCCTTGGCGTGCCGTTCAACATTGCCAGCTACGCGCTGCTGACCCACATGGTTGCGCAGGCCACCGGCCTGGGCGTGGGCGACTTCGTGCATACGCTGGGCGATGCGCACCTGTACTCCAACCATTTCGAGCAGGCCCGCGAGCAGCTGGCGCGCGAACCGCGCGCGCTGCCGAAGCTGTGGTTGAACCCGGACGTGACCGACCTGTTCGGCTTCCAGTTCGACGACATCCGCATCGACGGCTACGATCCGCACCCGGCGATCAAGGCGCCGGTGGCGGTGTGATTGATGTTTGGCATGCTGCGTATCAGCTGGTGAGACCTGACTGATGCAGATTGTTTCTCGGATTCACTAAGTGGAGGAGCAATGAGCAAACATTCACGAAAGGCACGGGAAAAGCTGGCGGAAGGCTTGATGTCGATGTCCGGCTCCCTGGCCGTTGCATTGACTGTTGGTGTGTTGATTACTCCTCTCCTGGCAGTCGCCAATGCGGCGGTCGCGGGAAAGGATGTGGACCTTTGGGTCATGATTACTGACCTCAAGCCGACTACTGCGGCAATACTGTTCCTGCTCTATTGTTCAGCGGTTGCGACAGTACTCGGTGGACGTAGCGCGGCGATGAAAATCTTCAACGAGTTGTATCCGGACAAATGAAGCTGTCGATGATCGTGGCGTTGGACCGCAACCGTGGCATTGGCCAGGGCAATGCAATGCCCTGGCACCTGCCGGATGATTTCAAGCACTTCAAGGCGCTCACCCTGGGCAAGCCGATCCTGATGGGGCGCAAGACGGCCGAGTCGATCGGCCGCGTACTGCCGGGGCGGACCAACCTGGTGCTGACCCGCAGCGGCCAGGTGCCGTTCGAGGGCATGCGGGCGGTGGCGTCGCTGGACGAGGCGAAGGCGATTGCCGAACGCGAGGGCGCCAGCGAGTTGTGCATCATCGGCGGCGGCGAGATCTTCCACCAGCTGCTGGACCAGGCCAGTGACCTGTGCCTGACCTGGGTGGATGCCGAAGTCCCCGCCGATACCCATTTCCCCGAGGTGGATGCGCAGGACTGGCGGGAAGTGAGCAGCGAGCCGCACCCGGCCGACGAACGCCATGCCCACGCGTTCCGCTTCGTGCACTACGTGCGCCGCTGAAGATGGTTTCCTGTAGAGCCGAGCCATGCTCGGCTGCTGTTGCCGGACACATCCCGTAGCCGAGCATGGCTCGGCTCTACAGGATTGCCTACGGCATCCGGTAATGCCCGATGATGGCGTGCTGGAACAGCAGATTCTCTTCGCGCGTGCCGCGCGCGATGTTGTGCAGCACCAGCGGCGTGCCGTTGGCCAGCCTGCGGTCGGAGACGATGCCCACGTGCAGCAGGCCGTTGCCGTTGAGCTTCCAGGCGACGATGTCGCCGGCTGCGTAGTCGGCGGCGAGGGCCGTGATCGGCTGCTGCCAGCCCTGCCGTTCGAACCAGCGCATCAGGTTCGGTACGCGGCGATGATCGATGTTGCGATCCGGTCGTGACAGGCCCCAGATCGCCGGATAGGCACTGAAGTTGCCGCGCATGTCCTCATGCACGCGGGCCTGCAGGTCCACGTCCAGGCTGCGCAGCGCGCGCACCACCACGTCGGTGCACACGCCGCGATCAACCGGGACGTCTCCACCGGGATAGGCCAGCACCTGGTAGGCAGGGTCGTAGCGGGTGGTGACGCCGATCTGCGCGCGCGCTGCAGCCACCAGTGGCGGCGAAGGCGCCTGCGGTTGCGATGGCGTGCGGCCGGCGTTTCCGCCGCCGGTGGGGGCCGGGGCCGAAGTGGGCTGGCAGCCGCTGGCCAGGGCCAGCGTCAGCAGCACCATCCATGGTGCCCAGCCGCGCCGCGTCATGCCTGCGGTGGGGGACTGCTGTTGCCGGGGCCCGCGGCGCCACCACCACCGCCACCACGGCGACGACGACGGCGCGGGCCGCGATTGCCCGGGGTGCCGGCCGGAGCGTTACCGCCGCCCTGTTCCTTGCCCTGCGCCGACGCAGCCGGGCGCTCGTGCGCCGGGCGGGCGGGCGGGCGGGCGTTGGGCACGGGGGCGGGTACATCGCGGCCTGGTACCTGCACCACGCGCAGTTCATCGGTATCGAGCTGGATGGCAGTCAGCTTGCCGCCCCACACCGCGCCGGTGTCGATGGCGTGCACGCCCTGGGTGATGGTCAGGCCCAGCGCCGACCAGTGGCCGCAGACGACCTTGAGGTCACGCTCGACGCGACCCGGCACTTCGAACCAGGGATACAGCCCCTGTTCCTGCGTGCCCGGCGTGCCCTTGTCCTCGATGCCGATGCGCCCACGCGGGGTGCAGTAGCGCATGCGGGTGAGCACGTTGATGATCGCGCGTGAACGGTCGTAGCCGGACAGGTTCGGTGCCCAGCTCGGCTTGTCGCCGTACATGTTGCGGAACAACTTGCGGTAGCCGGCGCCGTGCAGCTGTGCCTCGACTTCGGCGGCATGCTTCTCGGCCATCTGCGTGGTCCACTTCGGCGCCAGGCCGGCGTGCACCATCATCCAGCCCAGCTCGCGGTCCACGTGCACCAGCTTCTGCAGGCGCAGCCAGTCCAGCAGTTCGTCGCGGTCCTCGGCCTGCACGATGCGCAGCAGGTCCGGGTTGACCTTGCGCTGTTCCTCTTCGGTGCGGGCACCGACGGCCAGCAGCGAAAGGTCATGGTTGCCCAGCACCACCACGCTGTGCTCGCGCAGCGAATGAACCAGCCGCAGTGTTTCCAGGGACTGGCCACCGCGGTTGACCAGGTCGCCGCAGAACCACAGGGTGTCCTGCGCCGGATCGAAGCGGATCTTCTCCAGCAGCCGCTGGGTGACGTCATAGCAGCCCTGCAGGTCGCCGATCGCCCACACACTCATCGTTCGGCCTCCGTGTCAGTGCAGGGTACGCGGGATGGCCAGCACGAAAGGTGCGACCGGCGCGGCAAATTCGGTGCCGTCGTCGGCGACCATGTCGTAGTGGCCCTGCATGGTCCCGTGATCGGTCCCCAGCATGACACCGGACGTGTAATGGAAGTCTTCACCGGGACGCAGGCGCGGCTGCTCCCCGATCACCCCGTCGCCATCGACATGCTCGACGCGGCCGTTGGCGTCGGTGATGCGCCAGTGGCGTGCAACCAGGCGCGCGGCAACGCGCCCCTGGTTGTGGATGCGGATCGTGTAGGCGAACGCATAGCGCCCGTCTTCCGGCGCGGATTGATCGTCGAGGAAGCGCGGTGCGACTTCGACGGAGATGGCATAAACGTCAGCGTCTTCCATACCGGCAGTGTAATCAGGAGGCATTGGCCAAAGCGATGAATTCAGCCACATCCAGCTGTTCGGCGCGGGCATCGGGGCGCACGCCGGCGGCCACGAACTGCTCGGCCGTCACGACGTTGTTGAGCGCATTGCGCAGGGTCTTGCGGCGCTGCCCGAAGGCGGCCTTGACCACCTCGGCGAAACGCTTGTGGTCGTTGATGTTGATCGAGGCCGGGTCGCGCGGTACCAGCCGCACCACGGCCGAATCGACCTTCGGCGGCGGCCGGAACGCACCCGGCGGCACCACGAACAGCGAGGTCACCTGGCAGTACGCCTGCAGCATCACGCTGAGCCGGCCGTACACCTTGCTGCCCGGGCCGGCGGCCATGCGGTCGACCACTTCCTTCTGCAGCATGAAATGCATGTCGCGGATCACCGCGGCATGTTCCAGTGCATGGAACAGGATCGGCGAGGAGATGTTGTAGGGCAGGTTGCCGACCAGGCGGATCGGCTGGCCGGCAGCCAGCTCGGTGAAATCCACGCGCAGCACGTCGCGGTGGACGATGGTCAGCTCGCCCAGTGGCTCGGCGGCGGCGGTCAGCGGCGCGATCAGGTCGCGGTCGAACTCGATCACCGTCAGCTTCGGATGCACGCGCAGCAGCGGCAGCGTGATCGCGCCCTGGCCGGGACCGATTTCGACCAGGCGGTCGCCGTCTTTCGGGTTGACCGCCATCACGATCTTGTCGATGTAGTGGCGATCGGCCAGGAAATGCTGGCCAAGCTGCTTCTTGGCCGGGGCGGTGAACACCGGGCCGGAGGGGGAATGCGGGGAATTCATACGCTCAGTGTACGTTGCCGCGCAAGCTGCGCACACAACGTCGTTGCCGCCTGCAGGCTGGAAGGATCGGCGATGCCGCGGCCGGCCAGATCCAGCGCGGTGCCATGGTCCACCGCTACGCGTGGGTAGGGCAGGCCCAGGGTCAGGTTCACCGCCTGCTCGAAGCCCGAGTACTTCAGCACCGGCAGGCCCTGGTCGTGGTACATCGCCAGCACACTGTCGAAGCCGGCCAGCTTGGCCGGCAGGAACGCGGTATCGGCCGGCAGCGGTCCGATCAGGTCCATGCCCTCTGCGCGCAGGCGCTGCATCAGGGGAATGATCAGGTCCAGCTCTTCGCGGCCCAGGTGGCCGTCTTCGCCGGCGTGCGGGTTCAGGCCGAGCACGGCGATGCGGGGTGCAGGCAGGCCGAATTCGCGCCGAAGTGCGGCATGCAGGGTGCGCAGGGTGTGTTCCAGGCCGGGCGCGGTGATCGCGTCGGCCACCTCGCGCAACGGCAGATGGGTGGTGGCCAGGGCCACGCGCACGATGGGGTTGGCCAGCATCATCACCACCTTCACGCCGGCCTGGTCGGCCAGCAGTTCGGTGGTGCCGCTGTAGGCGATGCCGCCCTCGTTGATGACCGCCTTGTGCACCGGGCCGGTCACCACGCCGTGCAGTTCGCCGGACAGGCAGGCCTGGCCAGCGCCAAGCAGGGCGCCGATGACCGCGCCGGCATTGGCCGGATCGGCCTGGCCGAAGTGGCTCGGGGCGGCATTGGCCACCACGCGCAGGCGCAGGTCGCCGGGGACGCGCGCTTCGGCATCCTCGGGCAGCAGTTGCAGCGGCAGGTTCATGGCGGCCGCAGCCGCGCGCAGGGTACCCGGGTCGCCGAAGGCCAGCAGCCGGCAATCTTCACGCGGCTGCTGGACAAGGCGGACGCACAGCTCCGGGCCGATCCCGGCGGGCTCGCCCGGTACCAGAGCGAGCTCGGGGCGCATCGATCAGGACTGCGGCGGCGTGGCGGTGTTTTCCGCGCGGTCGCCGCTGCGGAAGCTGACGTAGGCTTCGCCACGCAGTTCCTGCAGGAAGCGGTTGTACTCGTCTTCCAGCTTGCGGCGGCCAATGGTCTCGCGGACCTGGGCACGCTGGTTGTCGTTGGTCACGTCGGTCTGGCGAGTGGCCACGCGCTGCAGGATGTGCCAACCGGCATCGGTGCGGAACGGCTGGCTGACGCCGCCGTCCTGGATAGCGGCCACCTGCTGGCCAAAGGCCGGACCGAACGCATCGGCCGGGAACCAGCCCAGATCGCCGCCCTGGCCCTTGCTGTTGTTGTCCTCGGAGGACTCCTTGGCCACGGTCTCGAAGTCCGCGCCGCCAGCGATGCGGGCACGCAGGGTATCGATCTTGGCTTTGGCGGCCGCGTCGGTCTGGTGGTCGTCCACGCGCACCAGGATGTGGCGGCCGTGGTACTCGGTGACGGTGCTGGCGCCGGCAGTGGCACTGGCATCACGCACTTCCACCAGCTTCAGCAGCTGGAAGCCGCTGGGGCCGCGGATCGGGCCGACCACTTCGCCAGGCTTCATCTTTTCCATCATCTGCGCGAACGCCTGCGGGATTTCATCCAGGCTGCGCCAGCCCAGGTCGCCGCCTTCCAGCGCGTTGGGGCTGTCCGAATAGCGCACGGCCGCTGCGTTGAAGTCCAGCTCGCCCTTGTCCAGCAGGGCCTTCACGCCATCGGCCTTCTTCTGGCCGGTGGCGATCTGGTCGGCGTTGGCGCCGTCCGGCAGGGCGATCAGGATGTGCGCCAGGTGGTACTGGTTGCCCACCGTGGCCTGCTGCTTCAGCGCGGCGTCGACTTCACCCTCGCTGACGCTGATGCGGCTCTGCGCGAAGCTCTGGCGCAGGCGCTGCACGGTGATCTCGTCACGCACCGAGGCGCGGAAATCGTTGAAGTCGATGCCGTCATGGGCCAGGCGCTGGCGCAGGGCGTCCAGGTTCGAGCCATTCTGCTGGGCGATGGAATTCATCGCCTGGTTCAGCTCCTGGTCGCTGACACGGATGCCGCTGCCCTGGGCGCGGGCCACCTGCAGCTTGACCAGCACCAGGCGCTCGAGCACCTGGCGGCTGAGCACGTCTTCCGGCGGCAGCTGGTTTTCCCGGCCGGCGTACTGTGCCTTGATGTTGGCGATCGCACGCTGCAGTTCACTCTGCAGGATGACGTCCTCATCGACGACGGCGGCGATGCGGTCGAGCGGCTGCGCCTCCTGGGCAAGCACCTGCAGGGGGGCGGACACGCTGGACACCGCCAGCAGCGAGGCGAGTAGAACGGGGAAGCGCTTGGTCATGGGATCAGATTCGGATCGTAGTCATCGCGGGTCGCCCCGGTGTTGGTGGGCGGCACGAGATAGAGGTCGTCGCGGTTGTAGCCGAGGATAGCACGGCGCAGCGTGCGGTCCGTGTCCTGGCCGATGGAGCTCAGGCCCTTCAGTACGAACTCCACCTGGATGGCGTTGTTCATCTCGCCTTCGCGATTGCGGACATAGCGGCGGCCGACCACACGCACGGCCAGGCAGCAGCTGTCCCACTGGACACCGCCGATGATTTCCAGCGGCTCCTTGTCCTGCAGCGAGTAGTAATAGCGGCCGACCAGGCTCCAACGCGCATTCAGCGGATACAGGAACGACAGGTCGGCCTGCTCCAGCAGGGTGCGGTCATGCTTGTTGGCTCCGGGCAGCGCGCCGGCGTTGATGCGGTAGCGGTAGCTCAGGTTGACCACGCCGTCGTTGGGCATCAGGTAGCGGGCACGGACGCTGGCCAGATCCTCGCGCTTGTACTTCGGGTCCCACTGGTAGGTGGCGCCCAGGGTCCAGCGGTCGTTGATCATGTAGTTGCCGTCGGCGATCCAGGCCGACTTGCCCTTTTCCACCGGCGCCCCTCCCGGGGTGGTGCTGACCCGCGATTCATCGAAGTACTGGATCTGGCCGATCGAGGCCGAGAAACGTTCCTTGCCGGTGGTCTGGTCGATGAAGCGGGTACTCAGCGCCAGGGTCAGCTGGTTGGCGTCGTTCTGGCGGTCGGCGCCGGTATAGCGCGAGTCGCGGAACAGCTGGCCCCAGCTGAAGGTGAAGTCACGGGTATCGAAGATCGGCAGCTCATCCTGGTTGCGGTACGGCGTGCGCAGGTAGAACAGGCGCGGTTCCAGGGTCTGCAGGAAGGACTTGCCGCGGATGCTGGTTTCGCGGTCGAAGAACAGGCCAGCGTCGATGCTGCCGATCGGCAGGCTGCGGCTGGGCGAGGTATTGCCGCGCAGCTGCTCGGGCGTGGCCGTGGCCGGATCGATGCCCTGCGAGCGCAGGATCTGGGCCTGGATGCCGTTGACGCCGTCGACCAGGCCGCGATCAAGCTGGTAGGCGGTGTAGCGGTAGGCCAGGGTCGGGGTCACATACCAGGCTGCGCCGCTGATCGGGAACGACACATACGGCTTCACGTCCAGTCGCGAACCACCGCTGACACCCACGCCGGAGGTGAGCTGTTGGCCCGTCCGCGTGTACTGCAGATCCTCGCCGGTGCCGACGGCGTTCTTGAAGTTGATGTCGTCGTGGGTGAAGCGCACGGCTTCGGCGTAGATGCCGGTTTCCAGCCATGAACGGACCGGCTTGTCCCAGTTGAAGTACAGGCGCGGCTGGCGGTTGTAGGGCAGGGCGCGCTCGTCGAGGGTGTAGTCGGTCAGCTGCCAGCGGTCGGCCATGATGCCGGCCGTCCAGTTCGTGCCGGTGCCATACAGGCCCACCGTGCTCTGCAGGTTGGAGGCGGTCACCCCCACCAGGCGGTTGGCGAAATCCTCGACATAGCGCTCGTCGCTGACCCAGGCCAGGTTGGCGCGGGCCTGCCAGTGGCTGTCCACGTTGTGGTAGCCGGTGAACATCACCCGGCCGCGGTCACGGTCACGCAGGCGGTCGTTGGGCATGAACGAGGTCAGCACCTCGCCACGGCCGCCGTTGTAGAGGTAGCGGAACTCGTTGTCGAGCAGCAGGCCGCGCCGGCTCATGTAGCGCGGGGTCAGCGTGTCGTCGTAGTTCGGCGCCAGATTGAAGTAGATCGGCTGGGCGTAGTCGAAGCCGTTGCGCCCGGACATGCCCAGCTGCGGGAACAGCAGGCCGGTCTTGCGGCGGTCATCGATCGGGAACTTGAAGTACGGCGCCCACAGCACCGGCACCTTGCCGATGCGCAGCACGGCGTTGCGCGCGGTGCCGAAGCCCTCGTCGTTGTCCACTTCGATCTGCGGCGCCGACAGCTTCCACACCGGCTGCGAGGGGTCGCAGGTGGTGTAGGTGGAGCGGTGCATCTGGCCGACCGCACCCTGCAGGTCGACCGACTCGGCATCGCCGTTGCCCCGGCGCGACACCAGCTGGTACTGGATGTCGGTGATCTTGTGGGTGTCGCTTTCCTGGTTGCCTTCGGCACGCTTGGCGACCATCCGGATCGACCCGTCCTGGTAGCGGACATTGCCGTCGGCGATGTAATTGCCGGTTTCGGTGTCGAAGCTGAGCTTGTCGGTACCGACGAACTGGTCACCCCGGCGCAGCGCCACGTTGCCCTCGTACTGCGGCACGGTGGTGGTGCCCAGCAGCTGGTCACCCTCGATGTCGGTCGGCTGCTGCTCGCGCGCGGCGGCGGCGCTGGCCTTGTCCTGGCCGGGGACCGGGGTCGGGGCGTCGGTGAACGCGGGGATGACGTCGGTGGCCGGGCACAGGCCCCAGTTGAGCGGCTTTTCATCGGCCATCACCGGCAGGCTGATGGCGATGCTCAGAGGCAGGGGAAGCAGGCGGAGGGCTCGGCGCACGCGGTTCGGATTCGGGCGAAAACGGACGGTAGCTTGCCCCATCCCTTGCATAGGGGCAATGAAGGGCGCCGGTGGCCGCCGGTTCGGGTTCATCCGGACGTGCCACCGCTGGCCGCCGAGATCAGGGCCTGGACATGGGCCACGCTGCACTCGGCCAGTGCCTGCAGGTCATAGCCGCCCTCCAGCATCGAGACCACCCGGCCGGCCGCATGGCGCCGTGCCAGCGCGTGCAGTTCACCGGTGATCCAGGCGAAATCGTCGGTTTCCAGCATCAGGTCGGCCTGCGGATCGCGCAGGTGGGCGTCGAAGCCAGCCGAGATCAGCAGCAGCTGCGGGCGGAAGTCGTCGATGGCCGGCAGCATCTCGTCGGCCCAGACGTTGCGGAAGCGGAAGCCCCCGCTGCCGGGGGGCAGCAGGATGTTCATCAGGTTGCCGGCGCCACGGTCGCGGCGCAGGCCGGAATTGGGGAACAGGCCGGCCTGGTGGGTGCTGTAGTACGAGACCCGGGCATCGTGCTGGAAGATGTCCTGGGTGCCATTGCCGTGGTGCACGTCGAAATCGACCACCGCGATCCGCTCCAGGCCATGACGGTCGCGGGCGTAGGCGACGGCGATGGCGATGTTGTTGAGCAGGCAGAAGCCCATCGCCGTGCTGCTGGTGGCATGGTGGCCGGGCGGACGCACTGCGCAGAAGGCCAGAGGGTCGTCGCCCAGCATCACCGCATCGACCGCGGCCACGCCGGCACCCGCGGCGTGCACGGCGGCACTGGCCGAGCCGGGCGAGGTCCAGGTGTCCATGTCCAGCTGGCGCAGCGGCGCGGTCTGCGGCTGCAGCACGAAGTCCAGCAGGGCGCTGTCGTGGACCCGGGTCAGCTCACCGAACTTGGCCGGCGGCGCCTCGCGCCAGTCCAGCTGGCCGGGGAAGGCCGCATGCAGCGCATCGAGTACGTACTGCAGGCGTTGCGGGCACTCCGGGTGGCCGGGGCCGGGGTCGTGCAGCAGGCAGGACGGATGGGTGTAGACCAGCATCGTGCCGACTCAGCGCTGGCGCTGCTGCGGTTGCCACAGCGCCTCGCCCTGGCCGTCGGCACGGGCCAGCACCCGGGCCAGCACGAACAGCAGGTCCGACAGCCGGTTGAGGTACTGCAGCGCCTCGCTGCGCACGGCTTCGTGGCGGGCCAGGGTGACCGTCTCGCGCTCGGCGCGGCGGACAATGGTGCGTGCCAGGTGGCAGCGTGCAGCGGCCTCGCCCCCGGCCGGCAGGATGAACTCCTTCAGCATCGGCAGGCCGGCGTTGTAATGGTCCAACTGCTGCTCCAATGCCGACACATCGGCGGCGTGGATCGCGGCGTGGCCGGGGATGCACAGCTCGGCACCCAGGTCGAAGAGCTGGTGCTGCAGGTGCACGACCAGCGCGCGCACGTCTTCCGGCAACGGAGCCGCCAGAAGCAGGCCGAGCGCGGCGTTGGCCTCGTCGACGGTTCCGTAGGACGCCACCCGGGCGTCATCCTTGGCGACACGCTGGCCGTCACCGAGGCCGGTACTGCCGTCGTCGCCGGTGCGGGTGTAGATGCGCGAGAGGCGATGACCCATGGCGTGGCTCAGTGCCGGATGTCGCGGCGGGCCTGCTGGAGCTTCAGCACCTGCTCCACGGCCAGCTGCAGCGCGGCAGCCAGCGCCACGTAGATGGCGGTGGTGCGCAGGTAGGGGCCGAACCACTGCGCGTAGTTCTGCGCCCAGCCGGCCAGGGTCGGCTCGGCCACGTTGCGGCTGCTCCAGTAGAAACCGCCCTGCGCCAGCAGGTGGCAGACCGCCACCGAAGCGACCAGCAGCAGTGCGCCCTTGGCCAGCACCGGCCAGCGTGCGGTCTGGTAGTTGCGGCCCAGCAGCATGCCGCCGGCCCACAGCGAGAAATAGGCCGGCAGCAGCAGCCAGTAGCCCGGCGACACGCAGTAGTGCTGCCAGAAGTCCAGGCCGCTGCTGCGGATCACGATCCAGTCCACCAGCACCGCGAACACCATCAGCAGCGGGAACGCCCAGCGCGTCCAGCGCGCCAGGTAGAAGCCACCGATGAAGAACACCGCCCACGAGGCATCGGGGATGGCCGCGAAGTGGTTGACCCGGGTCGCTGCCAGCACCAGAACGAGCACGGACAGGACGAAGGCGCGGTTGGCAGTGTCGGACATGGTGGCGGGCCCGGAGCGGATTCAGGTTTCATTCTAGCCCGCCGCGCGGGTTGGCGCAGGAGCGGCCGTTCGGCGTACAGACGGGGCGAGCGCGTATCATGAACGCATGAGTGAACGACATGACGTGCTGATTGTCGGTGGTGGCCTGGTCGGCGCCAGCCTGGCCATTGCCCTGGACCGCCTCGGCCGCGACGTGGGCCTGCTCGAGGCAAGCCCGGCCGGCGAGTTGCCGGCGGTGTTCGACCAGCGCAACCTCAGCTTCGCCGCAGCCACCGTCAACGCACTGACCGCGCTGGGGGTGATGCAGAAACTGGCGATGTCGCCCGGCCCTATTCGCCGCATCCACGTCAGCCGCGCCGGCGATTTCGGCCGTGTACAGCTGGAAGCGGCCGATTACGACCGGCCGTGGTTCGGCCAGGTGGTGGTCGCCCGCGACTTCGGCCAGGCGCTGGAAGCGCGCCTGCAGGAGCTGCCTCGGCTGCACCGTTACCGACCGATGCGGTTCCTGGGGCTGGGCGAGGTGGTTGACGGCTACCGCCAGGTGCGGGTGGCCGACGCGGCCGGCGAGCGCGTGCTGCTGGCACGGTTGGTGGTCGGTGCCGATGGCACGACCAGTGGCGTGCGTGGTGCACTGGGCATCGAGGTCGACCGCCATGATTTCCAGCAGACCCTGTTCGTGGCCCGCGTGCGCAGCCAGCGCGCGCCGGACGGCACGGCCTGGGAGCGCTTCACCGATACCGGTCCGACCGCGCTGCTGCCGCGGGGTGACCGCCACTTCGGCACCGTGCATGGCGTGGCACGCGACCAGGCCGATGCCGTGATGGCGCTGGACGATGCGGCCTGGCTGCAGCGCCTGCAGGATGCGATCGGCTGGCGTGCCGGCCGTCTGCTCGAATCCGGCCCACGCAGTGCTTATCCGCTCATCCAGGTGCTGTCGCGCGCGCTGGCCGGTGAGCGCACGGTGCTGCTCGGCAATGCCGCGCAGACCATTCACCCGCTGGGTGCACAGGGCTTCAACCTGGGCCTGCGCGATGCGCTGACCCTGGCCGAGCTGCTGGAAGATTCCATCGATGATGCCGGCAGCGATGCGCTGCTGCAGGCCTATGTCGCGCGCCGCGAGGAGGACCGCCGGCAGACCGTGGCGTTCTCCGGAGGCCTGGCGCGGCTGACCAGCAACCCGGCACCGCTGATGCGGCCGCTGCGTAGCCTCGGCCTGGTGGCCGCACAACGTGCTTCGGTACAGTCGATGCTGGTCGGTGGCGCGATGGGCTTCCGTGGCGAAGTGCCGCGGTTGTGCCGCGGAGAAGCTGCATGAGCCGCCGCGCGCGCCTGGATGTGGCCATCGTCGGCGGTGGCGTGGTCGGTGCCGCGTGCGCGCTGGCGCTGGCCGACGCCGGGCTGTCGGTCGCGCTGGTGGAAGGCCGCGAACCGGCGCCGTGGCAGGCTGCGCAGCCGGACCTGCGGGTGTTCGCCTTTGCCGCCGACAACGTGCAGCTGTTGAACCGCCTGGGCGTGTGGCCGGCGATCGCGCAGGCCCGCGCGTGGCCCTACCGGCGCATGCAGGTGTGGGACGCGGCCGGTGGCGAGGATCTGCTGTTCGACGCCGATCGTTTCGGTCGGCGCGAACTGGGCTACATCGTCGAGAACGGCCTGCTGCAGGACCGCCTGTGGGCGGCGCTGCCGGCCGCGGGCGTGCAGCTGCATTGCCCGGCACGGGTGGAAGCGCTGGAGCAGGACGAGGACGGCGTGCGCCTGCGCCTGGACGACGGTCGTCGCCTCGAAGCGTCGTTGGCGGTGGCCGCCGACGGTGCCGAATCGACCCTGCGCCAGCTGGCCGGGATCGAGGTGGAAAAGCATGACTACCACCAGCGTGGCGTGGTGGCCTATGTCGACAGTGAACTGCCGAACCAGGCCACGGCCTGGCAGCGCTTCCTGCCGACCGGGCCGTTGGCGTTGCTGCCGGTGGCCGAACGCCGCAGCTCGATCGTCTGGACCCTGCCGGAGGACGAGGCTGCGCGCGTGCTCGCCTTGGACGAGGAGGCGTTCAACCGGGAATTGACCCGCGCCTTCGCTGCGCGGCTGGGCGAACTGCGCCTGGCCTCGCCGCGCGCGGCGTTCCCGTTGCGCCGCCAGCTGGCCCGCCACTACGTGGCCGGCCGTGTGCTGGCATTGGGAGACGCCGCGCATGTGGTGCACCCGCTGGCCGGGCAGGGCGTGAATCTGGGCCTGCGCGATGTAGCCGCTCTGCAGCAGTGGCTGGCGCCGTCGGCAGAACGCCGCGGCCAGCCGCGCCTGTCGCCGCAGCGCCTGCAGCGCTGGGCCCGCGAACGGCGCAGCGACAGCCACATCGCCGCCTACAGCTTCGATGCGATCAATCGCCTGTTCTCCAACGATGAGATGCACCTGACCCTGGCCCGTGGCCGCGCGCTGGGTTGCGTGGGCAAATGGCCGCCGCTGGTGCAGGCGTTCTGGAAGCGCGCCGCTGGGGTGTAAGCGGAATACATGCCGCACGACGCTGCGGGCATCGCTGGCGCGTTACCAACCACGGGACGCCGCTCTGGTAGGTGCCAACCTTGGTTGGCACGCTTCCGGCATCGGTGAACAAAAAAGGGGACGGAGGGGATTAAGTCGTTTGTGGCACAAACGACTTAATCCCCTCCGTCCCCTTTTTCAGTCGACCAGCCAGCCGGCCAGGTCGGCACGGTCCAGCTTGCCGCGGTGCTTGCGGTCCAGCGAATTGAACTCATCGGCCAGCGCCGGATTCGCCTGCGCTTCCTCACGGCTGATGAAACCATCGCCGTTCACGTCCAGCGCAGCGAAGTGGATGCGGTACTGGCCAACCACGCTGCTGGGCTCCAGCGAACGCACCGTCACCTGCGCCTCGCCGGCCGGCTGTGCAATCTCGACGCTGCCGCTGATCCGGCCCGCATCAAGCGATTGCTGGCGGATCGCGCCGCCGGTGGGGCCCAGCGGCTGGCTCTGCGCCGGGGTGTGCGGCAGCTGCTGGGCCATGGCCGGTGCGGCTGCCAGCAAAGTGATCAGCAGGGTGAGCGAGTGGTAGCGCATGGTTCCGTTCCCCGGTAGCGCCGGGCCATGCCCGGCGGATGCAATGGGTTCAGCGCAGCGGCGAGGCCAGCACCGTGATTTCTTCCCGATCGTGATACAGCTGCTTGGCGCGCACCACCAGCGGCTTGCCGGCCTGGTCCTGGAACAGGTCCAGGCACAGCCGGGTCTCGTCCCAGCGCTTCTTCATCGGCAGCTTCAGGTTGAAGATCGCGTGCCGGCACCAGCCTTCTCGGAACCAGGTGGCCATGCGCTCGGCCACGCGGCGCGGCTGCTCGACCATGTCGCAGACCATCCAGTCCAGCGGCTGTTCCGGGTGCCAGTGGAAACCGTCGGCGCGCAGGTGCTCGACCAGCCCGGTGTCCAGCACGTGCTGGCGCAGCGGGCCGTTGTCGATGCTCAGTACGTGCATGTGCTGGCGGGTCAGCACCCAGGTCCAGCCGCCGGGTGCGGCGCCGAGGTCGGCCGCGCGCATCCCTGGCTTGGCCAATGCCTCGCGTTCTTCCGGCGTCAGCAGGGTCAGCAGCGCTTCGTCCAGCTTCAGTGCCGAACGCGAGGGGGCCTCGGGCAGCAGCTTCAGGCGCGGAATGCCCAAGGCCCACGGTGCGCTGTCGGCCGGGTCGGCCACGCAGACGAAGGCATGGGTGCCGTCGACGAACACCACATGCAGGCGCGGCAAGCGGTTGTTCGGCTTGTCGCTGAGTTTGCCAGCCTTGCGCAGCGCTGGGCGCAGCGCATTGCCGAAGGCACGCGCCAGGCCCGACAACGGCTTGCCGGCGTCAGAATCGGGATGTTCCACCCACAGGTCGCCGAAGCGCGGCGCATCGGCCAGCACCTCCAGCATCGGCGTGATGCGGTCACTCGGATCCAGCTGCGGCAGCTCTGCCAGTACCACCAGCTTCTGCCGCGCGAAGATCAGCTCGCGCCAGCGCAGGCGGGGCGCCAGCGCGGCGGCTTCGTCGCACATGAACAGCACGTAGCCATCATTGCGCTGGGTGCGTGCATAGCCGGCGAAACCGGCTTCACCGGCGCGGAACTGCAGCTCGCCGGCCAGCTCGGGCTCGAAGCCCTGCCGGCACAGGCACAGCAGGCCGATGCCGGTTTCAGTAACGGGCGCCATCGCTTTCCCCATAGGCGCGCAGCACGCTGCGCGCGGCGTCGCGGTTCAGGCCCTGCACCACTTCGATGCCGCGCTTGTTGAGCTCGCCGACCCAGTCCGCCGGCAGCGGGCCTTCATCGAACGGGGTCAGTTCTTCGACGTCGGCCGAGTTGGCGCCGATCAGCAGGCGGTCGATGCCGGCCCACACGGTGGCGCCGTAGCACTGGCAGCACGGCTGCGAGCTGGTGGCCAGGGTGACCGGCGACAGCACTGCGTTCAGGCGCGGGGTCTGCAGGCGCTGCTGGGCCAGCATATAGGCCATGTTCTCGGCGTGCGCCAGTGAGGTCGCGTGCGGCATCACCCGGTTCACGCCGGCGGCGATGACCTTGTCATCCGGGCCGAACACCACGGCGCCGAACGGGCCGCCACTGGCGTGTTCGACGTTCAGCCGCGACAGCTCGATCGCCAGCGCGACCTTGGCCTCATCGCCCGGATATCGACGATCCAGGTCGATCTGGTCGTGGATCCAGGCGGGAAGGGTCAGGTGGACTTGCGCGTACAGCATCGCGGGGGTGCCTCGTGTGGGATGGAAGAAAGTGCGGTTGCTTGGGAAACCGGCGCGCAGTGTAGCCGCACCGGCCTGTACCGGGCGTGGGCAGGTCAGCCGGGTGAGCCGGTGCGGATCACCACGTACTGCTTGCGGAATTCCAGCCCGGCCTGCGGCCAACTGGCGGCATAGGCGCGCAGCAATGGCAGGGCAGCAGCGAAGTCGTGGCCATTGACCCGGCAATCGGCCTCGCACAGGCCATCGGCATCGCGCGAGGCGAACAGGCGGATGGCAAGGAACTGGCGCGCCTTCAGCAGGTCGTCGAAGGCCTCCATGCTGCGGGTGAACAGGCAGCAGGGGCAGGAGCCATGATCGTCCTCGCTGCAGGTGGAGGCATCCACTTCCTGTGCACGGTAGTGCGCCAACGGCCCCAGCACCACGGTACGCTCGTGTTCCTCGCCATCGTCACCGGCCGGATAGGTCAGGCCCATCATCGGCAGGCCCTGCGCGTCGTCGGCACCCACTGCGGTCTGCAGGGTAGCCAGGTCCACCCGCACCCAGGTCTGGAAGCCGGACAGCAGCGACGCCTGCTCATCGGCACCGTTGGCGTGCTGGTACTCGAACAGGCCATCGGCGAACAGGCTGGGATGCTGCGCCTCGATGACCGTGGAGGTCTGCCAGCCACCGTTGTCGCGCGCGTG
The DNA here is from genome assembly GCF_036319985.1 of Stenotrophomonas sp. SMYL89. Lineage (NCBI taxonomy): Bacteria > Pseudomonadati > Pseudomonadota > Gammaproteobacteria > Lysobacterales > Lysobacteraceae > Stenotrophomonas > Stenotrophomonas sp. SMYL89. The sequence continues at coordinate 70,052 of NZ_JAWIRW010000007.1, read as the reverse complement.
TGCCGCCATCGCATGCGGGGTCAGGCGCAGGCCGCTGTCCAGCAGCAGCGCGTTGCCGTCGACGCGGCTGGCGATGCCGGCGTCCTGCAGGACCTGCTGCAGCAGCGGGAGGAGGGCGGTGGACGTCGTGGTCATGTCAGGCCTGTGGATGGATCGGGTGGAGCATCCAGGCCGGGCCTGGTGCTAGTGATCGAGTGCTTCGCGTTCTGCGCGATATCGCCGTGCGTCGGACTGCTGCTGCGGATCGTTGCCATGATCACGCAGCCAGGTATCCAGCTCGCGGCGATAGTCCGCGCGGAAGTCGGCATTGCCTGGGCTGAAGTGCAGCTTGCGTGCCGCGACCTCCACCCGCTCGCGCGCGCTGGCACGGGCCTGGGCGATGCCGTGCGGTGATTCGTTGGTGAGGATGACGAAGTTGCGCGGAAAGCCCGGGGTGTACTTCACCACGAACGGCTGGTCCTGCGCCGGGATGCGGATCGCGTTCTCCAGCGGCCACAGCGAGGCGGTGTTGGTATGGAACACCACCTCCACGTCGCGGCCCTCTGCGGTGCGCAACACCGCTTCGTAACGCCAGATGTACTGTTCGTTGAGCGTGGAATTGGTTTCCTCGGCCTTCACGATCACCGCTTCACCGCGCTCGCCCACCGCATTGAGGAAGGTGGCGTTGAGGAAGCTGCCGAGGAAGATGTTGAGCATCGCCAGCGGAAACACCACGATGGCGTAGACCGGCGAACGCCGCCACCACGAGACCAGCCCGGCCAGCACCATTGCTGCAAAGAACGTCAGCAGCGGATGCTGCGAGATGAACCAGAGCAGGGCGGACAGGGCGGTGATCATCGTCGCGGTCGTGCGGGCGCCGTGCCGGCGCCCGCGCAGGTCCTCAGGCCGACCAGGTGTCGCGCAGGGTCACGCTGCGGTTGAACACCGGCTTGGCCTCGGTGTGGTCGCGGCGATCGGCAACGAAGTAGCCGGTGCGCTCGAACTGGAACGACTGCTCCGGCGCGGCACTGGCCGCGGCCGGCTCGACATAGCCGGTGACGGTGCGGCGCGATTCCGGGTTGAGGTAGTCGCGGTAGGTCTTGCCTTCCGATTCGTCGTCCGGGTTGGGCACCGAGAACAGGCGGTCGTACAGGCGGATCTCGGCCGGCACGCCGTGCACGGCGCTGACCCAGTGGATGGTGCCCTTGACCTTGCGGTTGGCACCTTCCATGCCCGGACGCGATTCCGGATCCAGCCAGCCGCGCAGCTCGGTGATGGTGCCGTCGGCATCCTTGATCACTTCATCGCAGCGGATGATGCCGGCACCGCGCAGGCGCACTTCGCCGCCCGGGACCAGGCGCTTCCAGCCCTTCGGCGGCACTTCGGCGAAGTCCTCGCGGTCGATCCACACCTCGCGCGCGAACGGCACCTGGCGGCTGCCGAAGCTCTCGTCCTTCGGGTGGTTGCTGAAGGTCAGCTGCTCTTCGTGGCCTTCCGGCAGGTTGCCCAGCACCAGCTTGACCGGATCGACCACTGCCATGCGGCGCGGTGCGGCGCTGTCCAGGTCTTCGCGCAGCGCGCCTTCCAGCACGCTGAAGTCGATCAGCGAATTCTGCTTGCTGATGCCCACGCGCTCGGCGAACAGGCGCATCGCCGCCGGGGTGTAGCCACGGCGACGCAGGCCCTGCAGGGTCGGCATGCGCGGGTCTTCCCAGCCGTCCACCAGCTGTTCGGTGACCAGCGCCATCAGCTTGCGCTTGCTCATCACCGTGTAGTTGATGTTCAGGCGCGAGAACTCGATCTGGCGCGGCTTGGCCGCTTCGCGCGGCAGGCCGGCGTCGACCAGCGGCTGGGTCAGCGCGTCGTCATGGGCGAAATCGACGTTGTCCACGCACCAGTCGTACAGCGGGCGGTGGTCTTCGAATTCCAGCGTGCACAGCGAGTGGGTGATGCCCTCGAGGGAATCGCCCAGCGCATGGGCGAAGTCGTACATCGGGTAGATCGGCCACGCGTTGCCGGTGTTCTGGTGCTCGACGTGCTTGATGCGGTACAGCGCCGGATCGCGCAGGTTGATGTTGCCGCTGGCCATGTCGATCTTGGCGCGCAGGGTGCGCGCGCCATCCGGGAATTCACCGGCGCGCATGCGGCGGAACAGGTCGAGGTTTTCCTCGACGCTGCGGTCGCGCCACGGCGACGGGCGACCCGGCTCGGTCAGGGTGCCGCGGTAGGCGCGCACTTCCTCGGCCGACAGGTCGCAGACGTAGGCCTTGCCCTGTTCGATCAGCTTCTCGGCGGCCAGGTAATAGGTCTGGAAGTAGTCCGAGGCGTGGCGCAGCTCGTTCCAGCTGAAGCCCAGCCAGCGCACGTCGTCCTGGATCGCGGCCACGTACTCCGGGTCTTCCTTGGCCGGGTTGGTGTCGTCGAAACGCAGGTTGCAGACGCCGCTGAACTCACCGGCGATGCCGAAGTTCAGGCAGATCGACTTGGCATGGCCGATGTGCAGGTAGCCGTTCGGCTCGGGCGGGAAGCGGGTCTTGATCGCCTGGTGCTTTCCGCTGGCCAGGTCCTCGCGCACGATCTGGCGGATGAAATCGCGCTTTTCGTGGCTGTCGGCGGGGGTCTCGGGGCTGGCGGGGGTGTGCTCGGACATGAGTCTGGGGCGAAAAAGGGCAGAAAGACCAACAGTCTAGCGCGTACAGGCCAGGGCTGCCCGGTGGCGTATGGGGCTGGCGGCCAGCGGCCGGCACTACCAACCCGTCTTCCGGTAGCGTCGGCCGCTGGCCGGCAGAACGGTCATTCGCCGTCAACGGCGGCATTCAGCGCCCGGGCGTATGCTGGACCCTTGCCCCGAGGAGCCGCCACATGCACATCGTGTACAAGGCCGACAACCTGTTCGACGCCCACCTGGTCAAGCACGCGCTGGAAGATGCCGGCATCCCGGCCTTCGTGTTCGGCGAGTCGTTGCTGGGCGGCATGGGCGAGCTGCCGCTGTTCGGCGTGCTGCGGGTAGGTATCCCCGACGCGGCGCGGCCGCAGGCCGAAGACATCGTGGCGGCGCTGGACTTGGGCCACGCGCCGGACGCCCCCATTTCAGATGCAGACGACATAGCCGGCCTTCCGGCGTAGGAGCGCATCATGTTGGGAATTGGCCAGGGCATCCTCGGCATCGGCGCCTTCAAGCAGCGCCTGCCGCGCCCGGAAGAAGCACTGCCGGGGCGTGACCAACCGCTGCCGCTGCACAGCAACCAGCACTTCGTGAACAGCCATCCGCTGAAGGACCGCTTCGCCGGCCTGCAGCAGATCCGTTTTGCGCTGGGCTGCTTCTGGGGCGCCGAGCGCAAGTTCTGGACCGAGCCGGGCGTGTACAGCACCTCGGTCGGCTATGCCGGCGGCATCACCCCGAACCCGACCTATGAAGAGGTCTGCTCGGGCCTGACCGGCCACACCGAAGTGGTGCAGGTGGTGTTCGACCCGGCGGTGGTGAGCCTGGAGCGGCTGCTTCAGCTGTTCTGGGAGAGCCACGACCCGACCCAGGGCATGCGCCAGGGCAACGACACCGGCACCCAGTACCGCTCGGCGATCCACGCCACCGACGAGGCCCAGTACAAGGCCGCGCTGGCCAGCCGCGAGGCTTACCAGGCCCAACTGGATGCGGCCGGTTACGGCCCGATCACCACCGAGATCGTGTATCCGGCGCCGGCGTACTACTACGCCGAGGATTACCACCAGCAGTATCTGGCGAAGAACCCGAACGGTTACTGCGGCATTGGCGGCACCGGCGTGAGCTGCCCGATCGGGTTGGATGTGGAGGTGCCGCGCTGACGCGCGGAGGTCCGCCTGCGGCGGGCAACGTCAACATCAACATCAACATCCAAAGCGGCTCTGGGTTGCTGATGGCTTGGCGGGACGGGGGCGGCTGGCAGGACTCGCCGTAAACCCGTCCATGGGGGCTCGATGGCGCCATCCATGGCGCCAACGGTCCTGCCAGCCGCCCCCGTCCCACCTTCGACAGTTTCCCGGTGACGGTGGGCAAGAGCATTGGGTTACTGACGAACTGATGGAAAACAAAAAGGACGCGGCGTTCGCCGCGTCCGTTTTGTTTGGTTCTGCATTGCCCTTGTAGAGCCGAGCCATGCTCGGCTCCGAGCAAGCGAAGCGCGCGACCCGCTGTTGCTCTTCTTTCTTTCTTCCGTGGCGGGCGGCCCCCGGAAACTGTCAGAGGGCGGGCGGGTTGGGTTCGCGGGGGTGTCCGCGGCATGGATGCCGCGGCCAAGCCTCCAGGGACGGATTCACGGCGTCCCCCGCGAATCCAACCCGCCCGGCCAAGCGCGGAACAAGTCGACTAACAGTCGACTCTACCGAACCGAGCCCCCCGCCACGAGGGGCTCAGCCGTTGGCCGGAATCCTCACAGTGCCGCGCGGATCCGCTCGCGCAGTGCTTCCAGATCCTTGGCAAACGCCTCGATGCCAGTCGCCAGCTTCTCGGTGGCCATCGGATCGGCCGCCAGGTCCGCCGCGAACTTCGCTGCGTCGATCGGGGTCACCGAGGCGCCATCAGCCGCACCAGCCACCAGCTTGCGCGGCAGCTCGCCGTGGTCGGCGTCCAGCTTCTCCAGCAGGTCCGGCGAAATGGTCAGGCGGTCGCAACCGGCCAGCGCTTCGATCTGCGCGGTCGAACGGAACGAAGCGCCCATCACCACGGTCGGCGAACCGCGGCGCTTGAACTCGGCATACACACCGCGTACGAACTTCACGCCCGGGTCTTCGTCGATGGTGGCCGGGGTCTGGCCGTTGGCCACGTACCAATCAAGGATACGGCCGACGAACGGCGAGATCAGGAACGCGCCGGCCTCGCTGCAGGCCAGTGCCTGGGTCGGGTTGAAGATCAGGGTCAGGTTGCAGTCGATGCCCTCGGCCTGCAGGATGCGCGCCGCCTCCACGCCTTCCCAGGTCGCGGCGATCTTGATCAGGATCTTCTCGCGCGGCACGCCGGCATCGGCGTACATCTGGATGAACTGGCGGGCCTTGGCCACGGTGGCGGCGGTGTCGTGGGCCTGGTCGGCATCCACTTCGGTGGACACGCGGCCCGGCACCAGGGTGCTCAGCAACGCGCCGACGCCGATGGTCAGACGGTCGGCCACGGCGTGCACCACGGCTTCGCGGTCGCCCGTCTGCTGCCGGCCCCAGGCCAGTTCGCGTTCGATCAGCTCGGCATAGACCGGCAGGTCCAGCGCCTTCTTCACCAGGGTCGGGTTGGTGGTGCAGTCCACCGGCTGCAGGCGCTTGATGGCGTCGTAGTCACCGGTATCGGCAACGACCACGGACAGTTCGCGCAGCTGGGACAGTTTGGACGGGGTAATCATTACGGCTCCTGGTGCAGGGGGATCGAATCGCGCGCGGTGCGCAGCGGGTGTCAGGGGCGGTCGTTGTGGACCGCGGTCACGCGCAGGCGCAGCTTGCGGCCACCGGGCGCGTTCCAGTCGATGCTCTGGCCGATGGCCAGGCCGAGCAGGGCACTGCCGACCGGGGCCAGCACGGAAACCTTGCCTTCGTCGACGTTGGCTTCGCGGGGGAAGACCAGGGTCAGGACGTGCTTCTCGCCCGACACTTCATCTTCGCACTCCACGCGCGAATGCATCATGACGATGCCTTCGGGAATCTGGTCCGGTGCCAGCACGGTGGCCCGGTTGAGTTCTTCAGCAAGCGCGAGCGCGGCAGGCGTCTGGCTCAGCGCAGGGGATTCGAGCATGGCGTCCAGGCGGTCCATGTCGAAGGTAGAAACGGTGATCGACGGCGGCAGGCCGCTGGCGGTACTCATGGTGAAGCTCCTTGGTTGAAAGCCATGCAAAAGGCGGCACCTGCTGGCGCCGCCTGTCTGTATTGTGGGGACAAATGCGGCCGGAATCGACTCCTGCCGATTCCAGGCCGGTACTGCGGGGCTCAGCCGTTCAGCGCGGGGCCGGGCAGGGCGGCAGTGTCGCCGGCGGCGTTGACCGCTTCCAGGGTGAACAGCGCCTGCGGCAGGCGCTTGAACTGGTCGGCCAGCTCCATCAGGAAGTCGTTCATGGCCGAGCTGCGGCGCCAGATCATGGCGATGCGGCGGCTGGGACGGCCCTCGCCGGTGAAGTCGAGCAGGCGGATGTTGTTCGAGCGCGGCACTGGCGGCTGCACCGACAGGCTGGGCAGCAGGGTGATACCGACGTCGGCGGCAACCATCTGCCGCAGCGTCTCCAGGCTGGTGGCGCGGAACTCGGACTTCTCGTTGGCGCCGAACAGGCGGCAGACTTCCAGCGCCTGGTCGCGCAGGCAGTGCCCGTCCTCCAGCAGCAGCAGCTTCTGTGTGGCCAGTTCCTGCACGTCCAGGTGCTCGCGGCGGGCCAGCGGGTGGCGCCCGGACACGGCCAGCAGGAACGGTTCCTCGAACAGGAACTCGGCGTGCAGCTGGTCGTCGATCACCGGCAGCGCCAGCAGCGCAGCATCGAGTTTGCCTTCGCGCAGGCGGTCGAGCAGCACATCGCTCTTTTCCTCGACCAGCAGCAGTTCCAGCTCCGGGAAGCGATCGCGGATGCGCGGGATCACATGCGGCAACAGGTAGGGGCCCAGGGTCGGGAAGATCCCCAGGCGCACCGTACCGGCTTCCGGATCGCGGCTGCGTCGCGCCGCTTCCTTGAGTTGTTCCACTTCGGACACGATCACCCGTGCCCGTGCCGCCGCTTCCTGCCCGGCCGGGGTCAGCATCACCTTGCGCGGTGCGCGTTCCACCAGTGGCAGGCCCAGTTCTTCTTCCAGCTTGCGGATCTGCGTGGACAGCGTCGGCTGGCTGACGAAGCAGGAGGCGGCAGCCCGGCCGAAATGCTTGTGGTCGGCCAGGGCTACCAGGTACTTCAGATCACGTAGGTTCATCCTTACACCCCAGGGATAACGGACCGGCTGACGGCGTGGTTACCCGACAGGCAGACAATGTTCCCGGTGATCTGGGAACGGTGGATCAGGCCGCTTCAGCAACGGCACCACTGCTGTTGCTCACCGACGAGCGTATCAGGTGGTCGAACGCGCTCAGTGCGGCGGTCGAACCGGCGCCCATCGCGATGATGATCTGCTTGTAGGGCACCGTCGTGCAATCGCCAGCGGCGAACACACCCGGCAGGTTGGTCTGGCCGCGGTCGTCGATGACGATCTCGCCACGCGGCGACAGCGCCACCACGTCCTTCAGCCATTCGGTGTTGGGCAGCAGGCCGATCTGCACGAAGATGCCTTCCAGCTCGACGCGGTGGGCGTCGCCGCCGACGCGATCCTTGTAGACCAGGCCGGTGACGCGGCTGCCGTCGCCCAGCACCTCGGTGGTCTGCGCGCTGGTCAGCACGGTGACATTGCCCAGGCTGCGCAGCTTCTTCTGCAGCACTTCATCGGCGCGCAGGCTGGAATCGAACTCCAGCAGGGTCACATGCGACACGATGCCAGCCAGGTCGATGGCCGCTTCCACGCCGGAGTTGCCGCCGCCGATCACCGCCACGCGCTTGCCCTTGAACAGCGGGCCATCGCAGTGCGGGCAGTAGGCGACGCCCTTGTTGCGGTACTGGTCTTCGCCCGGCACGTTCATCTGCCGCCAGCGCGCGCCGGTGGACAGGATCACCGAGCGCGACTTCAGCACCGCGCCGTTCTCCAGCTGCACCTGCACCAGGCCGTCTTCGCCGGCCGGCACCAGCGCACTGGCGCGCTGCAGGTTCATGATGTCCACCTCGTACTCGCGCACGTGCTGTTCCAGCGCCGTGGCCAGCTTCGGGCCCTCGGTCTCCTTCACCGAAATGAAGTTCTCGATCGCCATGGTGTCAAGCACCTGGCCACCGAAACGCTCGGCGGCGATGCCGGTGCGGATGCCCTTGCGCGCGGCATAGATCGCCGCTGCGGCACCGGCTGGGCCGCCGCCCACCACCAGCACGTCGAAGGCGTCCTTGGCGGCGATCTTCTCGGCATCGCGCTTGCCGGCGTTGGTGTCCAGCTTGGCCACGATCTGTTCCAGGGTCATGCGGCCCTGGTCGAACACTTCACCGTTGAGGTACACGGTGGGCACGGACATGATCTCGCGCTTCTCCACTTCGTCCTGGAACAGCGCACCGTCGATGGCCACGTGCTGGATGCGCGGGTTGAGCACGGCGGCCAGGTTCAGCGCCTGCACCACGTCCGGGCAGTTCTGGCAGGACAGCGAGAAGTAGGTTTCGAACTTGTAATCGCCTTCCAGGTTCTGCACCTGCTCGATCAGTTCGGCGGTGGCCTTGGACGGATGACCGCCGACCTGCAGCAGCGCCAGCACCAGCGAGGTGAACTCGTGGCCCATCGGCAGGCCGGCGAAGGTCAGGTGGATATCCTGGCCCGGCGTGCCCAGGTCGAACGAGGGCACGCGGCCCTGGCCGTCGCGCAGCACCTGCAGCGAGATCTTGTCCGACAGGCTTTCCAGGGTCTGCAGCAGTTCCAGCATTTCCTGCGACTTGGCGCCGTCGTCGGCGTGCGCGGTGATCTGGATCGGGCGGGTCACGCGCTCCAGATAGGTCTTCAGCTGCGACTGCAGGTTGGCGTCCAACATCGGGTCATCTCCTGGCTTCAGGCAAACAGGGGTCGTGGCACCGCTGTAGAAGGTAGCGGACCAGCAGGGGGTAGGGGTGAACCCAAGACAGCGACCGTGGAAGGGGCTGGCTGGCCAAGGCTGGCGCGCGTTGGCTGTCTTGGGTTCACCCCCACGCCGGCGGGGGACCGGCACGGGGATGAAGGGCGCGCCGTGGCGTGGGGCCGCGGCAGGCCGGTACTGCGTTAGATCTTGCCGACCAGGTCCAGCGACGGGGTCAGGGTCTTCTCGCCTTCCTTCCACTTGGCCGGGCACACCTGGTTCGGGTTGGCGGCGGTGAATTGGGCAGCCTTCAGCTTGCGCAGGGTCTCGGACACGTCACGGGCGATCTCGTTGGAGTGGATCTCCAGGGTCTTGATCACGCCTTCCGGGTTGATGATGAAGGTGCCGCGCAGGGCCAGGCCTTCTTCTTCAATGTGCACGCCGAAGGCGCGGGTCAGCTGGTGGGTCGGGTCGCCGACCAGCGGGAACTGGGCCTTGCCGACGGCCGGCGAGGTTTCGTGCCACACCTTGTGAGAGAAGTGGGTGTCGGTGGTGACGATGTAGACCTCGGCGCCAGCCTTCTTGAACTCGGCGTAATGGTCAGCCGCGTCTTCGATCTCGGTCGGGCAGTTGAAGGTGAAGGCGGCCGGCATGAAGATCAGGACGGACCACTGGCCCTTCAGGCTGGCATCGGAAACCTTGATGAACTCGCCATTGTGGTAAGCGTTGGCTTCAAACGGCTGGATCTGGGTGTTGATCAGGGACATCGTTTTTCCTCTGGTGAAGGGGAGTGGGTGAATCGACAGGAGCTAGGTTACCGACTCGCTGGCGATAAGAACAATCCATTGATTGCATCTATTTGATAGATGGAGTCTATCAAAAGGCCATGAGCCGACACTGAACCTTGCCGCTCCCATCCTGCAACTGCCTGTATTACAAGGAAAATCTTTCCCGGCAGGTGAATGCGGCCGATAGCCCGTCCTTATCCCGTTCGCCAGAACCTGAACGGATTCCGCTGTTGTAGAGCCGAGCCTACGCTCGGCTGTCCCAGAAGCAGCCGAGCATGGGCTCGGCTCTACAATTGCGGCATGTCTGTCAAAACCGAATCCTCCCTGCGCCAGATCGTGGCCGATGCCAGCGCCCGCCTCGGCGGCGTTGAAGCCCGCCACGAGGTCGAACTGCTGCTGCTGCATGTACTGGAGCGCCCGCGCAGCTGGCTGTTCGCGCACGCCACCGATCCGCTGGCCGCTGCCGACCAGGCGGTCTTCGAGGCGTTGCTGGCCCGCCGTGTGGCCGGCGAGCCGGTTGCCTACCTGACCGGCCGCCGCGGCTTCTGGACGCTGGATCTGGAGGTCGACCCGGCCACGCTGATTCCGCGCCCGGAAACCGAACTGCTGGTGGAACTGGCGCTGGAGCGCCTGCCGGCCAATCGCGACCTGCAGGTGGCCGACCTCGGCACCGGGAGCGGTGCGATCGCGCTGGCGCTGGCCAGCGAGCGGCCGCAGGCGCAGGTGCTGGCCACCGATGCCAGCCCGGGCGCGCTGGCCGTGGCCACGCGCAACGCCGCGCGCCATGAACTGCGCAACGTGCGCTTCGCCCAGGGGGGCCACGACTGGTACGCGCCGCTGCAGGGCGCGCGCTTTGATCTGATTGCCAGCAACCCGCCGTACATCGCCAGCGACGACCCGCATCTGGAACAGGGCGACCTGCGTTTTGAACCGGCCACTGCGCTGGCCTCCGGTGTGGACGGCCTGGACGACATCCGCCGCATCGTCGACGGTGGCCTGGCCCACCTGCTGCCTGATGGTTGGCTGCTGATCGAGCACGGTTGGGACCAGGGCCAGGCGATCCGCGCGTTGTTCGACGCGGCGGGTTTTGCCGACGTGCAGACCGTGCAGGACCTGGAGCAGCGCGACCGCATCACCCTGGGCCGGCGACCGGCCTAGAATGGAGGTTCTCCTGCCCCGGCAGGGCATCACCCTGGAGCTGCAAGCATGCGTACGCTGTACCCCGCCATCACCCCCTACGACGTCGGCACCCTGAAGGTCGATGACCGCCACACGCTGTACTTCGAACAGTGCGGCAACCCGGATGGCAAGCCGGTGGTGATGCTGCACGGTGGCCCGGGCGGCGGCTGCAGCGACAAGATGCGCCAGTTCCACGACCCGTCGAAGTACCGCATCATCCTGTTCGACCAGCGTGGTGCCGGCCGTTCCACCCCGCACGCCGACCTGGTGGACAACACCACCTGGGACCTCGTTGCCGATATCGAAAAGCTGCGCGAGCACCTGAAGGTGGATCGCTGGCAGGTATTCGGCGGCAGCTGGGGTTCGACCCTGGCCCTGGCCTATGCAGAAACCCACCCGCAGCGTGTGACCGAGCTGGTGCTGCGCGGCATCTTCATGCTGCGCCGCTGGGAACTGGAATGGTTCTACCAGGAAGGTGCCAACCGCCTGTTCCCGGATGCCTGGGAGCATTATCTGAAGCCGATCCCGTCGGTGGAGCGTCATGACCTGATCTCGGCCTTCCACCGCCGCCTGACCAGCGACGACGAAACCACCCGCCTGGAAGCGGCCAAGGCCTGGGCGGTGTGGGAAGGTGCGACCAGCTTCCTGCACGTCGATGACGACTTCATCAACAGCCACGAAGACCCGCACTTCGCGCTGGCCTTCGCCCGCATCGAGAACCACTACTTCGTCAACGGTGGCTTCTTCGAGGTGGAAGACCAGCTGCTGCGCGACGCGCACCGCATCGCCGACATCCCGGGCGTGATCGTGCACGGCCGCTACGACGTGGTCTGCCCGCTGGCCAATGCCTGGGACCTGACCAAGGTATGGCCGAAGGCGAAGCTGGAAATCACCCCGGCCTCGGGCCACTCGGCGTTCGAGGCCGAGAACGTGGACGCGCTGGTGCGCGCCACCGATAGCTTCGCCTGATCGGCAACGCCAGGGGTTAGATCCCTTTCCCAAGGAAAGGGCTCTGACCCCGACCCGGATGCACCGGCCGGTAGATCCACGCCATGCGTGGATGGGGGCAACGCAGGAGCCTCCACGCATGGCGTGGATCTACCAGTTCCCGGCCAGCAACGCGTCAGCCAGCACCTGCAGTTTCGGTGAGTGCTGCCGCGACGGCGGGTAGATCAACGACAACGCACGGCTGCGGCCTTCGAACGGCTGCAGCACGCGCTGCAGCCGGCCATCGGCCAGCGCGTCGGCCACCGCGAAATCCATCACCTGCACGATGCCGATGCCGGCGATGGCCGCTTCCACCAGTGGATCGCCGCTGTCGAACACCATCCGCGTCGGCGGCGTGACTTCCCGTAGCTGGCCGTCGTGCAGGAACTGCCAGTTGACCACGCGGCCACTACGCAGGTTGCGCACGGCCAGGCAGGCGTGGTCCTGCAGCGCGGTCACATCGACCGGCGCGCCGCAGCGGGCCAGATAGTCCGGGCTGGCCACGGTCACCCAGCGCAGCGGCCGCAAGGGCCGCGCAACAATGCGCTGGTCGGCGATGACGCCGGTACGCAGCGCGGCATCGAACCCTTCCTCGACCAGATCGACCAGGCGGTCGCTCAGCACCGCTTCCACCTGCAGCTGCGGATGCTGTTGCAGCAGCGGTGCCAGCATTGGCACGAGCACCTTGCGGCCGAACATCGACGGCGCGCTGATCTTCAAGGTGCCCGAGGGCGTGCAGGGTCGGTCGGCCAGCTGCCGCTCGGCATCGTCGAGGCCAGCCAGCAGCGGCATCACCTGTTCGACGAACTGGCGGCCATCCGGGGTCAGCGCCACGTTGCGGGTATTCCGCTGCAGCAGCTTCACCCCCAGCGTGGCCTCCAGTCGGCCGATCGCGCGCGACAGGCCGGACTGGCTCAGGCCGAGCTGGCCGGCGGCCACCGTGAAGCTGCGCGCTTCCGCCACCTGCACCAGCATGCGCACCGCATTGAGGTCCATCGAGGCTCCATTCATGCGAAAAATCATGACAGATATGGGCTTCAAGGGGTTTATTGATATGGGCGCATCAATGAGACTGCGCTCCCCCCACCGCTTCAACCCGCCGATGCCTCCCCTCAACTATCCACGCTGGGCGCTGACCCTGCTGGCCACCGCGCAGCTGATCATCGCCCTCGACGCCACCATCATCTTCGTCGCCCTGCATGACATGGGCCGCGCGCTGCAGATCAACGCGCAGCAGCTGCAGTGGGTGGTCAGTGCCTACACCGTGGCCTTTGGTGGCAGCCTGCTGCTGGGGGGGCGTGCCGCCGATCTGATCGGGCGCCGTCGCTTCTACCGGCTGGGCATGCTGCTGTTCGCACTGGCCTCGCTGCTCGGCGCGCTTGCGCCGAACGCGACCCTGCTGATCATCGCGCGTGCCGCACAGGGCGTCGGTGCGGCGCTGCTGTTCCCGGCCACGCTGGCGCTGATCAACACGCTGTACGCCGAAGGCCCGGTGCGCAACCGCGCGCTGGCGATCTGGAGCATGGCCAGCGCGGTCGGCCTGGCGCTGGGCACGCTGCTCGGCGGCGTGCTGACCCAGGCGTTCGGCTGGCCGGCAGTGCTGGCGGTGATCGTGCCGCTGGCCACCGCATGCGCAGTGGCTGCCGGTGCATGGCTACCGGCCGATGGCCCACGGGTGCAGGGACGTTCGTTCGACCTGGCCGGTTGCCTCACCGTCACCGCCGGCGGCAGCCTGCTGGTCACCACCCTGGTGCAAGGGCCGGAGTGGGGCTGGACGGCACCGGCCACGCTCATCTGCCTGCTGCTTTCAGCGGTACTGCTGGCGGCGTTCGTGCAGATCGAAAAGCGCAGCCGTGACCCGCTGATGCAGTTTTCGCTGTTGCGCCTGCCTGGCCTGCGCGCGGCACTCGGCCTGACCTTCGCCTTCATGGGCAGCTATGGCGTGCAGTACTACTTCCTTGCGCTGTACTTCCAGGATGGCTACGGCTGGAGCCCGCTGCAGGCCGGCATGGCCTTCCTGCTGCCGACGCTGGTGTGCACTTTCGGCATTCGTATTGCCGAACGCATGCTGCGGCGCCGTTCGCCACGGCAGGTACTGGCCTGGGGCTTCGCCGCCGGTGCCATCGGCATCGCTGCGGTGGCAGTGGCGATGCCGCATGGCGCTGGCTACTGGCCGCTGCTGCCGGGCATCGTGGTGCTCAGTGTCGGCCAGGGCATGAGCTGGACAGCGATGTGGATCGTGGCCGGTCAGGGCGTGCCGGGACCGCAGCAGGGTGTCGCGTCCGGCATGGCCGCCACCGCCCAGCAGATCGGTGGCGCGCTGGGATTGGCGGTACTGGTGATGGTGGCCAACGCGGCGCGCAGCACGCAGGCAGCAACCAGTGCCGATGCCCTGCAGGGCATGGTCAATGCACAGTACGGCGCCGCGCTGTTCGCTGCGCTCGGCGTGGTGATCGCGCTGGGCCTGCGCCCGGCGCCGGTAGACTCGTCAGCAACCGCCTGCCTGAGCACCGACGCATGATCGAACTGCTGGACCTGCAACAGACCCTGCATGCCTTCGCAGCCTGCAACGATGATGATGAGGTGTACGGCTCCTTCGGTTGGGTGCACGCCACCGATGACGACCTGCTGCAGGCGCGCTTCTGGTTGCCACCCGATGAGGATGCCGCATTCGATGAGGACAGCGAGGTTCCGGCTGAAGCGCGCGCGCTGGGCCTGGGCACGTTCCTGGAACCTGCGACGTTTGCGGACGTGCTCGACGTGCAGAAGCGGCAGCGCCCGTTGTCTTCGCTGCGGGACTACGCGCAGGCGCTGGCGTACTACGCCGAGTACGACGCGTTCCGGCAGGTCGAAGGCATCGATGAGGCCCTGGGCGAAGCGGAAGCTGCGGAACAGGCGGCTGCACGCGAGGCGGGTGTGGGCACAGGCATCTTCGCGTCCTTCGATATGGCATTGAACGCGTGCCCGGAAGCGCAGATCAAAGCGGCGGCGCAGCGCGTGGCGCGCCTGCTGGAGATTCCGGTGGGCGATGCATTGGCGCGTTGCCGCGCGTTGCCGCTACTGCTGGGTGAAGCGCTGGATCGGCGTCGTGCGCAGGCGATCAAGGATGACTTCGCCGACATCGGCGCGACGCTGCAGGTGCGTGGCTACAAGCCGTTCCCGTGGATGGACGCGCCCGCATTGCGTTGAACAACACCATCCATGCCATGCCTGGATGACGTTCAACCAAACGCCAGCAACTGCGGCTGCAATGCGCTGAAGATCCGCGCCAGCCGCTCCGCCCACGCCTGCTGCCCGGCCACGTCGGCAATCAGGTCCTGGCGGATCTCCAGCTCCACGTGCACCAGGCCACGGCCTTCGCCATGCACCGGCACCGCATAGTCACTGGTACTGCTGACCGAATACGGCTCATTGTCACCCACCACCAGGTCGCCCTCGTCGCGCAGTGCCTGCAGCAGCGCATGGGCAAAACGCGTGTCCTGGTGGTACAGCACGCCGGCATGCCACGGCCGCTGCATGCCGTTCATCGCCGGGGTGAAGCTGTGCATCATCACCAGCAGCGTGGGGCGGCCTGCATCACGGCGTGCATCAAGCTCGGCGTCGATGCGCGCGTGGTAGGGCGCGTGGATCGCTTCGATGCGTTGTTGCCGCTGCGCTGCCGACAGCCCGGTATTGCCTGGCACCACCGTGTGGTCGCTCACTTCCGGAATCAGCGTTGGCGACGCCAGCGGGCGGTTGCAGTCGATCAGCAGCCGCGAATAGGTCTGTTCGATCGCCCAGGCATCCAGCCGTTCGGACAGTGCGCGGGTGGTGCCAGCAATGCCGATGTCCCAGCCGATATGGCGGTCCAGTTCGGCCTGCGGCAAGCCCAGGCCTGCGAGGACGCGCGGCACCCGCTGGCCGGCATGGTCGGCCAGCAGCAGGAACGGCGAGGCGCCCTGCGGCCGGTGGATCGTGTGGATCGCCGGGTCGTCTGCGCCCAGCAGCGCAGGCAGCGCGTGCAGATCGGCGTCAGCCACGCGGGCGTCCGTCCAGATGGTGCTCGATCATCCACAGCCCGGCCCAGAGCTTGGCATCCAGCTCGTAGCCTTCGCCCATTTTCTCTACCAGCCAGGCAGCCGCCCGAGCACGCGGAATCTCGTGCACGGTGATGTCTTCGCTGTCATCACCACCGCCCTCGCCGACACGGCGCAGGCCGGTGGCGCGCACGAAGGCGATCTTCTCGCTGCTGGCGCCAGAGGACGTCGGGCCGATCATCAGCACTTCGGCGTGATCGGCGGTCCAGCCGGTTTCTTCCTCCAGCTCGCGCACCGCCGAGACTTCGATCGACTCGCCGGCGTGGATGTCGCCGACCAGGCCGGCCGGCATCTCGATGGTGGGGGCCTGCAGCGGCACGCGGAACTGCTCGACGAACAGCACCTTGTCCTCGGGGGTGACGGCGATGATGATCGCGGCCAGGCCACCGGCATGGGTACGTTCGCTGTATTCCCAGGTGCCGCGCACCAGCATGCGCTGGTACTTGCCTTCATAGACGACACGCGGGGCTTCGGTGTTGCGCTGGCTCATGCGGGCTCGCTGTGGGTGGGAAGAATATCGGGTACGCCGGCGGCATCGAACAGCCGGCGGCGTGTCATCGGGCCGAAGCGCAGGGTCTGGCACAGGCCGCTGAGCAGCTCGGGATCGGCGGTCTGGCGCAGCAGGCCGGGTTGGCTGCCTTCCAGCGGCGCGTCCAGCGCGATGGTGGTCAGCTGGCGCCAGAGCAGGGCGTGCTCGCGCTGCTCGCGCAGGCGCACGGCCATCTGGGCGGCGCCACGCAGGCGCAGGAACGGCACTTCATCCAGTCGCTCGTACAGCACGTCCATGCTGCCGAAATGGGCCAGCAGCACGGCAGCGGACTTGCTGCCGACGCCACTGACACCGGGAATGTTGTCCACCGCGTCGCCACACAGCGCCAGGTAATCGGCGATCTGGTGCGCATGCACGCCGTGTCGTGCCTTCACCCCGGCCACGTCCCAGCGCTGGTTGCGTGCGTAGTCCCACTGTTCGTCGTGGTCCAGCAGCAGCTGCGACAGGTCCTTGTCGGCGGAGATGATCACGCCGCGGTGGCTGCCACGATTCACATGCAGGGCGCTGCCGATCAGGTCATCTGCCTCGTATTCGTGGTGGGCCAGAACGGCAAGGCCCAACGCCGCGCACAGCGCCTTGCAGTGCACGAACTGGCGCTTGAGCGCCTCCGGCGCCGGGTCGCGGTTGGCCTTGTAGGCCGGGTACAGGCGGTGGCGGAAGCCACTGTCCAGTGCTTCGTCGAAGGCGATGGCGATGTGACGCGGGCGCTCGCGCTCGAGCAGGTCCAGCAGGAAGCGGGCGAAGCCGTGCACGGCATTGGTCGGCCAGCCCTGCGCGTCCTGGAACTGGTCCGGCAGCGAGTGCCAGGCGCGGAACACGTAGATGCTGGCGTCGACCAGGTACAGCGACGGCGGTGGTACCGGCAGGGTCATGCCGGAGGCGTCCAGTCGCGCAGCAGGGCGGCCGGGTCCGGACGCTCGCGCTCGGGCACGGCGGCCTTCGGCGTGCCGATATGGATGAAACCGGCAATGCCTTCGCCCTCGGACAGCCCCAGGTAGGCCTGCACGGCCGGGTCGAAGGCCATCCAGGCGGTCAGCCACTGCGCGCCGAAGCCCAGCGCCTGCGCGGCCTGCAGCAGGGCGAAGCAGACGCAGCCGGCGGTCATCAGCTGCTCCTGTTCGGGCACCTTCGGGTCCGGGCGCGGGCTGGCCACCACCACGATCACCAGCGGCGCATGGCTGAATCGCTGGCGGTCCTTTTCGAACACGGCCTCGCCGGCGTGCGGGTCGCGTTGGCGGCTGCGCTCGGCCAGGAAGTCGCCCAGAGTGTGACGTGCATCGCCGGCGATCTTCAGGAAGCGGAACGGCACGCGCTTGCCGTGGTCGGGCACACGCACGGCCGAGGCCAGCATCCGCTGCAGGGTGGCCGGATCCGGGCCGGGCTCGGCCAGCTGCCGCGAAGGCACGGAGCGGCGGGCATCCAGGGCGAGCAGGGCGGCGGGGTCGGGCATGGAGTCTGAACCGGTCATCACGGAGGTTTGATTATAGTCGGGGTGGTCAAAGACACCGTCTGTGTCGCGTCTGGCCTTTGAATATCAAACTGTGATGAACGTCATGCCACTGGCGGGAAACGGACGGCCGCTTCCCCTCGCCTCGCAGGCCTTGCACGGCTTACGATATCTACCTTGCCGGGCCGCCGGTCATGAGGTTTGAAGTGAGGACTGTTTCACTGTCCGTGACGGGCTGGCCGGCCTACCATCGACGTACCGGTACATGGGGTGTGCCGGTTGTCGCGATGTCCACGTTGTCTGTCGTACCAGAGAAGGTGGGGAGCCTTCCCGAATGATGAGCGCGCCCACACCGATGGGATCGCCGGGCCGTGACCCGGCCCAGCTCCAGCTTGCCCGGGACATGGTCCTGCCCGCGCTGTGCCAGGCCTTCGGCGCGGCACTGGCGCGCTTCGACGATGCCCTGTTCGATCGGGCCGGCAATGCCGGTTCGTCGCAGCTGCTGTTCCTGGATGCGATGCGCGAACTGCGCCGCCGCCGCGAGGACATTGCCGGTGCCTTCTCTGGCCACCTGCAGCGGGCCTGGGATGCGCTGGCCAGTGGTGAGCCCATGTCGGCCGAATCGACGCTGTCCGGCCCAGCCGAGGATGGCCTGAGCCTGCTGGCCGAGCACGTGCTGGAGTCGCGGCTGGCGGTGCGCAATTTCGCCACGGTGCTGCTGCGTGACTTCAAGCCGGTCCTGGCGCGGCTCGACCGCCGCCTGGGCCGTCTGATCGGCGGCGCCGAACTGGATGCCGACCATAATCCCATCAGCCCCGAACACCTGGGCGTGGCCATCCACGAAGCCTTTGCCGGCTGCGAACTGGCTCCGGAAGTGCACCTGGTGCTGATCAAGCTGTGCGAGCGCGACCTGCGCGCGCCGGTGGGTCGCATCTACGAGAAGCTGGACGAGCAACTGGCCGCGGCCGGGGTGATGTCGCAGATGGGAGCGCCGCGGCGTCCACTGTCGGCGGCGCCCGACCCGCGCATGGCCTCGGGCCTGGATGACCTGGTGGAGCAGCGCCCGGGCACGGGCCTGGACGGCGAATTCGGTGATGACGAGCAGGCCGCGCCGGCCTGGGCGCAGCGCTTTGCCGCACGCTGGTCCGAGCGGCGTGGGCACATGCAGCAGCACCTGGGCGCCGAAGACGGCGGCACCGGCGACGCCCATGCGGGCCAGCAGGGCATGCTGCTGGAGGCGCTGCACGAACTGCTGCAGCAGACCCGCCACGTGCGCGAGGACGCGACGTCGGCCGCACAGGTGGCGATCGGCCAGCAGCGTCCGCTCAGCCAGCGCGAGATGATGTCGGTGCTGTCGCTGCTGCAGGCCACGCCCAGTGCGACCCTGCGCGCGGCGATCGGCGAGGACGGCGAATCGTTGGCGCAGCGGTTGAAGAGCGAAGTGCTGTCCAGCGCCACCCGTCTCGGTGTCGATCCGGGCCAGACCCGGCTGGACCCGCAGGACGAGGATGCGATCGACCTGGTGGGCATGCTGTTCGACGTGATGCTGGACGAGCGCGAACTGGAAGGCCGCTCGCGCGAGTTGATCGGCCGCCTGGTGGTGCCGTTCGTCAAGGTCGCAATGCTCGACCGCCGCATGTTCGTGCAGAAGACCCATCCGGCGCGCAAGCTGCTCAACTCGCTGGCCGAGGCCTGCGAAGGCAACACCGGCGAAAGCCAGGCCGAGCGCATGCTGATGGCCAAGGTCGAGGAGATCATCGAGCGCCTGGTTGCCGAGTTCAACGAGAACCTGGCGATCTTCCTCACCCTGGAAGAGGAGTTCCGCGAGTTCCTTGTGCAGCATCGCCGTCGCGTGGAAATCGCCGAGCGTCGCGCCGCCGAAACGCAGCGTGGCCAGGAAAAGCTGGAAATGGCCCGTACCCGTGCCGGTGCCGAGCTGGACCGCCGCATTGGTGATGCCACCCTGCCGCCGGCCATCGCTGAATTCCTGCGCCAGCCATGGCAGCACCACCTGACCCTGGCGCTGCTGCGCGAGGGCGAGGAGGGCGCGTCGGTGGCCGAGGCACTGAGCCTGGGCGACGGCCTGCTGGAGGAAGTGGCCGAGGCCCGCCGCCAGATCGTCGGCAAGCCGTGGCTGCAGGCCTGGCAGCCGGTGCTGGCCAAGGTGTTCGCCAGCGTGGGCGTGCATGGCGACGCCGCCACCGGCGCCATCGATGCCCTGCATGACACCCTGCAGGGCATTGCCGAATCGCGGCCGGAACTGCAGCGCGGGCTGCCGGAACTGCCTCAGGTCGCACTGCCCACCCCCCCGGTGGCTGAATCACCGGCGGTGGAGCTGAGCGGCCAGATCGATGCCGATGATTTCGACAATGCCGACGCCGATCGCTTCCGTCGAATGGAGATCGGCAACTGGCTGGATTTCGTCGACAAGGACGGCAAGGTGCAGGCCGGCAAGCTGTCCTGGGTCAGCCCGATTTCCTCGCGCCTGCTGTTCGTCAACCGTCGTGGCGTGCGCTTCTGCGTAGCCTCGCCGGAGGAACTGGCGGTGATGGTGCGGCTGGGACGTCTGCGCGCCCATGTGGATGACGGTGCGTTCGACAGCGCGATGCAGGGCGTGATCGATCGGCTGGACCCGGGCAGCGCCACCCTGCACTGAGTGGAGCCGCCTGCTAGGATCGGGAAAACTCACCGATCAGCGGGGACCTGCATGGCCGTAGCGTTGCTGGGGATCAAGGAGACCGTGCCGGGCGAACGGCGCGTGGCGCTGACACCGGAGACCGCGCGCAAGCTCGGCGCCCTGGGCATCACTGTCTGGTACGAGCCCGGCGCCGGACTGGCCGCAGGTTTCACCGATGCCGCCTATGACGATGCCGGTGCCCGCGCGTTCGATGCCAGCCGCTGGGCCGAAATCGACATCCTGTTGTGCGTGCAGGCGCCGGCGGTGGCGGTGCTGGATCAGCTCAAGCCGGGTGCCACCGTGGTTGGCCTGTTGACTCCTGCCAGTGATCCGGCCCTGGCGGCACTGGCTGCCGATGACCGCCTGCACCTGTTCCCGCTGCAGCAGCTGCCGCGCACCACCCGTGCGCAGGCGATGGATGTGCTCAGTTCACAGGCCGGCATGGCCGGTTACAAGGCCGCGTTGATCGCCGCCGAACGCGCACCCCGTTTCTTCCCGATGCTGACCACCGCTGCCGGCACCGTGCGTCCGGCCAAGGTGCTGGTGATCGGTGCCGGCGTGGCGGGACTGCAGGCCATTGCCACTGCCCGGCGTCTCGGTGCCCAGGTGGAAGGCTTCGACGTGCGCCCGGAAACCCGCGAGCAGATCCAGTCGCTGGGCGCCCGTTTCCTCGACCTGGGGGTGAGCGCGGCCGGCGAGGGCGGTTACGCGCGCGCGTTGACCGATGAGGAGCGAGCCGAGCAGCAGCGCCGCCTGGCCGATCACCTGCGCGGCGTGGATGTGGTGATCTGCACGGCGGCGGTACCGGGGCGCCCGGCACCCACCATCGTCACTGCGGCGATGGTGGAAGGCATGGCCACTGGCAGCGTGATCGTGGACCTGGCCGCCGAGAGCGGTGGCAACTGCGCACTGACCCGGCCAGGGCAATGCATTGAACACCAGGGCGTGACCATCGACGGCCCGCTGGGCCTGGCCAGTCGCGGCGCGACCCAGGCCAGCGAGATGTATGCGCGCAACCTGCTGAACTTCGTCGCGCTGTTCGTGCGCGAGGGGCAGCTGGCGTTCGACTGGGACGACGAGTTGCTGGCCAAGACACGCTGGCAGGCGTGAACCTGATATGCCTCCTGTAGAGCCGAGCCCATGCTCGGCTTGCGCAGGCGCGATAAAGCAGCCGAGCTTGGGCTCGGCTCTACAAAGGGTTGAACGCTGCCTTTACCGCGGCTTGGCCGGCGGCGGGTTGTCGCGCACCCAGTCCTTGCGCTGTTCCGGCGTCATCTGCGACCAGCGCTCACGCAGGGCGTCGCGCTGCGCCGGTGGCATGTCGCGCATCTGACCGAACAGTGCCCGGGCCTGCTCACGCTGTTCCGGGCTCATGTGCTCGAAGCGGCGCAGACCACGGCGCGCCTTGTCACGTTCCTCCGGGCTCATCGATTGCCAGCGCTGGCCGTGCGACAGCATGCGTTGGCGCTGGCTGGCATCGGCGCTGTTCCAGCGGTCGCGCAGCGGTGCCAGCAGCGATTCGCGCTGGGCTTCACTCAGCTGTTCCCACGCCGGCAGCGGTGCGGCCGGTACAGGACGTGGGGCCGCAGCGGGTGCAGCAGTCTGCGCCAGCGCGGGGACGGCCGGCAGCAGCGACAGGGTCAACAGCAGCGGCAGCAGGTTGAATCGGGGCATGGTTCACTCCATCGCCAGGTCGGTATCGCCCAGCCACAGGTACAGATCGGGATTTTCGTCATATAGCGTGCTGTTGTCTTCTACCGAGGCCAGCACCGGGGCCGGCGCTGGGCCCGACAGGGGGCTGTGGCCGCTGAACTGCAGGCCGATACCCAGTGCCACCACCAGCGAACAGGCGCTGGCCAGCCACCAGCGCAGGCGCCCGTGCCGGGCCGCGCTGGCGCCGTGGCGGGCCTGGCGCAGCTGTGCCAGCGTGGCCGGCGACAGTGCCTGCAGCGACTGCGCGTGCAGGCTGCGCAGGATGTCATCGGAGGGCAGGGAGCGGTTCACGGGTGGGTCTCCAGGTAGTCCTGCAGCGCCTGCCGGGCGCGTGCCAGATGGGTTTTTACCGCGCCTTCGCTGCAGCCCATGGCGCGGGCGGTGGTGGCCCCGTCCAGGTCCTGCAGCACGCGCAGGGTGAAGGCTTCTCGCTGGCGGGCGGGCAGGGTACGCAGTGCCTGCACCAGCTGCTGGTACTGCTGGCGCTGTTCGTGCGCCTGCGCCGGGTCCGGGCCGGGATCGGCCCAGTCGATCCCGCCACCGTCGGCATCCTGGTTGTCGCGCCAGAACGGCAGGCGGAAACGGCGTCGACGCTGCAGGTCGATCACGCGCCGGCGCAGGATGCTCCAGAACAGCGGCGCCCATTCGGCGGCCGGCTTGTCGGCGTAGTCCAGCATGCGCATCAGGGCGTCCTGCACCGCGTCCATGGCGTCGTCGCGCTGGCGCAGGCCGGCCTCAGCGAAGCGGAATGCGCGCGGGCCGACGCTGGCCAGGAACACTTCCAGCGACGCCGGCAGGGCATCGGTCTCGGCGCTCGGGGGGACAGGGCTGCTCACCAGCACAGGGTACGGTTCCTCGCTCGGGGTCACCATCGACAACGCGTGAGCGCGGCTTCGGTTGACCGTGGGCGCGCGCCGGGTTCAGCCCGTGGTTATGATGGGCCGACGAAGACAGAGCGGGAGCGTTGCCAGTGAGTGACGGGTTCGTGGCGCTGTACATCTTCATGCTGGCGGCCATCGCCGGCCACGTGATCATTTCGCGGGTGCCGGTGATCCTGCATACCCCGCTGATGTCGGGTTCCAACTTCATCCACGGCATCGTGCTGATCGGCGCGATGGTGGTGCTGGGGCACGCGCAGACGCCACTGGAAAAGGCGCTGGGCTTCCTCGCCGTGGTGCTGGGTGCCGGCAACGCTGCCGGTGGGTACGTGGTCACCGCGCGCATGCTGGAAATGTTCAAGCCGAGCGCGCCCAAGGGTGCCAAGGACGAACCGAAGGAGCCGCAGGCTTGAACATCAGTACCGTCGAACTGCTCGACTGGCTGGTCAAGGCCAGCTACCTCGTCGCCGCCACGCTGTTCCTGCTCGGCCTGCAGCGGATGGCCTCGCCGCTGACCGCGCGCAGCGGCATCCGCTGGGCCGGGCTGGGCATGCTGCTGGCTACGGCGGCAACCTTCTTCCTGCCCGAACTGCACAACGTGCCGCTGATCCTGGTGGCGCTGCTGCTTGGCGCGGGCCTGGCCTGGTGGTCGGCCGGCAAGGTCGCCATCACCGACATGCCGCAGATGGTGGCGCTGTACAACGGCATGGGCGGCGGCTCGGCGGCGGCCATCGGCGCGGTGGAACTGCTGCGCTATTCCTTCCTGGCCCACCGCGATACCAGCCACTGGAGCGCGCAGGCGCTGGCCGACCTGGCCGCGCGCCAGCCATCGGGCACGGTGCTGCTGCTGGCGGTGGTCGGCGCGGCGATCGGCGCGGTGTCGCTGTCCGGCTCGGTGATCGCCTGGGCCAAGCTGGATGGACGGCTGGACAAGCGCGTGACCTGGCCCGGCCAGCAGGTGATGAATCTGCTGGTGGCGCTGGCGGTGGTGGTGCTGGCGATCATCGCGGCCAGCACGCTCAGTAGCTGGTCCATCGTCGCCTTCTTCGTGCTGGCACTGGCGCTGGGCGTGCTGATGACGCTGCCGATCGGCGGTGCCGACATGCCGGTGGTGATCTCGCTGTACAACGCGTTCACCGGCCTGGCGGTGTCGTTCGAAGGCTATGTGCTGGGCAACGAGGCGCTGATCATCGCCGGCATGATGGTTGGCGCGGCTGGCATCCTGCTGACCCGGTTGATGGCCAAGGCGATGAACCGTCCGATCCGCAACGTGCTGTTCTCCAACTTCGGCGGTGGTGCCGGTGGCGAAGGGCAGGCGATCAGCGGCTCGCAGAAGCCGATCGAAGCGGCCGACGTCGCCGCGATGATGGCCTTTGCCGAGCGCGTGGTGATCGTGCCCGGCTACGGCATGGCCGTGGCGCAGGCGCAGCACAAGATATGGGAACTGGCGCAGCGGCTGGGCCAGCGTGGGGTCAAGGTGAAGTTCGCGATCCACCCGGTGGCGGGGCGCATGCCCGGGCACATGAACGTGCTGCTGGCCGAGGCGGGCGTGCCCTACGACCTGATCGCCGACATGGACGACATCAACCCGGAGTTCGCCAACACCGACGTGGTGCTGGTGATCGGCGCCAACGACGTGGTCAATCCGGTCGCACGCACCGATCCGGCCAGCCCGATCTACGGCATGCCGGTGCTGGACGTGGTCAATGCGCGCAACGTGGTGGTGATCAAGCGCGGCAAGGGCACCGGCTTTGCCGGCATCGAGAATGCGCTGTTCTATGCCGACAACACCCGCATGCTGTACGGCGACGGTGCCGAAGCGGCGGCCTCGCTGGTCAGTGAGTTGAAGGCGCTCGACGGCGGGCATTGAGATCCGGGGTCGGATCCCTTTCCACAGGAAAGGGCTCTGACCCCATATGCGCAGTCTCATCCACGCGTGGCGTGGATCTACCCGGGAAGCACAACGCGCACGGGGGCCATCGCGCTCAGCGCGCCAGCCAGGCGCCCACGGCCACGCCCAGCGCCAGCCACAGCCATTCCATGGCGCCATTGGCCAGGGTGATCAGGGTCCAGGCCAGGTGCGGGCCCATGCGCAGGCTGGCGTCCCATAGGTCCAGGCCGATCGAGCCGCCCATCCAGGCGCTGGCGATGGTCCAGTTGGCCACGGCGGCCACCAGCAGGGTGCCCAGCACGACCAGCGCGATGCGCAGCCGGCCCGGGCCCAGCGTACCCATGCGCAGCATGAACACCAGTTCCAGGGCGGTCAGTACCGCCATCCAGCCGACCTGCCGGCCGGTCATCAGTGCCAGCACCATCCAGGCAAGGGGAGCAACAACCAGGCCCAGCAACAGCATGATGGGCCAGAGCCAGGTGACGGTCCTGGCACGCGCGGCATTGGAGGACATCGAAGCTCCCTGAAGATCACCCACAGGATACTGTGGTTTGCGGCGGTGCACCGGCGGTGCCGGGGCGGCTGGGCTAGAATGCCGTCTTGCGTGGCCTGGCCACGGCCCCATATCGGTCCCCATGTATTCCCGTAGCAGCGAACCTGTCCACTTCGAACGCGATTGCGAGGCCGTGATGGTCCCGCAGGGCGATACCGTGACCCTGCCCGCCGGCAGCTATGGGTACATCACCCAGGCGCTGGGCGGCAGTTATTCGGTGTTCGTCGAGGGCAACCTGTTCCGCATTGCTGGCAAGGACGGCGACGCCATCGGCAAGGAGGCACCGGCACCGCTCGAACTGCCTGCCGATGCCACCGATGAACAGGTGGAACAGCTGGTGTGGCAGCAGCTGCGCACCTGCTTTGACCCGGAAATTCCGGTGAACATCGTCGAACTGGGCCTGGTCTACGAGGTCGAGATCAAGCACCTGGACGAAGGCCAGCGCGAGATCGACGTGAAGATGACCCTGACCGCACCGGGCTGCGGCATGGGCGACATCCTGGTCGACGACGTGCGCAGCAAGCTTGAAATGATCCCGACGGTGGCCGAGGCCGACGTCGACCTGGTGTTCGACCCGCCGTGGAACCAGCACATGATGTCCGAGGCGGCCCGGCTCGAGACCGGCATGCTTTGACCCAGGGCCCGCAGTTACGCGGGCCCGGCACTACCCGCAACCAGAACAGGAATCCTCCGGTGTCCCAGTCCATTCCCAGCTTCGCCGTCACCCGTTCGGACCACCCGCGCAGCGCTGAAGAGCGCGCCCAGATCCTGGAAAAGCCGGGCTTCGGCCTGCACTTCACCGATCACATGGTGGAAGTGCGCTGGGACAAGGACGCCGGCTGGCACAACGCCAACGTGCGTGCCTACGGCCCGCTGCAGCTGGACCCGGCCGCGGCCGTGCTGCACTACGGCCAGGAAATCTTCGAAGGCATCAAGGCCTACCGCCATGCCGATGGCTCGATCTGGACCTTCCGCCCGGATGCCAATGGCCGTCGCCTGCAGCGTTCGGCACAGCGCCTGGCGCTGCCGGAACTGCCGGTGGAGATCTTCGTCGAATCGCTGAAGCAGCTGATCGCCGTGGACAGCGCCTGGGTGCCGTCGGCCGATGAGTCGAGCCTGTACTTCCGTCCGTTCATGATCGGCGACGAAGCCTTCCTCGGCGTGCGCGGCGCGCACAAGGCCGGCTACTACGTCATCGCCAGCCCGGCCGGCCCGTACTTCGCCAAGGGCGTTGCCCCGGTGTCGATCTGGCTGTCCACCGAATACGCGCGTGCGGCCAAGGGCGGCACCGGCGCCGCCAAGTGCGGTGGCAATTACGCCGCCTCGCTGCTGCCGCAGCAGAAGGCGCAGGCGCAGGGCTGTTCGCAGGTGCTGTTCCTGGACCCGGTCGAAGGCAAGTACCTGGAAGAACTGGGCGGCATGAACGTCTTCCTGGTCTACAAGGACGGCACCCTGGTCACCCCGGAACTGTCTGGCAGCATCCTGGAAGGCATCACCCGCGAGAGCATCCTGCAGCTGGCGCGCGACCGTGGCATGAAGGTCGAAGAGCGCAAGGTCACCATCGATGAGTGGAAGCAGGGCGTGACCTCCGGCGATATCGCCGAAGTGTTCGCCTGCGGTACCGCGGCGGTGGTCACCCCGATCGGCCAGCTGAAGGGCGAGGGCTTCTCGGTCGGCGACATCAACGCCCCGGCCGGCGAAGTGACCATGTCGCTGCGCAAGGAACTGACCGACATCCAGTACGGCCGCCTGCCGGACCGCCACAACTGGCTGGTCAAGCTGGGCTGATCGTCCGCGGTCAACTGTAGAGCCGAGCCCACGCTCGGCTGATTTTCCGGAAAGCCCGTCCCCGTGACGGGCTTTCTGCGTTATGGGCCTGGGGTCAGATCCCTTTTCCATAGGAAAAGGATCTGACCCCGAAACAGCGGACGCCGATGTCGGCAAAGTCATTCCAGGACACGTGACGACCCAGTCAGGTCTGTGCAGGACACGAGAAAGTTCCTTCACCTTCACAAACCCTTGACCCGAAAAGTCTCAGAACGAACATTTCATCTTGCTGAAAAGACGCTGAAAATCTTGTGGTGTCCGGTTTCGGCCATTAGCGTCATCTGCACGGCGGATCGTTAGGGGGATCCGCTGACTCACCGGACTTCGAACCTCGCCAATGCAAGCCAGCCCATGGTTCGGGCCGGTGCTTCTGCCGATTCCGGCATTCACACCACAAGAAAGGGAAATACGATGTCCCAGGTAACGCAACCGCGTGTGCGTCGAGTGTGGGTGGTCCTTGGTGCGTCCGTTCTGTCATCGCTGCTGCTGGCCACGCCTGCGCTGGCCGGTGATGTCCAGCTCAGCGGCCTGCAGTCCGCGCCGACGCACCAGCGTTTCATCGTGAAGTACCGCGACGGCAGCGCCGCCGTGGCCAACACCACTGCGCTGGCTTCGTCGCTGAAGACGGCCGCCGCTGGCCTTGCCAGCAGCCAGGGCCGCGCGCTGGGCCTGCAGGAGGTCCGCAAGTTGGCCGTCGGCCCGACCCTGGTCAAGACCGACCGTCCGCTGGACCGGGCCGAATCCGAGCAGCTGATGCGCAAGCTGGCCGCCGACCCGAACGTGGAATACGTCGAAGTCGACCAGATCATGCGCGCGACGTTGACCCCGAACGACACCCGCTTCAGCGAGCAGTGGGGCTTCGGTACGTCCAACGCGGGCATCAACATCCGGCCGGCCTGGGACAAGTCGACCGGCACCGGCGTGGTGGTGGCGGTGATCGACACCGGCATCACCAACCATCCGGACCTCAACGCCAACATCCTGCCCGGCTACGACTTCATCAGTGACGCCGCGATGGCGCGCGACGGTGGCGGCCGCGACAACAACCCGAACGATGAAGGCGACTGGTACGGCGCCAACGAGTGTGGCTCGGGCATTCCGGCCTCCAACTCCAGCTGGCACGGCACCCACGTCGCCGGCACCGTGGCGGCGGTGACCAACAACGCCAGCGGCGTGGCTGGCACCGCGTTCAACGCCAAGGTCGTGCCGGTGCGCGTGCTCGGCAAGTGCGGCGGTTACACCTCCGACATCGCTGACGCGATCGTGTGGGCGTCCGGTGGCACTGTCAGTGGCGTGCCGGCCAATGCCAATCCGGCCGAGGTCATCAACCTTTCGCTGGGGGGGGGCGGCAGCTGCTCGACCACCTACCAGAATGCGATCAACGGCGCGGTCGGCCGTGGCACCACCGTGGTGGTCGCCGCCGGCAACAGCAACGCCAACGTGTCCAGCTCGGTGCCGGCCAACTGCCCGAACGTGATCGCGGTGGCGGCAACCACCTCGGCCGGTGCACGTGCCAGCTTCTCCAACTACGGCACCGGCATCGACATCTCGGCACCGGGCCAGAGCATCCTGTCCACCCTCAACACCGGCACCACCACGCCGGGCAGCGCGACCTACGCGTCGTACAACGGCACCTCGATGGCGGCGCCGCACGTGGCCGGCGTGGTCGCGCTGATGCAGTCGGTCGCCCCGAGCCCGCTGAGCCCGGCGCAGGTCGAGAGCATCATCAAGAGCACCGCACGTCCGCTGCCGGGCGCCTGCTCGGGCGGCTGCGGTGCCGGCATCATCGACGCCAATGCCGCAGTGGCTGCCGCGATCAACGGCGGTGGCACCAACCCGGGTGGCAACGTGCTGCAGAACAACGTGCCGGTGACTGGCCTGGGGGCCGCAACCGGTGCCGAGCTGAACTACACGGTCGCGGTTCCGGCCGGCAGCACCCAGCTGCGCGTGGCGATCAGTGGCGGCAGCGGTGATGCCGACCTGTACGTGCGCCAGGGCAGTGCCCCCACCGATACCACCTACACCTGCCGTCCGTACCTGAGCGGCAACAGCGAGACCTGCACCATCAACAGCCCTGCCGCCGGCACCTGGTATGTGCGGGTGAAGGCCTACAGCACCTTCTCGGGCCTGACCCTCAACGCCCAGTACTGAGCCCAAGCCCCTCTCCATGGGCACGCCCCGGCTTAGGCCGGGGCGTTTTCGTTTCTGTAGAGCCGAGCCCATGCTCGGCTGCTCCGGCTGCGGACCATTGTGCCGCGCTGGCGCGCGGTTGCCGAGCATGGTTCGACACTACAAGGGCAGCGCTTTGGCAGGTGCCGACTTTGGTCGGCACGCCGTTCCTCAGACCGACTCGAAGCGGTTCGCGGCCACGTTCTTGCGCACGTGCTGCGGGTCGAAAATCCGACCGTTCATGGCGATATAGACGCCGGTCGGCAGCGACTGCACCGCACCGATCGCACAGCCGATGTTGAACTCGGCATCCGAACCACGGAAGCGCGCCGGGCTGAGCGCGCCGGTCATCACGATGGTCTTGTCCGGAATCGTGGCCAGCACCTTGCCGGTCTGCACCATCGAATCGGTGCCGTGGGTCACCAGCACGTGGCGGGTCGGCTGCGCAGCGATGGTGGCGCGGATCAGTTCGCGGTCTTCATCGTTGATGTGCAGCGAATCCTTGCGCAGGATCGGAATCACGTTGAAGCGGAACGTGACGCCCAGCTCGCGCAGGATCATGCCGATCTGCGGATCGCCGATCTGGTAGTCCGACTTGTCGTCGAAGTAGATCTTGTCGATCGTGCCACCGGTGGTGACGACCAGGAGCTCTTCCATCATGTGCATGCGCGAAACCAGGACAGGTGCAGCGGCGCGGGGCCAGGAACGCAGATGATACGGCCCGGCGGGCGCAGCGTCAGCGTCGCTTGCCGAAGCGGGCGCGCAGCCCTGGCAGGCTGGCGCTGAAGATCACCAGCAGTGCCAGCGCGATCTCGATCAACGCCAGCCAGCGCGTTTCCGGGTGGCTCCAGGCGCTCATCACGCCATGGCTGAACCAGCCCAGCGCCAGCACCGAGGCCCAGAAACCGGCCTTGCGCCAGCCCAGGCGCAGCGCACAGGCCAGCGCCAGCGGCGGCGCGGTGAACACCAGCTGGGTGGCCAGCCAGTGCTTGTCATTGATGAACCAGCCTGCGAACAGCGCAGCCAGCCCCATCAGGGCCAACAGCAGGACCGTGCGCGGCGGCCGGTTCATCGGGCCAACCGCTGCGCGATGTCGGCCACCCGGCGGCCCAGCGCACGGGCCAGCACGGCCTCGTCGTCGGTCGGCTGCGGATCGTCGGCCGCACCGGCGACGTGGCTGGCGCCATAGGGCGTGCCGCCACTGGTGGTGTGGCTCAGCGCCGGCTCGGTGAACGGAATACCGACGATCACGCAGCCGTGGTGCAGCAGCGGCACCTGCATCGACAGCAGGGTCGATTCCTGCCCGCCGTGCATCGAGGCGGTAGAGGTGAACACGCCGGCCGGCTTGCCCGAGAGGGTGCCGTTGACCCATTCGGCGCCCAGCCCATCCAGGAAGTGCTTCACCGGGGCCGCCATGTTGCCGAAGCGGGTGGGGCTGCCGAGCAGCAGGCCCTGGCACTCGACCAGGTCCTGCACGCTCACATAGGGGGCGCCATCGTCGGGTACAGGCGGCTGCGCGGTCTGGGTCACCGCGGCCACCGGCGGCACCGTGCGCAGGCGCGCGCTCATGCCCGGCACTTCGCCGATGCCTCGCGCGATCTGGCGCGCCAGCCGTGCCACCGAACCGCCCCGGCTGTAGTACAGCACCAGAATCTCGCCCATCGTGCCCGCTTCTCCTCGTCGTGTGGCCACCAGTATGGCTATCCTGCCAGCATTCCGCATCGGGTACCCTTCCACCGATGGAACCTTTGGATACGCTCAACCTGTGGATGGAGCGCGCGCGGGATCGCGCACGGGCCATCAGTTTCGGCCGCTTCCTGTGGCATCGCTTCCTCGACGACCGCCTGTTCCAGGCAGCGGCGGCGCTGGCGTACACCACGGTGTTCGCACTGGTGCCGCTGGCCATCGTGGTGTTCGGCGTGCTCTCGGCCTTCCCCGTCTTCGACCGCTGGAGCGACCAGCTCAGCGATTACGTCTTCTCCAACTTCGTGCCCAATGCCGCGCGCGCGGCCGAGGGCTACCTGCGGCAGTTCTCGGCCAGTGCCGGCCAGCTCACCGCCGCCGGCTTCATCGCGCTGGTGGTGTCGCTGCTGATCACCCTCAACAGTGTTGAAGAGACCTTCAACCAGATATGGCGGGTCGGCTCGACCCGGCCCAAGCTGACCCGCTTCCTGGTCTACTGGACCGTACTGACGCTGGGCGCGATGCTTGCCGCCGCGTCGCTGGCAGTGTCGGCACGGGTGTTCGCGATGCCGCTGTTCGGCACCCAGGAGGGCCGCTGGCTGGCCGAGCTGGCGCTGCGGCTGGCGCCGATCCTGATCGAGTTCGTGTGCATCACGCTGATGTTCCGGGTGGTGCCGCACCACACGGTGAAGTGGCGGCACGCGGTGCCCGGCGCGATCCTGGCGGCGGTGATCCTGGAACTGGTGAAATGGGGCATCGGCGCCTACCTGGGCAGCTTCCAGTCCTACCAGAAGCTCTATGGCACGGTGGCCTTCGTGCCGATCCTGCTGCTGTGGATCTACCTGTGCTGGGTGGCGGTGCTGCTGGGCGCATCGCTGTCCTCGTCGATGGCGGCCTTCCGCTACCAGCCGGTGGAACTGCGCCTGCCGCAGGGCTACGAGTTCTATGGCCTGCTGCGCCTGCTGGGCCGCTTCCACCATGCCCGAGCCAAGGGCAAGGGCCTGGCTGACGATGAAATCCTGCGTCTGGAGCCGATGCTGACCGATTCGCTGCTGCAGGACCTGGCCTGCAACCTGCAGGAGATCGGCCTGCTGCGCCGCGACGAGCGCGGTGAGTGGCTGCTGTCGCGCGACCTGGACCAGGTCAGCCTGGCCGATCTGTACGAATGCACCCAGCTGCGCATCCCGGTGGCCGAGCAGCATCTGCCGTACCGGGACGACAGCCTGGGTCGCGCCGCACTGGCGGCACTGGACGACCTGCGACTGCCCCTGCGCGAACGCCTCAAGCGCAAGGTCAGCGATATCTACACCGAATCTGGAGACATGCCATGACCCGCAAGACCCCGTTGCTGCTGCTCCCGCTGGCCCTCCTGCTGGCGCTGGCAGCCTGCAAGCCGGCGCAGGAGCCGGCCCCGTCCAGCAGCCAGCCGCCGGCACAGGCACCGACGCCGGCCGCACCGGCCCCGGTCGAGGAAACCCCGGCCGAGCGCACCACCGCCGAGTTCCCGACACTGAAGATGAAGGCGGTGGATGGCAGCGACTACGACCTGGCCGCGCACCGCGGCAAGTGGGTGGTGGTGAACTTCTGGGCGACCTGGTGCGCGCCGTGCCGCAAGGAGATGCCGGAGCTGTCGGCGCTGCATGCGATGCGCAGCAACATTGAAGTGGTCGGCCTGGCCTACGAGGACATCGAAGCGCCGGAGATGCAGGCATTCCTGACCAAGCATCCGGTGACCTATCCGATCGTGATCGTCGACCCGTTCGACCCGCCGGCTGATTTCGCCACGCCGCGCGGCCTGCCGCTGACGCATCTCATCGATCCGCAGGGCAAGCTGGCGCACAGCTTCCTTGGCCCGGTGACTGCCGCCGACATCGAAAAGCAGATCGCTGCTGCCAGGTAGTGGGTTGGTCGGCAGGGCCTGCGGCCCTGCACCCGCCGAAACATTCAAGCAACGGCTTCGGCAACAGCCAAAGCGGGATTTCCGTGTGGTGGCGGGGCGGTGTCGGAGTGCGGGGACGCCGCAAGTACGTCCATGTAGGCTTGGCAGCCGCATCCATGCGGCTGACACCCCGCACTCCGACACAGCCCCACCTCTGACAGATTTCAGCGATCTGGTAGATCCACGCCATGCGTGGATGAATCTCTTTCAGATCTCGAATCAATTCGGGGTCAGATCCGTTTTCCTGCGGAAAACGGGTCTGACCCCAAGCGCTATTCCGACAGATCGCAGAGACCTGTCGAAGGCGGGGTGGGTCCGATTGCGGGGGCGTGAGCCGCATGGATGCGGCGACCGAGCCTACATGGACGTATTTACGGCGTCTCCCGCAAGCGGACCCGCCCCGCCTACCCACAGTAAATCCGCTTCTGCTTCGGCTATTGCTGTTGCCTTGGTTCGTAGCAGGTGCAGGGCCGCAGGCCCTGCCGATCCAACCTATTCCTTGACCGGGAAATCCTCGATCGGCTTCAGCACGTCGTAGTGCTCGCGATGCAGCTTGCCCTTCAGCTTCGGCAGCTCCGGCAACGGCGCATCCACGCGCGTATCCGGCAGCCGGTCCAGCAGGTTGCGTACCAGGGTCAGCCGGCCCAGGCGCTGGTCGTTGAAATTCACCAGCGTCCACGGCGCGCCTTCGCGGTGGGTGGCGCGCAGCATCGCCTCGCGGGCCTCGGTGTAGGCGCTGTACTTGCTGCGCGATTTCAGGTCCACCGGGGACAGTTTCCAGCCCTTCAGCGGGTCGATATGACGCTCGGCGAAGCGCTTCTCCTGCTGTTCCTGGTCAACGCACAGCCAGTACTTGAACAGCAGGATGCCGTCGTCCACCAGCAGCTGTTCGAACACCGGCGCCTGGCGCAGGAACTGCTGGTACTCGGTTTCGCTGCAATAGCCCATCACCCGTTCGACGCCGGCACGGTTGTACCAGCTGCGGTCCATCAGCACGATCTCGCCGGCAGCGGGAAGATGGCTCGCGTAGCGCTGGAAGTACCACTGCGTGGCTTCACGGTCGGTGGGCTTGGGCAAGGCCACCACCCGGCACTGGCGAGGGTTGAGGTGCTGGCTGATGGCCTGGATCGCGCCGCCCTTGCCCGCCGTGTCGCGGCCTTCGAACAGCACCAGCAGGCGTTGCCCGCTGTGCTGCACCCAGCGCGCCATCGCGGTCAGTTCCAGCTGCAGTGGCAGCAGCAGTTCGTCGTACTCCTTGCGCTTGAGCTTGGCCATCGTCACACCACGCGGGAAGGAAGCCCGAGCGTAGCGCAGGGCGATGTCAGGGCGTGTCGAGGCCCTGCCAGCCGTGTTCGCGGGCCAGCTGCTGCAGCAGTGCGGACAGATCGCGTGCGAAGGCCGCCATGTCGAACAGCCCGCTGCGCTCGCGTGCCTGCGCCAGCTCAGCGCGCAACGCGGCCAGCGCCGCCGGGTCGTTGCCCAGTGCGCTGGCAGTGGCGATGAACGCGGCATCGTCGGCGACGTTCAGCCGGGCCAGGCCGAGGTGATGGTTGAGGCTGCCGGCCACGCGCGCAGCGAAGGTGTCACCCGGGCAGGTCAGCACCGGGCAGCCGGCCCACAGCGCATCGGAGGCGGTGGTGTGGGCGTTGTACGGATGCGTGTCCAGGAACAGGTCGGCCAGCGGATAGCGCGCCAGGTACTGCGGGTGCGGCAGCTTGGCCATGAACACCAGGCGCGCCGGGTCCAGGCCCGCGGCCTGTGCGGCGGCACGCAGGCGCGCATCGGCCTGGCCGGGCCCGGACAGCAGCCACAGCACGCTGCCGGGCACCGCATGCAGCACTGCGAAGGCACGGCCGATGCTGCGCGGGTTGAGCTTGTAGCTGTTGTTGAAACAGCAGAACACCACGCCCTGCTCGGGCAGACCGCAGTCGGCACGGGTCGGCGCAGGCTCCAGCACACGCGTGTTGTCTGACGGCTGGAAGGCGCGCGGCAGGCGCAGCACGCGTTCGCTGTAGTGCGGCTCCAGTGCCGGCGGCAGCGCGAAGGCATCGCCGACCACCGCATCCATCCACGGCGCCCCCGACGTGCCCGGATAGGCCAGCCAGTTCAGCTGCAGCGGGGCAGGGCGCATCGCCAGCACTTCCGGCGTGCCGCCACCGCCCCAGCCGCGCAGGTCGAACAGCAGGTCGATGCCCTGTGCGCGGATGCGTGCGGCGGTATCGTCATGGCGCAGGCCGGCCACATCATGCAGCTGCGCCGCTGCCTGCAGCCGCTGGCGGATGCGGCTGCCGTCGTCGCGGTTCAGCGCGAACAGATGCAGTTGCAGTGCGGGGTCGCGACGCAGCTGCTCGAACAGCGCCACGGTCAGCAATCCGGTCGGATGTGCGCCGAACCCATTGGAGAGGAAGCCGACGCGCAGCGGGCCGTGCGGGCGCACCGTTGCCGGCGGCAATGGCCGCACCGAGGCAGCCACGGCCAGCGCACGGGTGTGCGCGCAGGCCAACTGTTCGGCAGCGCTGGCGTCCTCGCTGAGGAAGGCGAACGGCTCGACCACGCCCTGGCTGCTGGCAACGGCGGCGCGCACCTGTGCCGCCAGCGTGTCCAGGTCCTGCCAATCGCACAGGCGACGCTGCCAGGCCAGGCGCTGGGCGGCGATGTACGGCTCGGCCGGCATCAGCCCATGCGCGCGTCGATAGGCCGCCGACGCGCCTTCGGCATCATCGGCATCTTCCAGTGCATGGCCCAGCCACAGCGCAATGCCGGGATGCTGCGGTGCCAATGCCGAGGCCTGGCCGAGCAGCTTGGCCGCATCGCCATGTGCACCGGCCATCCACGCCACGCGGCCCAGCCGTGCCAGCGCTTCGGGGTGATTCGGGCGCAGCTGCAGCGCACGTCGCGCGGCCTGTTCGCCGGCAGCGATGTCGCCGGCTTCCAGTTCCACGTCGGCCAGCATCACCCAGGCGACGAAGTCGTCGGGCTGGCGGGCGATCGCTTGCTGCAGTTGCTGTCGCTGCTGCCAGGCCGACATCGTGCTCAGCCTGCCGACAGCTGGGCCAGGGCGTCGACCTGGTGTTCGTGGCTGAGCCGCTGCAGCAGCGGATCGAGGTCGCCGGCCAGGATGTTGGGCAGGTCGTACAGGGTCAGGCCCTCCACGCGGTGATCGGTGATGCGCCCCTGCGGGAAGTTGTAGGTGCGGATGCGCTGGCTGCGATCACCACTGCCGACCTGCAGGCGCCTCGACTCGGCCTGCGCCGCGTCCTGGCGTTGGCGCTCGGCGTCGAGCAGCTGCGCTTTCAGGCGCTTCATCGCCTTGTCGCGGTTGGCGTGCTGGCTGCGTTCGGTCTGGCATTCCACCACCACGCCGGTCGGTATGTGGGTGATGCGGATCGCCGACTCGGTCTTGTTGACGTGCTGGCCACCGGCGCCGGAGGAGCGGAACGTATCCACCTTCAGGTCGGCCGGGTTGATGACGATGTCATCGACTTCGTCGGCCTCCGGGATGATCGCCACGGTGGCCGCCGAGGTATGGATGCGGCCCTGCGATTCGGTGGCCGGCACGCGCTGCACACGGTGCGTGCCCGATTCGAACTTCAGGCGCGAGAACGCACCACGGCCGACCACCCGTGCCACCACTTCCTTGTAGCCACCGTGTTCGCCGGGATTGTCCGATTCGATCTCGACCTTCCAGCCCTGGCGCTCGGCATAGCGGGCGTACATGCGGAACAGGTCGCCGGCGAAGATCGCCGCCTCATCGCCACCGGTGCCGGCGCGCACTTCCAGGAACAGGTTGCCTTCGTCGCGCGGGTCGCGCGGTACCAGCAGCAGCGCCAGCTCCTGCTCCAGTTCCAGCAGGCGCGCCTGCGCGGCGGCGATTTCCTCGTCGGCCAGCTCGCGCAGGTCGGGGTCGGCGCGCATGCCTTCCGCGGCGGCCAGATCAGCCTTGGCACGGGATTCATCGGCCAGGGCGATGGCGATCGGTTCAAGTTGGGCGAATTCGCGCGAAAGGTCGCGGAAACGGGTGTTGTCGGCGACCACGTCGGGTTCGGCGAGCAGGCGTTCCAGTTCTTCGCGGCGCTCGGCCAGCGCTTCCAGCTTACGGCGCAGGGTCGGCGTCATCGGGTCTCACGGGTGGGTGGCGGTAACCCGGCGTGGCCGGGAACAGGCGCTCGGCGGCGCGGGTCAGGTCGGCATCGCCACTCAGCGCGGCCGCGCGCAGGGCGGCGGTCGGCGGATGCAGCAGGCGGTTGGTCAGGCCATGGGCCAGCAGTTCCAGCACTTCGTCGGCGGGTTTGCCGTTGGCCAGCTGCTGGCGCGCACGCTCCAGCAGCTCGGCGCGGGTGGCTTCGCCAAACGCGCGCAGCTGCCGCAGCGGGGCCTGGTGGGCGCTGGCCTGCTGGGTCTCGATGAAACGCGACACCTGCAGGTCGATGATCGCCTCGGCCTCGGCGGCGGCCTCGCGGCGGCCACGACGGTTGTCTTCCACCGCGCGTTCCAGGTCATCGACGGTGTAGAGGAAGGCGTCGTTGAGGGTGCCGACCTCGGCTTCGATGTCGCGCGGCACGGCCAGGTCGAACAGCAGCATCGGCTTGTGCCGGCGCGCGCGCAGGGCCTTGGCCACCATCTCGCGGTGGATCACTGGTTCGCGTGCGGCGGTGGCCGAGAACACCACGTCGGCCTCGCCGAGGTGGCGGTCCAGTTCGGTCAACGGCAGTGCCACGCCGCCATGGCGGCTGGCCAGTTCCTGCGCGTGGGCCAGGGTGCGGTTGGCGATCAGCAGCCGCCGTACCTTGCCCTCGCTCAGGTGGCGTGCAGCCAGTTCGATGGTCTCGCCCGCGCCGACCAGCAGCACGGTGGAATCGTCCAGGCGCGCGAAGGCGTTCTGCGCCAGGCGTACCGCGGCCGAGGCTACTGAGACCGGATTGGCGCCGACCTGGGTGTCGGTGCGCGCACGTTTGGCGACCGAAAAGGTCTGCTGGAACAGGCGGTCCAACCGCTGGCCGAGCAGGCCGTGGTCACGCGCGGTCGACCACGCATCCTTCACCTGGCCAAGGATCTGCGGTTCGCCCAGCACCATCGAGTCCAGCCCGGTGGCGACCCGGAACAGGTGGCGTACGGCTTCTGCATCGGCATGCTGGTACAGGTAGCCCTGCAGGTCGCCGGCCTGGGCGTGCAGCCACTGGTCCAGTGCCTGTGCCGAATCGGCCACGGCGTACAGTTCGGTGCGGTTGCAGGTGGACAGCAGCACCGCCTCGGCGATCTGCGGGGTATCGCGCAGCGAACCGAGCGCGCGCGGCAACGCCTCACCGGCGAAGGCCGCGCGCTCGCGCAGCTCCACCGGTGCGGTCTGGTGATTCAGTCCGAGCACCCACAGGGTCATTGTTCAGTTGCTTGCGATAAGCTGCTGGCCATTGGACGACATTTTAAGGCCCCGATGCCGACGATGCCCGCATTGATTCGCATCCCCAGTGTTCTGCTGCTGTCCCTGGCCTGTGCCCAGGCCCTGGCAGCGGTGCCGGCCAAGGCCCCCGTACGGGCCCCGGCCACTGAGGAACTGGCGCTGGAACCGGTGATGGCCGGTGAATTCGCCCTGCAGGCCGGCAAGCTGGCCGAGGCCGCGCGCTGGTACCTGCAGGCGGCCCAGCAGACCGACGGCGACGCCGGCCTGGCCGAGCGTGCCACCCGCATTTCCATGCTGGCCAACGACGACGCCAGTGCCGCCAAGGGCCTGGCCCTGTGGCAGCAGCGTGCGCCCAGTTCGTTGACCATGCGCAGTGCCGCTGCCGCGCTGGCCATGCGCCAGGGCGATGTGAAGGCTGCGCGTGGGGACCTGCAGGCGTTGCTGGCCGATCCCGACGAGCGCGGCTGGAAGTTCGCCCTGGCCGCCCTGATCGGCGGCGGCCGCGACCCGGCGGTACCGGCGCAGGTGCTGGGGGAGCTGGTCGATGCCAACGCCATCCCGCCGAAGATCGAGGCCTGGCAGGAGTTCGGTCGCCTGGCCCTGCGCATGGACAAACCCGAACTGGCGCGGCGCATGATCGATGAAGTGGTCAAGCGTTTCCCCGAAGAACCGCGCGTGGCGTTGCTGCGGGCCAGCCAGCTGCAGCAGGCCGGGGAGACCGGCAAGGCGCTGTCGCTGCTGCATGACGTCGAGCCGAAGACCCGACAGGACCCGGAACTGCGCAATGCAGTGGCCATTGCCTACGACAGTCTCGGCCAGCCGTCCGCAGCCGAACGCGTGCTGGCGTTCGGCCCGCAGGACGTGCAGACCTGGGGCATGCGCGCCTCGCTGCTGGCCAAGCAGGGCGACAAGGCCGCGCTCTCCAACCTCTACAACGAACTTTCACGACAGGCGGCCAAGCCGGACCCGGCGCAGCGCCTGCTGTTGGGCAAGATCGCCGAATACCTGAAGCGTTACCCCGAGGCCGTGCAGTGGTACCACAGCGTGCCCGGTGGCGATGAGCTGAGCGAGGCGCGCCTGCGCGCGGCCAACGCCCAGGCCCTGGCCGGGCGCCTGCCGCAGGCATTGGATGAAGTGCACGCGATCCAGTCCGATGCGGTGGTCGACGACGACGTGCGCCGCGACGCCTACCTGCTGGAAGCCGAACTGCGCCAGCGCGCCGACGACAGTGCCGGGGAGCTGGACGCGCTGGCCCGCGGCCTGGCCGCCTACCCGGATGACAATGGCCTGCTGTACGCCCGCGCGCTCACATGGGAACGCCGTGACGACATTCCGCGCGCCGAGGCCGACCTGCGCAAGATCCTGGTGACCGACCCGGAGAACGTGCCGGCGCTGAACGCGCTGGGCTACACCCTGGCCGACCGTACCGGCCGGCTGCAGGAAGCGCTGGAACTGATCGACCGCGCGCGCGTGGCCGAGCCGGACAACGCCGCCATCGTCGACAGCTATGGCTGGGTGCTGTATCGCCTGGGTCGCAAGGAAGAAGCGCTGGTGCAGCTGCGCCGTGCCTGGACCCTGGCCAAGGACCCGGAGATCGCCGCACATGTGGGCGAAGTACTGTGGGTGCTGGGCAAGCACGACGAGGCGCGCCACTTCTTCGAGGAAGCGGCCAAGCTCGATCCCGAAAACCGCGCGCTGCTGCGCGCCCGCGAGAAGTTCAATCCATGAGTGTTTCGATGATCCGGCCGCTGCTGCTGGCGGCCGTGACCCTGGCGGTCAGCGCCTGTACCACCGTGGGCACGCAGAAGACCCCGCCACCGGCGGTGGTCGAGACCGTTTCCGCCGAAGCCGCGCAGGCCGAGGTCGCGCGCGTGGCCGCGCTGCACGCGCAGCCGGACTGGGCGTTCCAGGGCCGGGTCGCGGTCAGCAAGGGCAAGGACGGCGGCAGTGGCCGCATCGACTGGAAGCAGGAAGGCCGGCGCTATGTGGTCGAGCTGAGCGCGCCGGTGACCCGGCAGAGCTGGAAGCTGACCGGCGACACCCATTCCGGAGCCGGCCGCCTGGAAGGACTGGCGGGAGGCCCGCGCGACGGCGAGGACGCCCAGCAGCTGTTGCTGGAGGCGACCGGCTGGGACATCCCGGTCAACCAGCTGCCGGAGTGGATCCGTGGCCTGGTGGCCGGCGATGCTGCCGGTCCGGAGAAGGTCGAGCGCGACGGTGAAGGCCGGCCGCGCCGCATGCAGCAGATGGGCTGGCAGGTGCAGTACCTGGACTGGTATCCGGCCGAGGCCGGGCGCCCGGCGCTGCCGCGCCGGATCGAGGCCAGCAATGGTGACGCCAAGGTGCGCCTGCTGGTGGACCAGTGGGGTCAGGGCGCCCCATGAGTGCCGGGCGCGATGACGCGGGCTGGTCCTGGTGGCCGGCCCCGGCCAAGCTGAACCTGTTCCTGCACATCACCGGCCGCCGCGCCGATGGCTACCACGAGCTGCAGACGGTGTTCCGGCTGCTGGACTGGGGCGACCGCATTGGTCTGCGCCTGCGTGAAGACGGGCAAGTGCGTCGTGAGGGCGAGGGGCTGGTCGGCGTTGCCGAGGCGGATGATCTGGCGATACGCGCCGCGCGTCTTCTGAAAAGCGCGGCCAATATCGTGCAAGGCGTAGACATCATCGTCGAAAAGAACGTTTCTGCGGGTGGTGGCTTTGGCGGCGGTTCCTCCGATGCGGCCACCGTGCTGGTGGTGCTGAACCGGCTCTGGCGTGCCGGCCTGGATGAAGATGCCCTGGCCGCGCTGGGCCTGCGCCTGGGCGCCGACGTGCCGGTGTTCGTGCGCGGCCGCAATGCGTGGGCCGAAGGCGTGGGCGAGCGCCTGCAGCCGATCACCCTGGCCCCGGCCTGGTATGTGGTGGTTGAACCGGGCGTTCATGTTCCCACGCCGGTCCTGTTTGCAGACCCGGATTTGACGCGCGACAGCCCAGTGGCGAAAATAGAGGACTTCGCTTCCGGGACCTTGGTCGGGAACGCGTTCGAACCGGTGCTGCGCCGCCGTGAGCCTGCCGTCGAGGCCGCGCTCGCTGCGTTGAGCGGCATCGGCACGGCGCGGCTGACCGGTTCGGGAAGTGGTTGTTTCGTCGAGTTCGCATCGCAGTCTGCCGCAGAGCAGGGACGGTCGAAGTTGCCGAAGGAGTTGCGGGCAAGGGTGGCAGCGGGCGTTGCGCGTTCGCCACTGCTGGATGCACTCGAGCAACACTGATTTATCAATGCAGGGGCGTCGCCAAGAGGCCCAAGGCACCAGGTTTTGATCCTGGCATTCGTAGGTTCGAATCCTACCGCCCCTGCCAATAGCGGCTGTGTCCGCGCCTTCCAGCGCATCGCCCGCGCGGGACGTGGATACAACCGCGGTGTTGTCAGCAGCAAGGGTCCATCGGGGTCCTTGCCGACTCCGGATCCCCGCCACTCGTCCCCGCCCGAGACAATCATGATGCAAGAGTCCCCGAACCTGCTGGTCTTTTCCGGCAACGCCAACAAACGTCTGGCGCAGAACATCTGCAAGGAACTGGGGGTTCGCCCGGGCAAGGCGCTGGTCTCGCACTTCTCCGATGGTGAAGTGCAGGTGGAGATCGAGGAGAACGTCCGCAAGCAGGACGTGTTCGTGATCCAGCCGACCTGCGCGCCGAGCGCGGAAAACCTGATGGAACTGCTGGTGCTGATCGACGCGCTCAAGCGCGCATCGGTGGCCAGCGTGACCGCCGTGGTGCCGTACTTCGGCTACTCGCGCCAGGATCGCCGCATGCGTTCCTCGCGCGTGCCGATCACCGCCAAGCTGGCGGCCAAGATGTTCAGCACCGCTGGCGCTGATCGCGTGCTGACCGTCGACCTGCACGCCGACCAGATCCAGGGCTTCTTCGATATTCCGGTGGACAACGTGTATGCGTCCCCGCTGCTGCTGGCCGACATCTGGCGCGCCTACGGCACCGAGAACCTGATCGTTGTGTCGCCGGACGTGGGCGGCGTGGTCCGCGCCCGTGCGGTGGCAAAGCGCCTGGATGACGCCGACCTGGCGATCATCGACAAGCGCCGCCCGCGTGCCAACGTCTCCACCGTGATGAACATCATCGGTGACGTCGAAGGCAAGACCTGCGTGATGGTCGATGACATTGTCGATACCGCCGGCACCCTGTGCGCCGCTGCCGCTGCCCTGAAGGCGCGCGGTGCGCTCAAGGTCGCCGCCTACTGCACCCACGCGGTGCTGTCGGGCCCGGCAGTGGACAACATCACCAATTCCCAGCTCGACGAGCTGGTGGTGACCGACACCATCCCGCTGAAGGACGCCGCGCGGGTGTGCAGCAAGATCCGCCAGCTGAGCGTGGCGGAAATGCTGGCCGAAACGATGCGCCGCATCGCCTTCGGCGAGTCGGTCAGCTCGCTGTACGTCGATTGAGTTTTTCGCCCTCGCCGGCAACGGTGGGGGCATACCCCGGGTGCTTCTGGTCGCGGAAGCATCTTCAACCGCCAAGCCGCAAGGCGCGGCAACAACCTGAGTAGTCGAAAATGTCGAAGACCCATGAAATCAAGGTCACCAAGCGTGAACTGCAGCGTAAGGGTGCGAGCCGCCGCCTGCGTCACGCTGGTGTGATCCCGGCCATCGTGTACGGCGGCAACGCCGAGCCGGTCGCCATCAGCCTGGACCACAACGAAATCTGGCTGGCCCAGCAGAACGAGTGGTTCTATGCCTCGATCCTGGACCTGAACCTGGACGGCCAGGTGCAGAAGGTTCTTCTGCGTGACATGCAGCGCCACCCGTACAAGCAGCTGATCATGCACCTGGACTTCCAGCGCGTGAACGAGAACGAAGCCCTGACCGCTTCGGTCCCGCTGCACTTCATCAACGAAGACACCTCGCCGGCCGGCAAGGCTGCCGACGTCGTGGTCACCCACGAACTGAAGGAAGTGACCATCACCTGCCTGCCGAAGGACCTGCCGGAGTCGATCGAAGTCGACCTGGGCGAGCTGAAGGCCGGTGACGTGGTGTACCTGTCCAACATCAAGCTGCCGAAGGGCGTGGAAATCCCGGCCCTGGCGCTGGGCAAGGACCACGACGACGCCATCGTCACCGCCAAGGCCGGCAAGGCCGACGCGGCTGACGAAGAAGCGGCTGCCGCCGAGTAATACCGCTACGGTGCCTGCCTCCGGGCAGGCACCGTACTGGAAGGAACCATGGCAGGACTGCGACTGATCGTCGGTCTGGGCAATCCCGGATCGGAACACGCCCGGACCCGGCACAATGCCGGGTTTCATTTCGTTGAGGCCCTGGCGGAAAAAGCCGGCGCGCGATGGAATGTGGACAGCAAGCTGTTCGGCGAGACCGCCAAGGTCGAGATCGCCGGTCAGACGGTGTGGCTGCTCAAGCCCGCCACCTTCATGAACCTCAGTGGCAAGTCGGTCACCGCCGCGCAGCGGTTCTGGAAGATCGAGCCGGAAGAGACCCTGCTGGCCCACGACGAACTGGACCTGGCGCCCGGCGTGGCGCGGCTGAAGTTCGACGGC
Organism: Stenotrophomonas sp. SMYL89; assembly: GCF_036319985.1. Taxonomy (NCBI): domain Bacteria; kingdom Pseudomonadati; phylum Pseudomonadota; class Gammaproteobacteria; order Lysobacterales; family Lysobacteraceae; genus Stenotrophomonas; species Stenotrophomonas sp. SMYL89. Next base: position 26,172 of record NZ_JAWIRW010000007.1, on the reverse strand, counting down.
GGCCACGGCGGCCAGAACGGCCTGCGCGACACCATCCGCCTGCTCGGTCACGGCAGGTTCCATCGCCTGCGCGTGGGCATCGGCCATCCCGGCCACAAGGACCGCGTGGTGGGTTGGGTGCTTGGCCGCCCGTCCAAGGACGACGACGTGCTGATCGCGCGTGCCATCGACGATGCGATCGACGTGATGCCGCTGGCGGTACAGGGCGATTTCAGCGAAGCGATGAAGCGCCTGCACACTCCGAAGTAACCCGCTTTGGGTAGGTGCCAACCTTCCCGATTCCGGTGTGTGCCAACCTTGGTTGGCACACAATGATCGACACCGAGATGGATTGGCCAAGCAGCGCGCGCGCTGTTTCACCAATCACTTTCACCCCAGAGAGCTGTCACCCATGGGTATCAAATGCGGCATCGTCGGCCTGCCCAACGTCGGCAAGTCGACCCTGTTCAATGCGCTGACCAAGGCGGGTATCGCCGCGGCGAACTTCCCGTTCTGCACCATCGAACCGAACGTCGGCATCGTGCCGGTGCCGGATCCGCGCCTGGGCGAACTGGCAGGCATCATCAACCCGCAGAAGGTCATTCCGACCGCGGTCGAGTTCGTCGACATCGCCGGCCTGGTGGCCGGTGCCGCCAGCGGTGAAGGCCTGGGCAACAAGTTCCTGGCGCACATCCGCGAAGTCGATGCGATCACCCACGTGGTGCGCTGCTTCGAGCACGGCGACATCGTGCACGTGGCCGGCAAGGTCGACCCGATCTCGGACATCGAAACCATCGACACCGAGCTGGCGCTGGCCGACCTGGACAGCGTCGAGAAGGCGCTGAACCGTGCCGAGCGTGCTGCCAAGGGCGGCGACAAGGATGCAGCGGCGCGCAAGCCGGTGCTGGCCAAGCTGCAGGCCGCGCTGTCGGACGGAAAGGCTGGTCGCTCGGTGGGCCTGGACGAAGAAGAGAAGGCGCTGGTCCGTGACCTGTTCCTGCTGACCCTGAAGCCGGTGATGTACATCGCCAACGTGCTGGAAGACGGTTTCGAGAACAACCCGCACCTGGAAGCCGTGCGCGCGCACGCCGCAGCCGAAGGCGCGCAGGTGGTGCCGGTGTCGGCCGCGATCGAAGAAGAGCTGTCGCAGCTCGACGACGAAGACCGAGACACCTTCCTGGCCGACCTGGGCCTGAGCGAGCCAGGCCTGAACCGCGTGATCAACGCGGCCTACAGCCTGCTGGGCCTGCAGACCTACTTCACCGCCGGCGTGAAGGAAGTCCGCGCGTGGACCGTGCGCAAGGGCGCCACCGCTCCGCAGGCTGCCGCGGTCATCCACACGGACTTCGAGAAGGGCTTCATCCGCGCGGAGACCATCGCGTATGACGACTTCATCAAGTACAAGGGCGAAGCGGGCGCCAAGGAAGCCGGTCGCCTGCGCCTGGAAGGCAAGGAATACCGCGTGCAGGAAGGCGACATCCTGCACTTCCGCTTCAACGTCTGATCCAGCGGTAACGGATCGACCCCGAGCGCCCCGCCTTGTGCGGGGCGTTCGCGTTTCCGCAGGTGGATAAAAAAACACCACGCTGCGAAACGCTTGCGCTGTGACGCTTGCCGGCACTTGTCCACAGCAAACTCCCATCGCTTTCCACGTCGGGTGTGGAAAACCCCGTATCGCTGTAGAGCCGAGCCCATGCTCGGCTGATGCCAGCTGGAGCCGAGCGTGGGCTCGGCTCTACAAGGGGCTTGTCCGCGCGACCTGGACAAAATTTCACCGCGCTTCGAAACGCCTGCGCTGCAGTGCTCGCACCCACTTGTCCACATCAAGTTCCCATCGCTCTCCACGTATCGTGTGGAAAACAATCGGGGCCGTGGACAAAAAATAGCCGCGCCCGGAAACGCCTGCGGCGGAATGCTTCCGCCCACTTGTCCACACCAAGTTCCCATCGCTTTCCACGTGCAGTGTGGAAAACCCGCGTGGACCGCTCCGGTAGTCGCCCACCTGGGTGGGCGCGTGGCAGATCAGTGCCCACCAAGATGGGCATCTACCAGAGCCAGGTTCCCAAACAACAAGGCCCGCCAATGGCGGGCCTTGTCGTCCACGTTCTGCAGTGCGGCGTGCCTTACAACGCGCTGCCGCCAAACTTGTGGGTGTACTGCAGGTTGATGGTGCGGCCGATGCTGTCGAACCAGGACACGTCGTAGTACGGGTAGGCGGTGTAGGTGGCGTCCTTCGGCGGCATCTTGTTGAACACGTTGACCACTGCCAGCGACAGGCGCGAATGGTCGTCGAAGCGGTACTGCACCGAGGCGTTGTAGCGGTACGTCGCCTTCACGTACGGGCTGTCGCCGCTGTCCCAGTCGAACGACTGGTCGTAGTTGTCCGAAGTCGGCAGCTTGCCCAGGCGCGAGCCGTAGACCGTGGCCGACCACGCGTCCTTCTCCCAGGTCACGCTCAGGCTGGTCTTGGTGCGCGGGATGTCGAAGCCGCTGTTGACCGCGAACTGGTCCAGGGTCGGATCGCCGGGGTAGCGCTGGAAATCGTGCTTCTTCACCCAGGTGTGGGTGCCATTGAGGATGAAGTCGCCGATGCCTGTCTGCACGCGGTAGCGCAGGCCGACATCAATGCCGGAGGTGGACTCGCGGGCAACGTTGATCGGGGCCACGCGCACGCCATACAGGCGGCCGTCGCTGGTGCGGGTGATGCGGTCGAGTGCATCCACGCAGGTCGGCGAGTTGATGTCCGCGCTGCCGAGCCGGCAGTTCGCTTCGTTGGCCAGGATGGTGCGCACATCCATGTCCTGCACCTGCTTGCGCATGTCGATGTCGAACCAGTCCACCGACAGGTCCAGGCCGATCGCCGGCGACCAGACGAAGCCAGCGCTCCACGAGGTGCTGGTTTCCGGGTCGAGCTGGCGGTTGCCGGTGCGGCTGCGGATCAGGTTGCGCTCGTAGTCGGAGCAGTCGCTGGCGCCGTCGGCACGGCAGCTGTACAGGTCCTCGGCAGTGGTCTCGTCGTTGCCGGGGCCGGCGAACACGTAGTGCAGGTCCGGTGCGCGGAACGCCGTGCCATACGAACCACGTACCAGCAGGGTGTCGATCGGGCGCCATTCCAGGCCGCCGCTCCAGGTCGCCTTGCCGATGGTGTGGCCCGAATAGCGATACTGGTCGTAACGGCCGGCCACGCTCAGGTTGACCGTCTCGTGCAGCGGCATGCGCAGCTCGGCGGCGGTCGCCCAGCGGTTGCGCGAGCCCTGGCCGTCCGAGTCCTTCCAGCTGTAGTAGTAGTACTGGGTGGCCAGGGGATCGGGATTCAGCGCGTAGGCCTGCTGGCCCACTTCCACGGTCGCGGCAAAACCGGCATCACCGCCCGGCAGGCCGAACAGCGACGAGTTGGTCAGGGTGAACGCTGCCGTCTCGGTGCGCGACTTCGGCGAATAGGTGGTGCGTGCGGCAATCGAATCGTACTCGGCGCGGGTCAGCGGCCGGTACAGCCGCGACGGGTCTGCGTTGTAGATCGGGAAGCCGTCATCGTCCACGCCCAGCTGCGGGCCCAGGAAGAGGTCATTGGCCTTGGCGGCGATGATCTGCGCCCAGCTGATCCGTGACTGGTACTGCGAGTGGCTCAGTGCCGCTTCGTAGTCCCAGTTGCCAGTCAGGTTGCCCTTGAAGCCGGTGGTCACGCTGAAGGTCTTCTGCGTGCTGCGTACCATCGCATTGCGCAGGCCGCCCATCTCCTCGGGCGAGAACTGGCGCTGCCAGAACTCGATCTCGCCGGTGGCCTGGTTGTTGAAATAGCCCGACTCATCGCCGTTGGCATCCATCCGGCCCCACTTGGTGACATCGCGCATCAGCGACATCGTGTGGTAGCCCAGCTGCACGTCGGCAAACCACTGCTGGCCATTGTCGAAGTCGTAGCTCAGCGATGCGTAGCCGTTGGCTCCACGGCGCTTGCTGAGGATGGTGCCGTAGCCGATCGACGCGTCGCTGCCGCAGTAGTAACCGTACTTCGGACGGTAGGCGCGGTAGGTGCTGCCCTGGTTCTGCCCGGCCAGGGCTTCGCAGGTGGCGGCACCCGGGTCCAGGTAGTTGTCGTCGTAGTCGGTGCGCAGGTAAGCGCGGCGCGCGATGCGCGAGCCCTCGCTGGGGCCGTCCTGGGTCGAATCCTGGATGTCGCGCTCATAGGCCCACAGCGGGGTCTGCGACTGCAGCTCGACGCTGTACACGGCGTTGAAGTTGCCGCGGCTGAAGCCGCTGGCCAGGCTCATGTCGAACGACTCGCCACCGCCTTCGCTGGTGGTGCCCACGCGCATGTCGATGGTGGTGCCGTCGGCCTTCTTCTTCAGGATGAAGTTGACCACGCCGGCGATCGCGTCCGAGCCGTAGATGGCCGAGGCGCTGCCGGTCAGCACTTCGATGCGCTCGATCATGCCCAGCGGGATGTTGGAGACGTCGGTGAAGTTGCTGCGGCCCTTGAACGGCATCGGGAAGTCGGCGATGCGGCGGCCGTTGACCAGTACCAGTGTGTGGTTCGGGCCCAGGCCGCGCAGGTCCACCTGCTGGGCGCCCGGCGAGAAGTCGGCGCCACTGGAGGACTGCTGGCTCTGCGTCTCACCGCCGTTCTGGGTCATCGCGCGCAGCACGTCCGGCACGGTGGTGAAGCCGCTGGAGCGGATCTGCTCGGCGCTGATCACCGTGATCGGGGCGGGGCCTTCCACCTGGGCACGCGGAATGCGCGAACCGGTGACCTGCACCGCGTCCAGTTGTTGAACCGAAGAGGAAGCCGGAGCCTGGGCCGCCGCGGAAGCAGCCACGCCCATCAACGCCAGCTGGATCGACCACGCCATCGCCTTTCTACGCATGAGGAATTCTCGGAAATGAAGCCGGCCCGCAGAGGAGGGGCCATGTCCCCCATTCAGATTTCCGGAATGGGCGCGCGCATTTAACGCCTTTTTCATGTCCTTGACTACTGGGTCTCTATCTGGCAAAGAGTGAAAACGCTTGCAAGTCGATTTTGTTCAGGGAGATCAAGATGCGACGCCCCCATAGCCCCTTGCGCGGACGCTTCCTCTGGCTGGCACTGCTGGTTCTGGCGTGGCCCCTTGCGGCCCTTGCAGAGGATCTGCAGGGGCCTGGCTTTGCCTATTACGAAGTGGGTGACCTGGAGGCGCCGAGGCCCGGTCCGCGCGCACCGGCGATGATGCTGATGGGCGGTGGCGAATGGGTGCCCGAGGCCTTCCAATGGTGGCTCCGGCAGGCCGGCAACGGCCGCGTGCTGATCCTGCGCGCTTCCGGTGACGATGAGCTGCAGGACCGGCTCTATCGCGAGATCGGTGGGACCACCGCGGTGCAGACCCTGGTCTTCGACAGTCGCCGCGGTGCGGACGATCCTGCCGTGTTGCGCGTGGTTGCCGCGGCCGATGCCATCTTCATCGCCGGCGGTGACCAGTCACGCTACATCCGTTTCTGGAAGGGCACCGCGCTCAACCGCGCGCTCAACGCACATGTGCGTGCAGGCAAGCCGATTGCCGGTACCAGCGCCGGACTGGCGATCCTCGGTGGCTATGCCTACGGCGCGATGGATGGTGGCAGCATCACCTCGGCCGGAGCCCTGGCGGACCCGATGGGCAGCGCGGTGACCATGGACAGTGGCTTCCTGCAGATGCCCTACCTGCAGCGCGTAGTCACCGACACCCACTTCGACAAGCGCGACCGGCTCGGTCGCCTGATCGTGTTCGTGGCGCGCGCCGCACAGGACAGTGGCGACCCCGATATCGTCGGCATCGGGGTCGACGAGGACACCGCTCTCTGCGTCGAACCGGATGGCCAGGCCCAGGTCTACAGTGCCGACGGCGAAGGCAAGGTCTGGGTGGTCAGCCCCGGGCGTGATGCGGACCGCCTGGTCGAAGGTGAGCCGTTGCGCTTCCATGCAGTGCCGGTGACGGTGGTCGCCAGCGGCAGCCGCATGCGCCTGGACGATTTCCAGGCCGAGGCCGATTACCAGGCCGTGGCCGACGTCAGCGACGGCGAGATTGAAGTCGTCCGTCAATAGCCGCGGTAGCGCCGGGCCATGCCCGGCGGCCCTGCCGCGCTGTGCCTTCCGCCGGGCATGGCCCGGCGCTGCCCGTGCATTCCAATCACTACACCTGCTGGAGACGTACCCGATGAAACTGCGCCTGGCGCTGTCCGCGCTGCTGTTCCTGCCGTTGCTCGCCCAGGCCGCACCGGCCACCTCGCCGCTGCTGGTCATCCATGGCGGCGCCGGCGTCGAGCGCAAGGACCTGTCACCGGCCGAAGAGAAGGCGGTACGTGAAGCGCTGCGGGCGGCGCTGCTGAAGGGGCATGCCGAACTGGCCGCGGGTCGCCCGGCGCTCGCTGCGGTCACCGCGGCGATCACCGTGCTGGAGGACGATCCCACCTTCAATGCCGGCAAGGGGGCGGTGTTCACCCACGACGGCCGCAACGAGCTGGATGCGGCGGTGATGGATGGCGCCACCCAGGCCGCGGGTGCGGTGGCCGGCGTGCAGCGGGTGCGCAACCCGATCCTGCTGGCGCAGGCCGTGATGCAGAAATCCAGGCACGTGATGATGGTCGGGCAGGGCGCAGAGGCGTTCGCGGTGGAACAGGGCATCACCCTGGTTGATCCGGCGTACTTCCGCACCGACAAGCGCTGGCAGCAGCTGCAGCGCGCGCTGAAGGAAGAGGCCAGCGGCCAGGCGCATGCCGACCTGGAGACCGCAAAGCACTTCGGTACCGTGGGTGCGGTCGCATTGGACGCGCAGGGGCATCTCGCGGCGGGCACCTCCACCGGCGGCATGACCAACAAGCGGTATGGACGTGTGGGTGATTCGCCGATCATCGGCGCCGGTACCTGGGCTGACGCGCGCTGCGCGGTGTCTGGCACCGGCTGGGGCGAGTACTACATCCGCAGTGCTGCCGCGCACGAGATCTGCGCACGCATGCGTTACCAGGGGCAGAGCCCGGAGCAGGCCGGCAAGGGCGTGATCAACGAGACGATCCCGCAGATGGGCGGCGATGGTGGTGCGATCGTGCTCGCCGCAGACGGAAAAATGGCCACGCCGTTCAACACCCAGGGCATGTATCGGGGCTGGATCGGCGCCGACGGAGTTCCCCATGTCGCAATTTTCGCCAGCGAGACCCTGCCGGTCCCCGGTCAATAACCTTGCGTATCAATGGGTTTGCGACAACGTGTGAAAAAGATGGAAAAAAGCGTTGACAGCCCCCCGTCCCATCAGCAGAATAAGCGGCTCACCACCACACACCGCAACGCTTCGGCGGCAACGGAATGGGGTGGTAAGGAGGGATACCCAAGCGGCCAACGGGGGCAGACTGTAAATCTGCTGGCTTACGCCTTCGGTGGTTCGAATCCACCTCCCTCCACCAGTTTCACGTTGTGACATTCCCGGCGCGGGAGTAGTTCAATGGTAGAACCTCAGCCTTCCAAGCTGATGGTGCGGGTTCGATTCCCGTCTCCCGCTCCATTGAATGAACTTTGAATATTATCGAGTTCATGTCATAATGCAAAACTCGGCTCACGTAGCTCAGTCGGTAGAGCACTTCCTTGGTAAGGAAGAGGTCGAAGGTTCGATTCCTTTCGTGAGCACCATCTTAAGCATCACCTCTCAGACGAATTCGAGATAAGCAGCCATGGCCAAGGGTAAGTTCGAGCGCACCAAGCCGCACGTCAATGTCGGCACCATCGGTCACGTCGACCACGGCAAGACCACGCTGACCGCCGCACTGACCAAGATCGGTGCCGAGCGCTTCGGTGGCGAGTTCAAGGACTACTCCTCGATCGACGCCGCTCCGGAAGAAAAGGCTCGTGGCATCACGATCTCGACCGCGCACGTCGAATACGAATCCCCGGTCCGTCACTACGCCCACGTCGATTGCCCGGGCCACGCTGACTACGTCAAGAACATGATCACCGGTGCCGCCCAGATGGACGGCGCGATCCTGGTGTGCTCGGCCGCTGACGGCCCGATGCCGCAGACCCGCGAGCACATCCTGCTGTCGCGTCAGGTCGGCGTGCCGTACATCGTCGTGTTCCTGAACAAGGCCGACATGGTTGACGACGCCGAGCTGCTCGAGCTGGTCGAGATGGAAGTGCGCGAGCTGCTGAGCAAGTACGACTTCCCGGGCGACGACACCCCGATCATCGCTGGTTCGGCCCGTCTGGCGCTGGAAGGCGACCAGAGCGACATCGGCGTGCCGGCCATCCTGAAGCTGGTCGACGCCCTGGACAGCTGGATCCCGGAGCCGGAGCGTGCGATCGACAAGCCGTTCCTGATGCCGGTGGAAGACGTGTTCTCGATCTCGGGCCGCGGCACCGTGGTGACCGGTCGTATCGAGCGCGGCGTGATCAAGGTTGGCGACGAAATCGAAATCGTCGGCATCCGTCCGGTGCAGAAGACCACCGTGACCGGCGTTGAAATGTTCCGCAAGCTGCTGGACCAGGGTCAGGCAGGCGACAACGCTGGCCTGCTGCTGCGCGGCACCAAGCGTGACGACGTCGAGCGTGGCCAGGTTCTGGCCAAGCCGGGTTCGATCAAGCCGCACACCAAGTTCGAAGGCGAAGTCTACGTCCTGTCGAAGGACGAGGGCGGCCGTCACACCCCGTTCTTCAACGGCTACCGTCCGCAGTTCTACTTCCGCACCACCGACATCACCGGCGCAGCTGCGCTGCCGGAAGGCGTCGAAATGGTGATGCCGGGTGACAACGTCAAGATGGTCGTCACCCTGATCAATCCGGTGGCAATGGACGAAGGCCTGCGCTTCGCCATCCGCGAAGGCGGCCGTACCGTCGGCGCCGGCGTGGTCTCGAAGATCATCGAGTAAGCCTGCAGTACCGGTGGTTGCATAGCGCCGCCGGTTACGCGAATGGCGGGCCGGGAACCTCGGTCCGCCTTCGCCGTCTAAGGGAAGGCAAGTTTCAAAACGTACGCCAGTAGCTCAATTGGCAGAGCAGCGGTCTCCAAAACCGCAGGTTGGGGGTTCGAGTCCCTCCTGGCGTGCCATCTGCCCACCTTATCCAGCGGCCTGGGCCGCTAAAGCAGACACAGCCTGATGAATAGCAAGATCGAACACTCCAAGGACAACTCCGCCAACGGTGGGGATATCGTCAAGTATGTCGCCGCATCGCTGCTGGTGCTGGCCGGTCTGTTCGTCTGGTTCTGGTTCTCCGCCGACTCCGGTCGCGCAACCCAGCTGGGTGCGTGGGCGGGTCAGCTGCGTGCGTTGGCGGTCGTAGTCGGTCTGGTTGGCGGTATCGGCGTGTTCATGCTGACCGGCAAGGGGCGCGACACCCGCGAATTCCTCTCCGAGTCGCGCTTCGAACTGCGCAAGGTGGTCTGGCCGACGCGCCAGGAAGCCATCCGCATGACCTGGGTCGTGATGGTGGTGGTGACCATTCTCAGTCTGTTGCTGGGTGGGTTCGATTACGTCATTCAGTGGCTGGTTCAGTTGTTCCTGAGCCGCTAAGGAGAATTGCATGAAGCGTTGGTACGTCGTTCACGCCTATTCGGGCTTCGAGAAGTCGGTGGCGCAGGCTCTGCGCGATCGCATCGTCCGTGACGGCATGGAAGAGCGCTTCGGCGATGTCCTGGTCCCGACCGAAGAAGTGGTCGAGATGCGCGCTGGCCAGAAGCGCCGTTCCGAGCGCAAGTTCTTCCCGGGTTACGTGCTGGTCCAGATCGAGACCCACGAAGAAGCCGGTATTCCGCGCATCGACAACGAAAGCTGGCACCTGGTCAAGGAAACCCCGCGCGTGATGGGCTTCATCGGCGGTACTGCCGACCGCCCGCTGCCGATCGCCGATTCCGAGGCCGAGGCCATCCTGAACCGTGTTCAGGAAGGTGTCGAGAAGCCGCGTCCGAAGGTGCTGTTCGAGCCGGGCCAGATGGTTCGTGTCACCGATGGCCCGTTCAACGATTTCAACGGTGTCGTCGAAGAAGTCAACTACGAGAAGAGCCGTCTGCGCGTCTCGGTGCTGATCTTCGGCCGTGCCACCCCGGTCGAGCTCGAGTTCGGCCAGGTCGAAAAGGCCGTCTGACCCGTCCTGTAGAGTCGAGCCATGCTCGACTCCAGGGTCTGGATGGTGTGGCAGTCGAGCATGGCTCGACTCTACAAAGGGAGCCGGGCCTTGCCCGGTTTCTTCTGTTTACGTGCCGCTTCAGGCATGTGAAGGAAAAACCTGATATAGTGCGCGGCTCCCCGCTGGGAAGCCAGCAGGACGAGGCCGCCGCAAGGTGGCCTTCAGCATGATTTCAAAACGCGATGCCGGGACGCGTGATTCCCGGTCCGATGGGGAGCCTGTTGTCGAAAGGCGCTAGCACCCGGAGAGCATACTCATGGCAAAGAAAGTTGTCGGTTACATCAAGCTGCAGGTGAAGGCCGGTCAGGCCAATCCCTCGCCGCCGGTCGGTCCTGCGCTGGGTCAGCGCGGTCTGAACATCATGGAATTCTGCAAGGCGTTCAACGCTGCCACGCAGAAGCTCGAGCCGGGCCTGCCGGTTCCGGTGATCATCACGGCCTACTCGGACCGTACGTTCACCTTCATCACCAAGAGCACCCCGGCCACCACCCTGCTGAAGAAGGCCGCTGGCATCTCGTCGGGCTCCAAGCGCCCGAACACCGAGAAGGTCGGCAAGGTCACCCGTAAGCAGCTGGAAGAGATCGCCAAGGCGAAGGAACCGGATCTGACTGCCGCCGATCTGGACGCCGCCGTGCGTACCATCGCTGGCTCTGCCCGTTCCATGGGCCTCGTGGTGGAGGGTTAATAAGATGGCACAGACCAAGCGTGAGAAGGCCATCAAGGCCGCCGTCGTTCCGGGCAAGGCATACGCCTTCGAGGACGCGATCAATATCCTGAAGAGCGCCACCAAGGCCAAGTTCGTCGAGTCGATCGACGTCGCTGTGCGCCTGGGCGTCGATGCGAAGAAGTCCGACCAGCAGGTCCGTGGCTCCACCGTGCTGCCGGCCGGTACCGGCAAGTCGGTCCGCGTCGCCGTGTTCGCTCCGGCCGGTGCCAAGGCTGATGAAGCCCTGGCCGCTGGCGCCGAAGCCGTCGGTATGGATGATCTGGCCGAGAAGATGCAGGCCGGCGATCTGAACTACGACGTCGTCATCGCAACCCCGGACGCCATGCGCGTCGTCGGTAAGCTGGGCACCGTGCTGGGCCCGCGCGGCCTGATGCCGAACCCGAAGGTCGGCACCGTTTCCCCGAACCCGGGTGAAGCCGTGAAGAACGCCAAGTCGGGTCAGGTCCGTTACCGCACCGACAAGGCCGGCATCATCCACTGCACCATCGGCAAGGCCGACTTCGCCGAAGACGCGCTGAAGTCGAACCTGACCGCGCTGCTGCTGGACCTGATCAAGGCCAAGCCGGCTACCTCGAAGGGCACCTACCTGCAGAAGGTTTCGGTCAGCTCGACGATGGGCCCGGGCGTCACCGTCGACCAGTCGTCGCTGACCCTGAAGTAATTGTTTGAAGCGGTCACGGCGCCCCTGGTGCCGTGACCGTGACATTTGAAGGCATCGCTGGCAGTGCATCGCCCGCGGTAGCCGTCAAAGACCGCAGGCGCGGTCGTGGCACTACCGGCGACGGGCACGGAAGCTCGATCTGGCAAGGAGTCGCCGCCGGAGCCGTCACGAACGCTTAATCGATTCCCCGGAATCAACCTGCGTAGATGGTGCCCTTCTGGAGTTTTTCTGGTTCACGCATGTCTGGGATTTCCCTGATTGCCTCCAGGTCTGGAACGGCCCACCCCCCGGAACATCATCCCGATGTTCCCGGCGTCCAGGACGGATGCCGCACAGGACCGCACACGGCAGGAGCCGTAAGCGGAGTTCAATAGGAGGAGTGCAATGGCTCTCAATCTGTCCCAGAAGCAAGAAGTAGTCGCCGAGCTGGCAGACGTCGCCGCCAAGGCCCACTCCTTGATCGCAGCCGAATACGCTGGCACCACGGTCGCCCAGATGACCGCGATGCGCAAGCAGGCTCGTGAAACCGGTGTTTTCTTGAAGGTTGTCAAGAACACCCTGGCTTCGCGTGCCGTTGAAGGCACCGAGTTCGCAGTCGCCCAGGACCAGATGGTTGGTCCGCTGCTGTACGCGTTCTCGCTCGAGGAGCCCGGCGCTGCCGGTCGCCTGATCAAGGAAGCCGCCAAGGGCAACGACAAGCTGAAGGCTAAGGTCGTCGCCATCGGTGGCGAAGTGTTCCCGGCAAGCCACGTCGACGTGTTGGCCTCGCTGCCGACCCGCGATCAGGCCCTGGCCATGCTGGCCCGCGTCCTGACCGAGCCGGTCACGATGTTTGCCCGCGCCATCAAGGCCGTTGGCGAGAAGCAGGGTGGTGGCGATGTCGCCGCTGACGCTGCCGAGCCGGCCGCCGAGACCGCCTGAGTTTCGACTTACCGTGGTTCCTGACGGAACCTCAACCCAGAAAATCATCCAAAGGTATTAATCATGTCCCTTACCAACGAACAGATCGTCGACGCCATCGCCGAGAAGTCCCTGATGGAAGTGATGGAGCTGGTCAAGGCCATCGAAGAGAAGTTCGGCGTCTCCGCCGCTGCTCCGGTTGCCGTGGCTGCTGCCGCTGGCCCGGCCGCTGCTGTTGAAGAGCAGACCGAGTTCACCGTCACCCTGAAGTCGGCCGGCGACAAGAAGGTCGAAGTCATCAAGGCTGTCCGCGCCATCACCGGCCTGGGCCTGAAGGAAGCGAAGGACCTGGCCGAAGCCGGTGGCGTCCTGAAGGAAGGCGCTTCGAAGGAAGACGCCGAGAAGATGAAGAAGGACCTGGAAGCTGCTGGCGCGACTGTCGAAGTCAAGTAAGCAGTTACCTTGCATCGTCACCGATTCACGGCGATGCAGCCAAGGCTGGGGGCGTAAGCCCCCGGCCTTTGGTCGTTGTTGCGGTGTTGTGGATCCACGCCATGCGTGGATGTAATCGGTAGATCCACGCCATGCGTGGATGCAAGAAGCAGCAAAAAGCCCAACACGGGCTGCAGTCAAACCCCGGCCGGCCAGCGCAGCGCGCGGCAGCAGGGGCGTGGTAGCAGACGAGTTGGCAGTTGGAAGTAGCGGGAGAAGGCGTGCTGGTGCCGGCAATACCAGCGACTTCCAACTGACAATTTCAAGTTTCCTTCTGGGTCGTGGACGCACGGCCCGCACAACAAGGTGGAAGACCTCATGACGTCCTATTCGTTCACCGAAAAAAAGCGTATCCGCAAGGATTTCGGCAAGCAGCGCTCGATTCTCGAAGTGCCGTTCCTGCTCGCCATCCAGGTGGATTCCTACCGTGAATTCCTGCAGGAAAACGTCGATCCGGCCAAGCGCACGGACCACGGCCTGCACGCTGCGCTGAAGTCGGTCTTCCCGATCGCCAGCTACAGCGGCAATGCTGCCCTGGAATACGTCGGCTACAAGTTGGGCGAGCCGGTCTTCGACGAGCGCGAGTGCCGCCAGCGTGGCATGAGCTACGGCGCCCCGCTGCGCGTGACCGTGCGCCTGGTGATCTACGACCGTGAGTCGTCGACCAAGGCCATCAAGTACGTGAAGGAGCAGGAGGTCTATCTGGGCGAAATCCCGCTGATGACCGAGAACGGCACCTTCATCGTCAACGGCACCGAGCGCGTCATCGTCTCGCAGCTGCACCGCTCGCCGGGCGTGTTCTTCGACCACGACCGTGGCAAGACCCACAGCTCGGGCAAGCTGCTGTACAGCGCCCGCATCATTCCTTACCGCGGTTCCTGGCTGGACTTCGAGTTCGACCCGAAGGACGCGCTGTTCACCCGTATCGACCGCCGCCGCAAGCTGCCGGTGTCGATCCTGCTGCGCGCGCTCGGCTACAGCAACGAAGAGATGCTGGCCGAGTTCTTCGAGATCAACACCTTCCACATCAACCCGGACGAAGGCGTCCAGCTGGAGCTGGTGCCGGAGCGCCTGCGTGGCGAGACCCTGGGCTTCGACCTGGCCGACGGCGACAAGGTCATCGTGGAAGCCGGCAAGCGCATCACCGCGCGCCACATCAAGCAGCTGGAAGCCTCGGGCATCGCTGCCCTGGCCGTGCCGGACGACTACATCGTCGGCCGCATCCTGTCGCACGACGTGGTCGATGCCTCGACCGGCGAACTGCTGGCGCAGGCCAACGACGAGATCAGCGACGAGCAGCTGCAGAACTTCCGCAAGGCCGGTGTTGATGCGGTCGGCACCCTGTGGGTGAACGACCTGGATCGTGGCCCGTACCTGTCCAACACCCTGCGCATCGACCCGACCAAGACCCAGCTGGAAGCGCTGGTCGAGATCTACCGCATGATGCGTCCGGGCGAGCCGCCGACCAAGGACGCCGCGCAGAACCTGTTCCACAACCTGTTCTTCACCTTCGAGCGCTACGACCTGTCCGCGGTCGGCCGCATGAAGTTCAACCGTCGCGTGGGCCGCAAGGAAACCACCGGCGAAGCCGTGCTGTACGACAGCAAGTACTTCGGTGAGCGCAACGACGAAGAGTCCAAGCGCCTGGTCGCCGCCCATGGCGACAGCTCCGACATCCTGGACGTGATCAAGGTCCTGACCGAGATCCGCAACGGTCGCGGCGTGGTCGACGACATCGACCACCTGGGCAACCGTCGCGTGCGTTCGGTCGGCGAAATGGCCGAGAACGTGTTCCGCGTCGGCCTGGTCCGCGTCGAGCGCGCGGTCAAGGAGCGCCTGTCGATGGCCGAGTCCGAAGGCCTGACCCCGCAGGAGCTGATCAACGCCAAGCCGGTCGCCGCTGCCATCAAGGAGTTCTTCGGCTCCTCGCAGCTGTCGCAGTTCATGGACCAGAACAACCCGCTGTCGGAAGTGACCCACAAGCGTCGCGTCTCGGCCCTGGGCCCGGGCGGTCTGACCCGTGAGCGCGCCGGCTTCGAAGTGCGCGACGTGCACCCGACCCATTACGGCCGCGTCTGCACCATCGAAACCCCGGAAGGCCCGAACATCGGCCTGATCAACTCGCTGGCCGTGTACGCCCGCACCAACCAGTACGGTTTCCTCGAGACCCCGTACCGCAAGGTCGTGGACGGCAAGGTCTATGACGAAGTCGAGTTCCTGTCGGCCATCGAAGAAAACGAGTACGTCATTGCGCAGGCCAACGCCCTGACCAATGCCGACAGCGTGCTGACCGAGCAGTTCGTTCCGTGCCGCTTCCAGGGCGAATCGCTGCTGAAGCCGCCGGCGGAAGTCCACTTCATGGACGTCTCGCCGATGCAGACCGTGTCGATCGCGGCCGCGCTGGTTCCGTTCCTGGAGCACGATGACGCGAACCGTGCACTGATGGGCGCCAACATGCAGCGTCAGGCCGTGCCGACCCTGCGTGCGCAGAAGCCGCTGGTCGGTACCGGTATCGAACGCGCCGTGGCGCGTGACTCCGGTGTGACCGTGAACGCCCGCCGTGGTGGCGAGATCGTGCAGATCGACGCGGCCCGCATCGTGGTCAAGGTCAACGAGGAAGAGATCGTTGGCGCCACCGACGCAGGCGTGGACATCTACAACCTGGTCAAGTACACCCGTTCGAACCAGAACACCTGCATCAACCAGCGTCCGCTGGTCCAGGTGGGTGACGTCATCGCCCGCGGCGACGTGCTGGCCGACGGTCCGTCCACCGACATCGGCGAACTGGCCCTGGGCCAGAACATGCTGATCGCGTTCATGCCGTGGAACGGCTACAACTTCGAAGACTCCATCCTGCTCTCCGAGCGCGTGGTGGAAGAGGATCGTTACACCACGATCCACATCGAAGAGCTGACCTGCGTCGCGCGTGACACCAAGCTGGGGCCGGAGGAAATCTCCGCCGACATCCCGAACGTCTCCGAGCAGGCGCTGAACCGCCTGGACGAGAGCGGCGTGGTGTACATCGGTGCCGAAGTCCGCGCCGGCGACATCATGGTCGGCAAGGTCACCCCGAAGGGCGAAAGCCAGCTGACCCCGGAAGAGAAGCTGCTGCGCGCGATCTTCGGCGAGAAGGCTTCGGACGTGAAGGACAGCTCGCTGCGCGTTCCGCCGGGCATGGACGGCACCGTCATCGACGTGCAGGTCTTCACCCGCGACGGCATCGAGAAGGACAAGCGCGCCCGCCAGATCGAAGAATCTGAAATCAAGCGCGTCAAGAAGGACTTCGACGACCAGTTCCGCATCCTGGAAGCCGCCATCTACATGCGTCTGCGTTCGCAGATCGTGGGCAAGGTGGTCAACGGTGGCGCTGGCCTGAAGAAGGGTGACGTGATCACCGACGCCTTCCTGGACGGCCTGAAGAAGGCTGACTGGTTCGCCCTGCGCATGAAGGACGAAGACGCTTCGGAAGCCATCGAGCGCGCGCAGAAGCAGATCCAGGCGCACGAGAAGGAATTCGAGCGTCGCTTCGCCGACAAGCGCGGCAAGATCACCGCCGGCGACGACCTCGCCCCGGGCGTGCTGAAGATGGTCAAGGTGTTCCTGGCCGTGAAGCGCCGCATCCAGCCGGGCGACAAGATGGCAGGCCGCCACGGCAACAAGGGTGTGGTCTCCAACGTGGTGCCGGTCGAGGACATGCCGTACATGGCCTCGGGCGAGACCGTCGACATCGTGCTGAACCCGCTGGGCGTGCCGTCGCGTATGAACATCGGCCAGATTCTGGAAGTGCACCTGGGCTGGGCGGCCAAGGGTCTGGGTCGCAAGATCCAGGCGATGATGGAAGCCCAGGCCGCCGTTGCCGACCTGCGCAAGTTCCTGGACGACATCTACAACCACGACGACACCAACGTGGCCAACCGTGTCGACCTGTCGCAGTTCAGCGACGAGGAACTGCTGCGCCTGGCCCGCAACCTGACCGACGGCGTGCCGATGGCCACCCCGGTGTTCGACGGCGCCACCGAAGCGGAAATCAAGCGCATGCTGGAACTGGCCGACCTGCCGAGCAGTGGCCAGACCCAGCTGTACGACGGCCGCACCGGTGAAGCGTTCGATCGCCACACCACCGTTGGTTACATGCACTACCTGAAGCTGAACCACCTGGTCGACGACAAGATGCACGCCCGTTCGACCGGTCCGTACTCGCTCGTTACCCAGCAGCCGCTGGGCGGCAAGGCGCAGTTCGGCGGCCAGCGCTTCGGTGAAATGGAAGTCTGGGCGCTGGAAGCCTACGGCGCGGCCTACACCCTGCAGGAAATGCTGACGGTGAAGTCCGATGACGTGCAGGGCCGCAACCAGATGTACAAGAACATCGTCGACGGTGAGCACGAGATGGTCGCGGGCATGCCGGAATCCTTCAACGTGCTCGTGAAGGAAATCCGCTCGCTGGCCATCAACATGGAACTGGAAGACAACTGATCCATGCCGGCGCGGCGGCCTCAACCGCCGCGCCGCTGGCAGTCAACTGAAAGCCCATCGACACAGCATTCCTCCTTCTGGAGAACACCATGAAAGACCTGCTCAACCTCTTCAACCAGCAGCGCCAGACGCTGGACTTCGACGCGATCAAGATCGCGCTGGCCTCGCCGGACCTGATCCGTTCGTGGTCCTTCGGCGAAGTGAAGAAGCCGGAAACCATCAACTACCGTACCTTCAAGCCGGAACGCGACGGCCTGTTCTGCGCCGCCATCTTCGGCCCGGTGAAGGACTACGAGTGCCTGTGCGGCAAGTACAAGCGCATGAAGCACCGCGGCGTGGTCTGCGAAAAGTGCGGCACCGAAGTGACCCTGGCCAAGGTGCGTCGCGAGCGCATGGGCCACATCGACCTGGCCTCGCCGGTCGCGCACATCTGGTTCCTGAAGTCGCTGCCGTCGCGCATCGGCCTGATGCTGGACATGACCCTGCGCGACATCGAGCGCGTGCTGTACTTCGAAGCCTACGTGGTGACCGAGCCGGGCCTGACCGCCCTGGAGCGCCGCCAGCTGCTGACCGAAGAACAGTACCTGCAGGCCCGCCAGGAGCACGGTGACGACTTCGACGCCGCCATGGGCGCCGAGGCCGTGTACGAACTGCTGCGCACGATCGACCTGCAGTCGGAAATGACCCGCCTGCGCGAGGAAATCGCTGCTACCGGTTCGGAAACCAAGCTCAAGCGCCTCACCAAGCGCATCAAGCTGATCGAAGCCTTCCTGGAATCGGGCAACCGTCCGGAATGGATGGTCATGACCGTGCTGCCGGTGCTGCCGCCGGACCTGCGTCCGCTGGTCCCGCTGGATGGCGGCCGCTTCGCGACCTCCGACCTGAACGACCTGTACCGCCGCGTCATCAACCGCAACAACCGCCTGCGCCGCCTGCTCGAACTGAGCGCGCCGGACATCATCGTGCGCAATGAAAAGCGCATGCTGCAGGAATCGGTCGATGCGCTGCTGGACAACGGCCGTCGTGGCCGTGCCATCACCGGCACCAACAAGCGCCCGCTGAAGTCGCTGGCCGACATGATCAAGGGCAAGCAGGGTCGCTTCCGCCAGAACCTGCTGGGCAAGCGCGTCGACTACTCGGGCCGTTCGGTCATCGTGGTCGGCCCGTACCTGCGCCTGCACCAGTGCGGCCTGCCGAAGAAGATGGCGCTTGAGCTGTTCAAGCCGTTCGTCTTCGCCAAGCTGCAGCGCCGTGGCCTGGCCACCACCATCAAGGCCGCCAAGAAGCTGGTCGAGCGCGAAGAAGCCGAAGTCTGGGACATCCTGGAAGAGGTCATCCGCGAGCATCCGGTGATGCTGAACCGTGCGCCGACCCTGCACCGTCTGGGCATCCAGGCGTTCGAGCCGGTGCTGATCGAAGGCAAGGCCATCCAGCTGCACCCGCTGGTCTGCACCGCGTTCAACGCCGACTTCGACGGTGACCAGATGGCCGTCCACGTGCCGCTCTCGCTGGAAGCCCAGCTGGAAGCGCGTGCGCTGATGATGTCGACCAACAACATCCTGTCGCCGGCCAACGGCGAGCCGATCATCGTGCCGTCGCAGGACGTCGTGCTGGGTCTGTACTACATGACCCGCTCGCTGGAAAACAAGAAGGGCGAGGGCATGGCCTTCGCCAACATCGCCGAAGTGAAGCGTGCCTACGACAACCGCGTGGTGGAACTGCACGCGCGCGTCAAGGTCCGCATCACCGAAGTGGTGACCGACGAAGACGGCGTCAAGCAGAACAAGACCTCGATCGTGGACACCACGATCGGTCGCGCCCTGCTGGCTGAAATCCTGCCGGAAGGCCTGCCGTTCGCGCTGGCCAACACCGAGCTGACCAAGAAGAACATCAGCCGCCTGATCAACTCCAGCTACCGCCAGCTGGGTCTGAAGGACACGGTCGTGTTCGCCGACAAGCTGATGTACACCGGCTTCGCCTACGCGACCCGCGCCGGCGTCTCGATCGGCATCGACGACATGCTGATCCCGGACGAGAAGAAGGGCATCCTCACCGAGGCCGAAGCCGAAGTGCTGGAAATCCAGGAGCAGTACCAGTCGGGTCTGGTCACCGCCGGCGAGCGCTACAACAAGGTGGTCGACATCTGGTCGCGCACCAACGAGCGCATCGCCAAGGCGATGATGGACACCATCGGTACCGAGAAGGTGGTCAATGCCAAGGGTGAGACCATCGACCAGAAGTCGATGAACTCGCTGTACATCATGGCCGACTCCGGTGCGCGTGGTTCGCAGGCGCAGATCCGTCAGCTGGCCGGCATGCGTGGCCTGATGGCGCGTCCGGACGGCTCGATCATCGAGACGCCCATCAAGGCGAACTTCCGCGAAGGCCTGAACGTGCAGGAGTACTTCAACTCCACCCACGGTGCCCGCAAGGGTCTGGCCGATACCGCGCTGAAGACCGCGAACTCGGGTTACCTGACCCGTCGTCTGGTCGACGTCGCGCAGGACGTGGTGATCACCGAGGTGGATTGCGGTACCACCGAAGGCCTGATCATGACCCCGATCGTGGAAGGCGGCGACGTGGTCGAGCCGCTGAAGGACCGCGTGCTGGGTCGCGTGGTTGCCGAGGACGTGTTCCTGCCGGGCAACGACGAAGATCCGATCGTCACCCGCAACACCCTGCTGGACGAAGCCTGGGTTGCCAAGCTGGAAGATGCCGGCGTGCAGACCATCAAGGTCCGCTCGACCATCTCCTGCGAATCGGCCTTCGGTGTCTGCTCGCGCTGCTACGGCCGCGATCTGGCCCGTGGCCACCTGGTCAACATCGGTGAAGCGGTCGGCGTCATCGCCGCCCAGTCCATCGGTGAGCCGGGTACCCAGCTGACCATGCGTACGTTCCACATCGGTGGTGCGGCGTCGCGAGCTGCTGCGGTCGACAACATCACCGTCAAGACCACCGGCTCGGTCAAGTTCAGCAACCTCAAGTCCGTCGAGCATGCCAACGGCTCGCTGGTGGCAGTGTCGCGCTCGGGCGAAATCTCGGTGCTCGATGCCCACGGCCGTGAGCGTGAGCGTTACAAGCTGCCGTACGGTGCGACCATCACGTCCAAGGACGGTGATGCGATCAAGGCTGGCCAGACCGTGGCCAACTGGGATCCGCATAACCACCCGATCGTGTCGGAAGTGGCCGGCTTCATCCGCTTCATCGACTTCGTCGACGGCATCACCGTCATCGAGAAGACCGACGAGCTGACCGGCCTGGCGTCGCGCGAAATCACCGATCCGAAGCGTCGTGGCACCCAGGCCAAGGACCTGCGCCCGATCGTGCGCATCGTCGACGCCAAGGGCAACGACCTGTCGATTCCGGGCACCGACCTGCCGGCGCAGTACCTGCTGCCGCCGCGCTCGATCGTCAACCTGCAGGACGGCGCTGCCGTCGGCGTGGGTGACGTGGTCGCCAAGATCCCGCAGGAAGCGTCGAAGACCCGCGACATCACCGGTGGTCTGCCGCGCGTGGCCGATCTGTTCGAAGCGCGCAAGCCGAAGGATCCGGCGGTGCTGGCCGAGCGTTCGGGCATCATCAGCTTCGGCAAGGACACCAAGGGCAAGCAGCGCCTGATCATCAAGGACACCGATGGTTCGGAGCACGAAGAGCTGATCCCGAAGTACCGCCAGGTCATCGTCTTCGAAGGCGAGCATGTCACCAAGGGTGAAACCATCGTGGACGGCGAGCCGAGCCCGCAGGACATCCTGCGCCTGCTGGGTGTCGAACCGCTGGCCGCCTACCTGGTGAAGGAAATCCAGGACGTGTACCGCCTGCAGGGCGTGAAGATCAACGACAAGCACATCGAGGTGATCACCCGCCAGATGCTGCGCAAGGTCGAGATCACCGACCAGGGCAGCAGCAAGTTCCTGAACGGCGAACAGGTGGAGCGCCAGCGCGTTATCGAGGAGAATGCCCGCCTTGCAGCCCGCAACGAGCTGCCGGCGCACTTCGATCCGGTCCTGCTGGGTATCACCAAGGCCTCGCTGGCGACCGAATCGTTCATCTCGGCCGCGTCGTTCCAGGAAACCACCCGCGTGCTGACCGAAGCGGCCGTCCGCGGCACCTCGGACAACCTGCGTGGCCTGAAGGAAAACGTCATCGTGGGTCGCCTGATTCCGGCCGGTACCGGCCTGGCGTACCACAGCAACCGCCGTCGCGGCGCTTCCGGTCTCACCGAGTCGGAAATGCAGACCCTGGCCGGCACCCCGGCCGCGGTCGAGGCACCGGTGGTTGAAGCTGAAGCTGAACAGGCTTCGGGCGAAGAATGAGGTATCCGGTCCGGCCACAAGGCCGGACCACCCATCGGTTCATCGATGGGATTGGGAAAGGGCAGGGTGGGCCACTCACGGTTCACCCCGCCAACCTGAACGGGGTACATGGAGGCCCCCCAGTAACGTTCCGGGATCAGGAACGGGCTTGACAGGAGGCGTTTGACTGCTTTCCTGGCAGGTTGCTACAATCGTCTGTCTCAGCAGGCCAGAATTTTGGCCTGCTTTAACATTTCCGCATCTCTGGTCGGATTTTCCGGCCACCAATCAGAAGAACCTACTGATGGCGACGATCAACCAGCTGGTCCGCAAGCCGCGGCAAGCGACCACCTACAAGAGTGCCTCGCCGGCGCTCGACAAGTGCCCGCAGCGCCGTGGCGTCTGCACCCGTGTCTACACCACCACTCCGAAGAAGCCGAACTCGGCTCTGCGCAAGGTTGCCAAGGTCCGCCTGACCAACCAGGAAGAAGTGATTTCCTACATCGGTGGTGAAGGCCACAACCTGCAGGAGCACTCCGTGGTCCTGATCCGCGGCGGTCGCGTCAAGGACCTGCCGGGTGTGCGTTACCACACCGTTCGTGGCTCGCTCGACGCCGCCGGCGTTGCCAAGCGTCGCCAGGCCCGTTCCAAGTACGGCGCCAAGCGTCCGAAGGCATAAGGAGAGAGCACTATGTCGCGTAAGGGTAATACTCCGCAGCGTTCCGTCCTGCCCGATCCGAAGCACGGAAGCGAAACCATCGCCCGCTTCATCAACATGGTCATGCAGAGCGGCAAGAAGTCCGTCGCCGAAAAGATCGTGTACGGCGCCATGGACGTGATCACCGAGAAGAACAGCAGCGCCAACGCCATTGAACTGGTGCAGAAGGCTCTGGACAACGTCGCTCCGGCGGTCGAAGTCAAGTCGCGCCGCGTCGGTGGTGCGACCTACCAGGTGCCGGTCGAAGTGCGCTCGTCGCGCAAGATGGCCCTGGCCATGCGCTGGCTGATCGACTCCGCGCGCAAGCGTGGTGAGAACACCATGCCGAAGAAGCTGGCTGCTGAACTGATCGACGCCTCGGAAAACCGTGGTGGCGCCATCAAGAAGCGCGAAGAAACCCACCGCATGGCCGAAGCCAACAAGGCCTTCGCCCACTACCGCTGGTGAGTTTGACGGCCTTGTAAAACAGGCAGGGCAGCACCACTTCGGTGCGTGCTGCCTCGCGGTCCCAGAAAGACTGCGCCAATCCGAAGGCCGCCGAAAGGCGGCGTTCGGCCATCCGAAATCCAAGAAATCTGAGAGGCTCCCGTGGCCCGTTCCACTCCCATCGAGCGTTACCGTAACTTCGGCATCATGGCTCACATCGATGCCGGCAAGACCACCACGTCCGAGCGCATCCTGTTCTACACCGGCAAGAGCCACAAGATCGGTGAAGTGCATGACGGCGCCGCCACCATGGACTGGATGGAGCAGGAGCAGGAGCGTGGCATCACGATCCAGTCCGCTGCCACCACCGCGTTCTGGAAGGGCATGGACAAGTCCCTGCCGGAGCACCGCTTCAACATCATCGACACCCCCGGGCACGTCGACTTCACCATCGAAGTGGAGCGCTCGCTGCGCGTGCTCGACGGTGCCGTCTTCGTCCTGTGCGCCGTCGGTGGCGTGCAGCCGCAGTCGGAAACCGTGTGGCGCCAGGCCAACAAGTACCACGTGCCGCGCATCGCGTTCGTCAACAAGATGGACCGCACCGGTGCCAACTTCCAGAAGGTTGTCGGCCAGCTGAAGGCCAAGCTGGGCGCGGTTGCCGTGCCGATGCAGCTGCCGATCGGCGCTGAAGACAACTTCAAGGGCGTCGTCGACCTGCTGAAGATGAAGGCCATCCACTGGGATGAGGCTTCGCAGGGCATGAAGTTCGAGTACAGCGACATCCCGGCTGATCTGCAGGCGGCTGCGGAAGAGGCTCGCCAGTTCATGGTCGAGACCGCTGCCGAAGCCAGCGAAGAGCTGATGGAAAAGTATCTGGGCGGCGAAGAGCTGGCCGAGGCCGAAATCATCAACGCGCTGCGTACCCGCACCCTGGCCACCGAGATCGTGCCGATGTACTGCGGCTCGGCCTTCAAGAACAAGGGCGTGCAGGCCATGCTGGACGGCGTGATCCAGCTGCTGCCGTCGCCGGTCGACGTGCCGGACGTGAAGGGCGTGGACGTTGACGACGACACCGTCGAAATGACCCGCAAGTCGGACGACAAGGCGCCGTTCTCGTCGCTGGCCTTCAAGATCATCACCGACCCGTTCGTCGGCGCGCTGACCTTCTTCCGTGTCTACTCGGGCACTCTGAACGGTGGCGACACCGTGCTGAACTCGGTGAAGGGCAAGAAGGAGCGCATCGGCCGCATCCTGCAGATGCACTCGAACAACCGCGAGGAAATCAAGGAAGTTCTGGCTGGTGACATCGCCGCTGCCGTGGGCCTGAAGGACACCACCACCGGTGACACCCTGTGCGCCGTGGACGCCCCGATCATCCTGGAGCGCATGACGTTCCCGGAGCCGGTGATCTCGATGGCCGTCGAGCCGAAGACCAAGTCGGACCAGGAAAAGATGGGTCTGGCCCTGGGCCGTCTGGCGCAGGAAGATCCGTCGTTCCGCGTCAAGACCGACGAAGAATCCGGCCAGACCATCATCTCGGGCATGGGCGAGCTGCACCTGGACATCATCGTCGACCGCCTGAAGCGCGAGTTCAACGTTGAAGCCAACGTCGGTGCGCCGCAGGTGGCCTACCGCGAAACCATCACCCTGGCCGACGTCAAGTCGGACTACAAGCACGCCAAGCAGTCCGGTGGTAAGGGTCAGTACGGTCACGTCGTGATCGAGCTGTCGCCGATCACCGCTGAAGATCGTGCCGATCCGAAGCTGGCTCCGGCCATCAAGGACGACTTCCTGTTCATCAACGACATCACCGGCGGCGTGATCCCGAAGGAATTCATTCCGTCGGTTGAAAAGGGCCTGCGCGAAACCATCACCAGCGGTCCGCTGGCTGGCTTCCCGGTCGTGGACGTCAAGGTGAAGCTGGTGTTCGGTTCGTACCACGACGTCGACTCCTCGGAAATGGCGTTCAAGCTGGCTTCGTCGATGGCCTTCAAGCAGGGCTTCGCCAAGGCCAAGCCGGTGCTGCTGGAGCCGATCATGAAGGTCGAGATCGTGACCCCGGAGGATTACCAGGGTGACGTGATGGGCGACGTCAGCCGTCGTCGCGGCGTGCTGCAGGGTTCCGACACCACCGGTGACGGTTCGGCCAGCATCATCAACGCGATGATCCCGCTGGGTGAAATGTTCGGTTACGCCACTGCACTGCGTTCGCAGACCCAGGGCCGCGCCACCTTCACCATGGAATTCGATCACTACGAGCCGGCGCCGACCAACATCGCCGAAGCCGTCATGAAGAAGGGCTGAGCCTCGCTCAGCCTCTCTTGAAACCACTTACGAACAATCAAGGTATAGAACAATGGCAAAGGGTAAGTTCGAGCGCACCAAGCCGCACGTCAACGTCGGCACCATCGGTCACGTCGACCACGGCAAGACCACGCTGACCGCTGCACTGACCAAGATCGGTGCCGAGCGCTTCGGTGGCGAGTTCAAGGATTACTCCTCGATCGACGCCGCTCCGGAAGAAAAGGCTCGTGGCATCACGATCTCGACCGCGCACGTCGAATACGAATCCCCGGTCCGTCACTACGCCCACGTCGATTGCCCGGGCCACGCTGACTACGTCAAGAACATGATCACCGGTGCCGCCCAGATGGACGGCGCGATCCTGGTGTGCTCGGCCGCTGACGGCCCGATGCCGCAGACCCGCGAGCACATCCTGCTGTCGCGTCAGGTCGGCGTGCCGTACATCGTCGTGTTCCTGAACAAGGCCGACATGGTTGACGACGCCGAGCTGCTCGAGCTGGTCGAGATGGAAGTGCGCGAGCTGCTGAGCAAGTACGACTTCCCGGGCGACGACACCCCGATCATCGCTGGTTCGGCCCGTCTGGCGCTGGAAGGCGACCAGAGCGACATCGGCGTGCCGGCCATCCTGAAGCTGGTCGACGCCCTGGACAGCTGGATCCCGGAGCCGGAGCGTGCGATCGACAAGCCGTTCCTGATGCCGGTGGAAGACGTGTTCTCGATCTCGGGCCGCGGCACCGTGGTGACCGGTCGTATCGAGCGCGGCGTGATCAAGGTTGGCGACGAAATCGAAATCGTCGGCATCCGTCCGGTGCAGAAGACCACCGTGACCGGCGTTGAAATGTTCCGCAAGCTGCTGGACCAGGGTCAGGCAGGCGACAACGCTGGCCTGCTGCTGCGCGGCACCAAGCGTGACGACGTCGAGCGTGGCCAGGTTCTGGCCAAGCCGGGTTCGATCAAGCCGCACACCAAGTTCGAAGGCGAAGTCTACGTCCTGTCGAAGGACGAGGGCGGCCGTCACACCCCGTTCTTCAACGGCTACCGTCCGCAGTTCTACTTCCGCACCACCGACATCACCGGCGCAGCTGC
>NZ_JAWIRW010000006.1:0-310031 GCF_036319985.1 Stenotrophomonas sp. SMYL89 | reverse complement strand
CTTCACTTAAAACTACATGATCCGAAGATCAAAATTTAAAGCTGCAGATGATTGATGCTGGCAACGTATCGCTTGCTTTAAAACAATTAATAGTTGCTTGATCAAACGTCTGCAAGATGGACAATCACCCTTCCTGCAGGCGCCTTCACAAGATACCTGCGCATACTTTCAAAGATCAGGGGAAGTGGCCTCAGCGCCGTTCCCGTGTGCTGCGAAGCTTCCTTCGTAGCGAGCCGCCCATTATGCCAGACTTTTTCAGTCCGTCAACACCTTCGTTCGATCATCTCGTTCGGCGGTGGTGGGCGCCCTGTTGTCGCTGAAGCCCCTTGGTGGCGACCCCTGCGACGGGGGAGGAGAAGTATGTCCCCATTCGCATCATTTGTGAAGGGGGTGTGGCGATTTTTTTCACCGGATGTTGCATCCGTTCATGCATCGCGCTGCGGGAGGCCCCCGTGAAGAGCAGCCGAGCATGGGCTATGCCGGGCGTCCTGCCCGGCCCCCTGCGGGCCGTCGCAAGCGACGTTGGCAACGGCTCCTGCCGTTGCCTTCGGCTCTACAAGAGCATAAGGAAGGGCCGGCTGGCGCCGGCCCTTCCTTTGTCTCAGGCAGCAACCAGGCGCACGCGGGCAAACGTACGCTTGCCGACCTGCAACAGGCCTTCGAAGCCCGGCTGCAGCACCTGCTGGCCATCTTCCACTACTTCGCCGTCCACCTTCACCGCGCGCTCCTTGAGCTTGCGGTTGGCTTCGGAGTTGCTCGGGGTCAGGCCGGCAGCGGTCAGCAGTGCAGCGATACGCAGGCCTTCGGCCGGGATCGCCACGTCCTGCAGCGGCAGCTGGGTGATGTCGCCCTGCCCGGTCACCGCCGCCTCCCAACCTGCAATGGCCTGCTCGGCCGCTGCTGCATCGTGGAAACGGGTCGCCAGTTCACGCGCCAGGCGCAGCTTGACCACGCGCGGGTTCAGGCCGCCATTGGCCACCTGCTCGCGCAGCTGCACGGCTTCGGCCTGGCTGATGTCGAAGGACAGCAGCTCGATCCAGCGCCACATCAGGGTGTCGTCCACCTTCATGGTCTTGGTGACGATGTCGATGGCCGGCTCGCTGATACCAATGTAGTTGCCCAGCGACTTGGACATCTTGTTGACGCCGTCCAGGCCCTCCAGCAGCGGCATGGTCAGCACCACCTGCGGCTTCTGGCCGTGGTGTTCCTGCAGGCCGCGGCCCATCAGCAGGTTGAACTTCTGGTCGGTGCCACCCAGCTCGACGTCGGCCTCCAGGGCCACCGAGTCGTAGCCCTGCACCAGCGGGTACAGGAACTCATGGATGGCGATGGACTGCTGGGCGGCGTAGCGCTTGGCGAAGTCGTCGCGCTCCAGCATGCGTGCCACGGTGTGCTGGCCGGCCAGGCGGATCATGTCCGCCGCGCCCATCTTGCCGAACCATTCCGAGTTGAAGCGGACTTCGGTACGGCTGCGGTCCAGCACCTTGAACACCTGCTCCTCATAGGTACGGGCGTTGGCCAGCACGTCCTCGCGGCTGAGCGGCTTGCGGGTAAGGCTCTTGCCGGACGGGTCGCCGATCATGCCGGTGAAGTCGCCGATCAGGAAAATGACCTGGTGGCCGAGGTCCTGGAACTGGCGCATCTTGTTCAGCAGCACCGTATGGCCCAGGTGCAGGTCGGGCGCGGTGGGGTCGAAGCCGGCCTTGATCCGCAGCGGGCGGCCTTCCTGCAGGCGCGCACGCAGATCCTCGAGCTTGAGGATCTCGTCGGCACCGCGGCCGATCAGGGCAAGGGCTTCTTCAATCGAGGACACGTGACTACTCCCGGCAACGCCGATTCTTGTGTGGGGTGTTAAAGCAAAGTTAACCCGATTGGCTTCACAAAAGCCAATGGGCACAAGGGTTTGACGCGGTTTTCTCAGGTGTCTATGGTAACCGGCGATCAGGCCCGGGCTCCCGGGCAGCCAGGAAAAAACCGCCGATGCACAATTCCGAACAAGGGCGCGCACGCAAGCAGCGCTTCCAGGAACGCCTCCACGTCCTGCACGACAACGCCCTGCATCGGAAGCTCAGGCAACATCTTCCCGCCGCCTTCAACGAGCGCTGGACCCGGCGCCATTGGATGCATGCCAGCCTGTTCGCGACCATCGGCGCCCTGGTGGCAACGATCGTCCCGGGCTTCTCGCACACCATCGACGCCCCCTTTGCCGACAGCCATACCAGCCTGGCGCTGCCGTTGCCGCCGCTGACCATGGCCCGCCAGCAGCAGGTACCCGGTGACAGCTGGCAGGTACTGCGCGTGGAACGCGGCCAGACCCTGAGCGATCTGTTCGACAAGGCCGGCATTCCGGCCACCACCCTGCACCGGGTACTGGACCACCCGGGCGCGCGCGAGGCGCTGACCAAGCTGCGCCCGGGCGCCGAGATCGCCTTCGACATGCCGCTGTCCGGTGACCTGCGCAGCATCCGCTTCGACCGCGATGCCGACAACCGGGTGGAGCTGAGCCTGGCCGGTGATGACATCAAGGAGAAGGTGACCAAGCGCGAGACCTCCACGCGCACGGTGGTCACCAGTGGCGAGATCACCAGTTCGCTGTACGCCGCCGCACGCCGCGCCGGGCTGTCGCCGTCGGCGATCGCGACGATGACCGACGATATCTTCAAGTACGACATCGACTTCTCCAAGGACCTGCAGCCGGGCGACCGCTTCAGCGTGGTGATGGATGAAACCTGGCGCGAAGGCGAGAAGGTGGACACCAGCAAGATCCTGGCGGCGACCTTCACCACCGGTGGCAAGACCTATTCCGGCTTCCGCTTCGACCGCAACGGCAAGTCCGAGTACTACGACATCAACGGCCGTTCGCTGAAGAAGAGCTTCATCCGCATGCCGATCCCGTTCGCGCGGCTGAGCTCGACCTTCGGTGCGCGCAAGCACCCGGTGCTGGGCAAGATGCGCATGCACAAGGGCGTGGACTACGCCGCGCGCACCGGCACCCCGATCATGGCCGCTGGCGACGCCCGCGTGCAGTTCGCCGGCGTGCAGCGTGGTTACGGCAACGTGGTGATCCTGGATCACGGCCGCGGCCACACCACCCTGTACGGGCACATGTCGCGCTTTGCGAACATCAAGACCGGCCAGCGCGTGGCCCAGGGCACGGTGATCGGCTATGTGGGCTCGACCGGCCTGGCCACCGGCCCGCACCTGCACTACGAATTCCGCGTCAACGGCGAGCATCGCAACCCGCTGACCGTGACCATGCCGCCGCCGGAGCCGTTGAAGGGCGCCGAGCTGGTCGCCTTCCGCGCGCAGACCGCGCCGGCGATGGCCCGCATCCAGGGCATGGAAAAGCTGATCTACGCCGATGCCAGCCCCGCGCCGACCAGCCGCGACGAGGCCGCCCCCGAGGTGGCCAGCGCCAAGGACAAGAGCAGCACCGGCCGCAAGCGCGGCTGAGCCGCTGCGTTGACGAAGAAGGACGCGGCAGCACAAGCTTGCCGCGTCCTTTTTTTATGCCCGCCATGAACACGACCGCCGACGCTGACGCCCCCCTGTACCTTGGCCTGATGTCGGGCACCAGCGCCGACGGCATCGATGCCGCGCTGGTGCAGTTCCCCGCCGGCGGAGGCTGCCGCTTCGTGCACGGCCTGACCGCCCGCTGGGAGCCGGTGCTGCGTGCGCGACTGGTGGCGCTGGGCGAAGGTGGCCGGCTGGACTCGCTGGAGGAGCTCGGCGAGCTGGACGCCCGGATCGCGATCAACTTCGCCGGGGCCGCCAACCAGCTGCTGGCCGAGGCTGGCGTGGACCGCAGCCAGGTGCGCGCGATCGGCTCGCACGGCCAGACCGTGCGTCACCGCCCGCTGGCCGACCCCGCCTTCACCGTACAGCTGGGCGACGGCAACCGCATCGCCGAGTTGACCGGGATCACCACGGTGTCCGACTTCCGCCGCCGCGACGTGGCGGCCGGGGGCCATGGTGCGCCACTGATGCCGGCCTTCCACCTGGCCATGCTGGGCACGGCTGACGAAGACCGCGCGGTGCTCAACCTCGGCGGCATCGCCAACCTGACCCTGATTCCGCGCGAAGGTGCGGTGCGTGGCTTCGATACCGGCCCGGCCAATGCGCTGATGGATGCCTGGTGCCAGCGCCACACCGGCCGCACCTTCGACGCCGACGGCGCATATGCCGCCAGTGGCGCGGTGGACGAGAGCCTGCTGGCCGGCTGGTGCTCGGACCCGTGGTTCGCGCTGCCGCCGCCGAAGAGCACCGGCCGTGAGCAGTTCCACCTGGCCTGGGCCGAGGCGCACATGGCCGAAGGCCAGTACGCTGCGGCCGACGTGCAGGCGACCCTGTTGGAGCTGACCGTGGCAACGGTGGCCGATGCGCTGCTGGCGCAGCAGCCGCAGACCCGCCGCCTGCTGGTCTGTGGCGGCGGTGTGCGCAACCGGCAGCTGATGAAGCGGCTGAGCGCACGGCTGCCGGGCGTGCAGGTGGAATCCAGCGCCGTGCACGGGCTGGACCCGGAGTACGTGGAGGCCATGGGCTTTGCGTGGCTGGCGCAGCGGACGATGGACGGGTTGGCCGGCAACCTGCCGAGCGTGACCGGCGCCCAGGGGCCGCGGATCCTGGGAGCGATCCATCTGGCGTGAGGATGGTGCCATCCACGCATGGCGTGGATCTACGGGGCAGCCGAGCGTGGGCTCGGCTCTACAGCATTGCGGCGCGGCCGTTAATCAAACCCCTGCCCTGCGGGCAACGCCTGCAGGGCGGCGATGGCATCGGACAGGGCATCCACTTCGGGATCGCCGAAGCCGGAGCGGACTTCCAGCTCACTGCTGAACAGGCCCTGCTCCAGCAAGGCGGCACAGGTCTGTTCGTGAGTCCAGCCGCGGGCGACCGCGACGCGTCTGATACGTTCCAGCAGCAGCGGGTCCAGGTCCCGCAGCACAACGTCGGCCATGCTCACTTCCCCGTTCGCAGGGCACCGCCCCCTCGGCGCGTCGGGGCGATGATCCCGCAGACCGGGCGGGCAGGCAATCAGGTGGCGCTTGCGGCCTGGCGACGGCGCTGCTGCACGATCAACAGAGCGCACAGGATCACCACCGGGATCGCCACCAGCGCGGTACCGACGAAGAACAATGCATAACCTTCCAGCAGCGTCCGACCCTGCGCGAGCGTTTGTACCGACCACCCCGAGAATCCCTTGAGGGCCTTGCCGGGCATCGCGTAGAACGAGCTCAGCAGCGCGTACTGGGTGGCGGTGTATCCGATGCTGGTCAAGCTCGACATGTAGGCGATCAGCGCCGTACCGGCGAAGCCGCTGGCAAAGTTGTCGATCGCCATGGCCACGGCGAAATGGGTTGTGTCCGGGCCGGAATAGGCCAGCCAGGCAAACGCCAGATTGGAGGCCGGCCCCAGCACGGCGCCCACCATCAGCGCCGCCAGCACGCCCCAGCGGACCGAGACCAGGCCCGCTGCGGCAATGCCGACGAACGTCGCGACCAGCCCGACCGAGCCACGCACCGCGCCCACGGTATCCTCGT
This sequence comes from Stenotrophomonas sp. SMYL89, assembly GCF_036319985.1. Taxonomy (NCBI): domain Bacteria; kingdom Pseudomonadati; phylum Pseudomonadota; class Gammaproteobacteria; order Lysobacterales; family Lysobacteraceae; genus Stenotrophomonas; species Stenotrophomonas sp. SMYL89. The sequence continues at coordinate 304,491 of NZ_JAWIRW010000006.1, read as the reverse complement.
CCAGGCCGAGATCGACATAGAAGGGGTTGGCCATCGGCCCCATGACGAAGTCGGCCATGCGATAGACGCTGATGGCCACCAGGATCAGGATCGCGCCGCTGCGGTGCTCGCGGACGAAGGCGATGAACGGCCCGGCCACGGCGTCGAACAGGCCCCGCGGCGTCCACAGCGAGATCGCCTGGGCCTGCACGGCAGCCACCTCCCTGGCCGGTTCCCGGGCCATGACCACGGCCACCACGCCAAGCGCCATGAGTACGGCCATGATCTCGTACGAGACCTGCCAGCCGACACGGGCCGCGATGATCAGGATCAGCGCATCGGTGACCAGCAATGCGGTGCGATAGCCCAGCGCCGAGGATGAGGTCAGGAGGCCGAGCTGCTCGCTGTTGTCAGCACTTTCAATGCGCCAGGCATCGATGACGATGTCCTGGGTGGCCGAAGCAAATGCCACGATCACGGCCATCACGCCGAACACGACGATGTGCTGCCAGGCGATACCCAGGAACTGGATCTGGCCCCCCTTGGGCTGGACCAGCGCCATGCCGACCAGGCCCACCACCACGACCAGCTGCGACAGCAGCATCCAGCCACGGCGGCGGCCAAAACGGCCGAACAGAGGCACGTCGGTCTTGTCGACGATCGGCGCCCACAGGAACTTCATGGTGTAGGCCAGCCCGACCCATGACAGGAAACCGATCGTGCTCAGCTCGATGCCTTCCTTGCGCATCCAGAAGCCGAGCGTGTTGCCCACCAGGTAGATCGGCAGGCCGGAACTGAAGCCGAGCAGCAGCATCGCCAGCACCTTGCGCTGGCTCAGGTTGGACAACACCTGCTGCCACGGTCGGCGCGGCTTGGCAGCCTCGGTCACAGGTCGTAGTCCACGGTGAACGGGGCGTGGTCGGAGAAGCGCTCGTCGCGGTAGATCGAGCAGTTGCGCAGGCGGTCACGCAGGCCCGGGGTGATGAACTGGTAGTCGATGCGCCAACCGACGTTGTTGGCGCGGGCGGCGCCGCGGTTGCTCCACCAGGTGTAGTCCTCGCCGGTGGGGTTGAGCAGGCGGTAGGCATCGGCCCAGCCGCGGCCGGCGGCGACATCGGTGGCCTGGCCGTGGTCGGCGCAGAGGGCGTTGAGCCAGTCGCGCTCTTCCGGCAGGCAGCCGGAATTCTTCTGGTTGGACTTCCAGTTCTTGATGTCCAGCGCCGAACGCACGATGTTCCAGTCGCCGCACAACACGTAGTCGCGGCCGCTGCGTGCCCACTCCTCCAGGATCGGCCGCAGCCATTCCATCACTTCGAACTTGAAGCCCTGGCGCAGGTCGCCCGAGCTGCCGGACGGGATATAGAAGGAGACCACGCTGAGGTTGCCGTAGCGTGCCTCGATGTAGCGGCCTTCGTCGTCGAACGGGGCCCAGCCCAGCGAGGTGATGACCTGGTCCGGCTCGCGCTTGCTGTAGATCGCCACGCCGCTGTAGCCCTTCTTGGTGATGGCGTCGCGGTAGAAACAGTGGTGGCCGTCCGGGCGGAACATCGGGTCGGTCAGCTGGTCTTCCTGGGCCTTGGTTTCCTGGATGCACAGGACGTCGGCATCCTGGGCACGGAACCAGTCGAGGAAGCCCTTGGTCGCGGCGGAACGGATGCCATTGGCGTTGAAACTGATGATGCGCATGCGGAAGACCTACGGCGGGAAACCGGGCAAGCATACCGGTTGACCGCGGGGCTGCGCAGTCCGTCGGTTGGGCCCGCAAACGCCTTCACACGGGGCCGGACGAGCGCGAAACGCCCAGCTGGATTAGGATTTATGCTCCAAATGAAGATGAATCGAGTTTTGATGAGCGACCACCGCCACCGTTTCCTGCAGCTGGCCCTGACCGCCGATGCCCTGCGCTTCGGCCAGTTCACCCTCAAGTCCGGCCGGCTGAGCCCCTATTTCTTCAACGCCGGCCGCTTCGACTCCGGCTCGCTGCTGTCCCAGCTTGGCGCCTGCTACGCCGATGCCATCGATGCCAGCGGGATCAAGTACGACGTGGTGTTCGGCCCGGCCTACAAGGGCATCCCGCTGGCCACCGCGATGGCTTGTGAGCTGGCCCAGCGCGGCCGCGACCTGCCGCTGTCGTTCAACCGCAAGGAAGCCAAGGACCACGGCGAAGGCGGCCAGCTGATCGGCGCCGACATGCAGGGCAAGCGCGTGCTGATCGTCGATGACGTGATCACCGCCGGTACCGCGATCCGCGAAGCGCTGGGCATCATCCGCGCCGCCGGTGGCACCCCGGCCGGCATCGTGGTGGCGCTGGACCGCCAGGAGATCGCTTCGGAGACCGACCGCCGCTCGGCGGCGCAGTCGGTAGCGGAAGAGGCTGGTATCCCGGTGATCGCCGTGGCGTCGCTGGCCGACCTGCTTGATTTCGCCTCCGGCAACCCGGAACTTGTGGGTTACCGGCAGCCGCTGGAAGCCTACCGGGCCCAGTACGGCGTTCGTTCGATCCGCTGACCGACCAGGGGAAAGGTCATGTCCCGAGTTCCTGCTGTCCTCTTCACCGGCCTGCTGCTGGCCGTGCCGTTCACCGTACCGGCGCAGTCGCGCGACAGCGGCAAGGCGGAAAAGAAGCTGTACTGCTGGAACGAGGGCAAGGAGCGGATCTGCAGTGATTCGCTGCCGGCAGACGCGGTCAATCATGCGCGCGAGGAATTCAATGCGAGCACGGGCCTGCGCAATGCGCAGGTCCAGCGCGCGTTGACCGACGAGGAACGTGCCGCTGCCAGCACCGCTGCGCAGCAGCAACAGCTGGACCTGATGGCCGAGCAGACCCGCCAGCGCACTGAGCAGGCCATGTTGTCCACCTACGGCAGCGAGGCCGACCTGCGCCGGGTGTTTGCCGAGCGCCAGGAAGTGCTGGACAACAACCTGAAGACCGCCGAATACAACGTCACCAGCCTGCGTGAGTCGCTGGTGGCGCTGCTGTCGGCGGCAGGAGACCGCGAGCTGGCCGGCGGCAAGGTGGTCGACAAGCAGGCCGAGGCGATCCGCAAGCGGCATGCGCAGCTTCAGGCCCAGCAGCGCCTGCAGGCCGGGCTCGTGCAGCAGCAGCAGGCGTTGAAGGCCGAGATCGACAGCACCCTGCAGCGCTATCGCGAGCTGAAGGGGCTGGTGCCGGCGGACGCTCCGGCGGGCTGACGGCGCTGCCTCCGCCGGGCATGGCCCGGCGCTACCCCGGGCCCGGTTACGGGTTGGCCCACGGAATTTATGCACTTTTTACGCGTCGGCCCGGTCCGGCGCGTAGTGCGTTTATGGGGGGCAGGACGACGATGGCGGCCTGAGGTGGAGGGGTTCCACCAGGACGCTATTGCAATGTCCCCCTGGCTGTCGTTGTTGTGTGGCGTGCTGGTGCTGGTCGCCGCCGCCTATCTCCTTTATGTCGTGCTGCGGCCCGAGTCGTTCTGAGCGGAGCCTGCCATGACTGAGATGCTTGTGATTATTGCCGCCAGCCTGCTGCTGGCGTGGCCGCTGGGTCTGTACCTGGCGCGGGTGATGCACGGCACGCCGATGAAGGTCGACGTGCTGTTCCACTGGATCGAAAAGCCGCTGTACAAGGTGCTTGGCGTCGATCCATCGCGCGCCATGTCCTGGCGCGGCTATGTGCTGGCCTTCGTGCTGAGCAACGTGGTGGTCGCGGTGCTGACCCAGGCGGTGTTCATGACCCAGGCCTGGTTGCCGTTGAACCCGGACCAGATCCCGAACATGCGCTGGGACACCGCGCTGCACACGATGATCTCGTTCCTGACCAACACCAACCAGCAGCACTACTCGGGCCAGGCGCAGCTGTCCTACCTCTCGCAGATGACCGGCATCACTGGCCTGCAGGTGGTGACGCCGATGATGGGCCTGGCGCTGGCGGTGGCCACGCTGCGCGCGTTGTTCTCGCGTGCGCCGCAGGCTGCGGCGGCCAACGGGGCCGGCGATGACCGGCAGGTCGCGGTCGGCAACTACTACGTGGACGTGGTGCGCCTGTGCGTGCGCTTCCTGCTGCCGCTGTGCCTGGTGTGGACGCTGCTGCTGACCAGCCAGGGCGTGCCCTCGACGATGGCCGGCGGGCCGCAGGCTGCGCCAATCGATGCCAGCGCCGGCATGGCCCAGCAGAAACTGCCGCTGGGCCCGGTCGCGGCGATGGTCGCGGCCAAGCAGCTGGGCGCCAACGGCGGCGGCTGGTATGGCCCGAACAGCAGTTTCCCGCTGGAGAATCCAACCCCGCTGTCGAATGCGCTGGAAATCGTCGGCATCCTGCTGGTGCCGATGGCAGTGATCTTCATGATCGGTGCGTTCACCGGCCGGCGTCGCTTCGGCGCCCTGGTGTTCAGCTGCATGCTGGGCATGTCGCTGCTGTCCACCGGCGCGATGATGTGGAGCGAGGGCCATAGCGCCAGCGCCGCCACGCCGCTGCTGATGGAAGGCAAGGAGGTGCGCTTCGGTGCCGATGGCACCGCGCTGTGGGCGGCGGTGACCACCCAGGTGTCCAACGGCTCGGTGAACGGCATGCACGATTCGCTGGCGCCGCTCAGTGGCGGCATCGCGATGGTCAACATGCTGGTCAGCGCGATCTGGGGCGGCATCGGCTGTGGCCTGCAGCAGTTCATCGTGTACCTGCTGCTGGGCGTGTTCCTGGCCGGGTTGATGACCGGACGTACGCCGGAACTGTTCGGCCGCAAGCTGGAGACGCCACAGGTACGCCTGCTGGCCCTGCTGGTGCTGCTGCAGCCGATCACCCTGCTGGTATTCACCGCGATCACCCTGGCCGTGCCCGGCCTGGCCGGCACCTCCAATCCCGGATTCCATGGCATCAGCCAGGTGTTCTACGAGTACGTGTCGGCCTACGCCAACAACGGTTCGGGCTTCGAAGGGCTGGGTGACGCCACGCTGTGGTGGAACCTGAGCTGCTCGCTGGTGCTGCTGCTGGGCCGCTTCCCGCTGCTGATCATCCCGCTGGTGGTAGCCGCCCAGCTGGCCGCCAAGCGCCAGGCGCCGGAGTCTGCCGGCAGCCTGCAGATCGAAACCCCGACCTTCGCCCTGACCCTGGTCTCGGTGATCGTCATCCTGACCGTGCTGCAGTTCATGCCGGCGCTGGTACTCGGCCCGATCGCCGACCACCTGAGCCTGGGACTGCACTGAGGACACCGCAATGAGTACCCACGCAAGTTCAACCCGTAGTTCCCTCGCACCGCGCCCTGCCCTGCTCGATGCCGCAGGCCTGCGCCGTGCACTGGTCGAGGCGGTGCGCAAGCTGTCGCCGATGCACCTGGTGCGCAGCCCGGTGATGGCGGTGGTGATGGCCGGCACGATCGTCGCCGCCATCGTCACCCTGACCGGCAATGCGCCGCTGGGCTTTGGCCTGGCGGTGACCGCGATCCTGCTGGTGACCGTGCTGTTCGGCAACTTCGCCGAAGCCGTGGCCGAAGCGCGCGGCCGTGGCCAGGCTGCATCGCTGCGCCGTGCCCGCCAGGATCTGGTGGCGCGCCGTCTGGCCGCACCGCAGCCGGGTGCCGCCGAAACCCAGGTACCGGCTGCGGAGCTGCGCCCGGGCGACCATGTGATCGTCAGTGCCGGTGAACTGGTGCCGGCCGATGGCGAGATCGTGCAGGGCCTGGCGACCATCAACGAAGCGGCCGTGACCGGCGAATCGGCACCGGTGCTGCGCGAAGCCGGTACCGACCGTTCCGGCGTGATCGGCGGTACCAAGGTGCTGTCCGACCAGATCATCGTGCGGGTGACCGCCGAGCCGGGCCACAGCTTCCTGGACCGGATGATCGCGCTGGTGGAAGGCGCCAATCGCCAGAAGACCCCGAACGAGATCGCGCTGACCCTGCTGCTGGCGGCGATGACGCTGACCTTCCTGGTAGTGGTGGCAACGCTGCCGGCGATCGGTGCAGCGGTGGGCGTGCAGGTTGATCCGCTGCTGCTGATCGCGCTGCTGGTGTGCCTGATCCCGACCACCATCGGTGGCCTGCTGCCAGCCATCGGCATTGCCGGCATGAACCGGGCGCTGGCTGCCAACGTGCTGGCCAAGTCGGGCAAGGCGGTGGAAGTGGCGGGCGACGTAGACGTGCTGCTGCTCGACAAGACCGGCACCATCACCTACGGCGACCGGCAGGCCAGCCACTTCCATCCGTTGGCCGCTATCGACGCCAGCCAGCTGCGTGAAGCGGCACTGCTGTCCTCGCTGGCCGACCCGACTCCGGAGGGCAAGTCGATCGTGCGCCTGGCGCGCGAGCAGGGTTGCGCCACCGCCGAACCGGACCATGCCGACTACCTGGCCTTCACTGCCCAGACCCGCATGTCCGGCGTGGACCTGGAACATGGGCGGCAGATCCGCAAGGGCGCCGCCGATGCCATCCGCGCGCATGTGCAGTCGCTGGGCGGCAACGTGCCGGCCGAGCTGGCCGGTCGTGTCGAGCAGGTCGCGCGCAACGGCGCCACCCCGCTGGTGGTGGCCGAGGGCCGCCACGTGCTGGGTGTGATCGAGCTGTCGGACGTGGTCAAGCACGGCATGCGCGAGAAGTTCGCGCAGCTGCGGGCGATGGGCATCCGCACGGTGATGATCACCGGTGACAACCCGCTGACCGCCGCCGCCATCGCTGCCGAAGCCGGTGTGGACGACTACATCGCCGAAGCGCGGCCGGAAGACAAGCTGGCGCGCATCCGCCAGGAACAGGCCGGCGGTCGCCTGGTGGCAATGGTCGGCGACGGCACCAACGACGCCCCGGCGCTGGCCCAGGCCGATATCGGCCTGGCGATGAACTCCGGTACGCAGGCGGCGAAGGAGGCCGGCAACATGGTCGACCTCGATTCGGACCCGGCCAAGCTGCTGGCGGTGGTGGAAGTGGGCAAGCAGCAGCTGATCACCCGCGGCGCGCTGACCACCTTCTCGCTGGCCAACGACGTCTCCAAGTACTTCGCGATCCTGCCGGCGCTGTTCGCCGCTGCCGTTCCGACCATGGCCGCACTGAACGTGATGCAGCTGTCGAGCCCGCGCAACGCCGTGCTGGCGGCGCTGATCTTCAACGCCCTGGTGATTCCCGCTCTGATCCCGCTCGCCCTGCGTGGCGTGCGCTTCCGCCCGGCCACCGCGACGGCGCTGCTGCGCCGGAACATGCTGGTGTACGGCCTCGGCGGCGTGTTGCTGCCGTTCGCGGCGATCAAGCTGATCGACCTCCTTCTTGTCCTGGTATTCGGCGCATGAACCGTTCTGCTTCCACCTCGTCTTCCCTGTCCCGTGAACCGAAGGCCGAGGCCCGCGTAGCCAGCCTGCAGGATGACGCCCGCTGGCGTCCGGCGATCGGCCTGGGCCTGGCCACCCTGCTGCTGGCCGGTGCGGTCTACGCCGGCATTGCAACCGGCTTTGCCGGCCTGGCATTCCCGGGACAGGCCGAAGGCAGCCTGCTGCGCGATGACAGTGGCCAGGTGCGCGGCTCGGTATGGCTGGCGCAGCCGTTCACCGGTGATGGCTACTTCCAGGCACGGCCGTCGGCCGCCAACTACGATCCGATGGCGGCCGCCGGTTCCAACATGGCGCGCAGCAACCCCGCGCTGGCCGAGCGCGTCGCTGCCAGCACCGCTGCGGTGGCTGCACGGGAAGGTGTCGCGCCAGCGCAGGTTCCGGCCGATCTGGTCACCCAGTCCGGCGGCGGTCTCGATCCGCAGTTGTCGCCGGCCGCCGCACAGCTGCAGGTGGCGCGCGTGGCGCGTGCGCGAGGCCTGCCAGTGGAACGCGTGCAGGCGCTGGTGCAGGCGCATACCGAAGGCCGCCAGTGGGGCCTGTTCGGGCAGCCACGGGTAAACGTGGTGACCTTGAACTTCGCGCTGGACCATGCAGCCAAGGCACCGTGATGCCGGCCTGCACCGGCTGCGCGCACAATGGCAGCCATGACAGCGGCTCCCATGACTGATGCGCGTACCCGCCAGGCCGATGCCCTGGTCGAAGGCCTGCAACGCGAAGCTGGCGGCAAGCTGACCGTGTTCCTCGGCGCGGCGCCGGGCGTGGGCAAGACCTACGCCATGCTGACCCGCGCGCAGGAACAGCTGCGCCGCGGCGTCGACCTGGTGGTCGGGCTGGTGGAAACCCATGGCCGTGCCGATACCCAGGCGCTGCTGGAGGGGCTGCCGCAGTTGCCGCTGAAGGACGTGGCCTACCACGGCCACGCCCTGCAGGAGATGGACCTGGATGCCGTGCTCGCACGGCATCCAGCGTTGGTGCTGGTGGACGAACTGGCCCATCGCAATGCACCGGGCAGCCGTCACGAGCGGCGCTGGCAGGATGTGATGGAGCTGCTGGACGCCGGCATCGATGTCTGGACCACGGTCAACATCCAGCATCTGGAAAGCCTCAATGATGTGGTGATGCGCATCACCGGCGTGCGGGTCAGCGAGACCGTGCCCGATGTCGTGCTCGACCGCCTGCACGACATCGTGCTGGTCGACCTGCCACCGCGCGAGCTGATCGCGCGCCTGCAGCAGGGCAAGGTCTATGTGCCGGAACAGGCCGCGCAGGCCCTGCAGGCGTTCTTCTCGCCGGCGAACCTGACCGCGCTGCGCGAACTGGCCATGCAGGAGGCTGCCGACCGCGTCGACAGCAGCCTGCGCGAGGCACGCGCCGCCCGTGGCGAGAGCAACCTGCCACTGCGCCGCGGCGTGCTGGTGGCGATCGACGGCGGTGGCCAGAGTGAATACCTGGTGCGCGTGGCGCGCCGCATCGCCGAGCGCCGCGACGCACCGTGGACCGTGGTGACCGTGCAGGGGCGGCGCCAGGATGAAGCGACACGGCGCGAGATCGATGCCGCCTTCGCGCTGGCACGGCGGCTGGGTGGCGACGCCGAACTGTTGCACGGATCGAGCATCGCCGACGCCCTGCTCGACCACGCCGCGCACAACGGCGTGTCGACCCTGGTGCTGGGCCGGACCCGCGAACGCCCGCTGGCACGGATGTTCAACCGGACGTTGACCCAGCAGCTGATCCAGCGCGGCGCGCATTACGAGATCACCATCATCAGCACCCCGCAGGCACGTGCGCGCTCGCGCCGCGAGGGCCTGCTGCCACCGATGCGCGGCATCAGCTACGAGCCGGTGCAGGCGCTGGTCGCCACGGCGCTGGCCTGTGCGGTGGCATGGCTGGCCGAACGCTGGGTAGGCATGGCCGACCTGTCGATGGTGTTCATCGTGGCGGTGGTGCTGGTGGCTGCGCGCACGCGCGCCAGCGTGGCGGTGATGGCGGCGATCCTGTGCTTCCTCGCCTACAACTTCCTGTTCATCGCGCCACGCTTCACCTTCGCCATCGGTGCACGCCAGGGCGTGATCACCGTGTTCCTGTTCCTGGCCGCCGCACTGGTCGCCGGGCGCCTGGCCTCGCGCCTGCGCATGCAGGTGATCGCGCTGCGCGCGGCCAACCGTCATGCGCGTGCGCGCCAGCAGCTGGGACGGCAGCTGGCCAGTGCGGCCGGTAATGGTGAAGTGGCGCAGGCCGGGCGCCTGGCGCTGGAACAGGCGATGGACGTTCCTTCGTGGCTGCGGATCGGCGCCGACACGGCATCCGGTGGCCGTTCGCAGCCGGGCGATACCGATCTGGCGGCGGCCGACTGGGCCCTGCGCCACGGCCAGCCCAGCGGCCGCTTCACCGATACCCTGGCCGGTGCGCAGTGGTGGTTCCTGCCGCTGCTGGATGGCGAAGACCGCGCCATCGGCGTGGCCGGCCTGTACCTGCCCGGCGCGCAGGCGCGCCTGCTGCCCGAGCAGCGGCAGCTGGCCGAGGCGATGGTCGACGATATCGCGCAGGCCGCGTTGCGCACCCGGCTGGTGGCCGAACTGGAACAGGCGCACGTCAGCAACGAGACCGAGCGGCTGCGCTCGGCCCTGCTCTCTTCGGTGTCGCACGACCTGCGCTCGCCGCTGGCAGCGATGATCGGCTCCGCCGACAGCCTGGCCAGCTATGGCGCGGCGATGGACACGACGGATCGACGCGCCCTGCTGGACACCATCCTGGTCGAAGGCGAACGCCTGGACCGCTACATCCAGAACCTGCTGGACATGACCCGGCTTGGCCACGAAGGCCTGAAGATCAATCGCGACTGGATCGGCGTGGACGAACTGATCGGCTCGGCGGCGCGGCGCCTGCAGCGCTACCAGCCGAAGGTGCGGCTGGAGCTGGACATCCCAGCCACGCTGGCACCGATCTGGGTGCACCCCGCGCTGGTCGAACAGGCGGTGTTCAACGTGATGGAGAACGCCGCCAAGTTCTCACCGCCCAACGCCGCCGTGCAGGTGCAGGCGCGCGAGCTGGACGGCCAGCTGCGCATCGACGTGATCGATGCCGGACCCGGCATTCCCGACGACGAGCGCGCGCGCATCTTCGACATGTTCTACAGCGTCGAGCGCGGTGACCGCGGCCGCCACGGCACCGGCCTGGGCCTGACCATCTGCCAGGGCATGATCGGCGCGCATGGCGGCAGCGTGCAGGCGCTGCCCGGACGCGACGGTCGCGGTACCCTGATCCGCATCACCCTGCCCCTGCTCAAGCCAGCCTCCCACGATGAGCCCGACTCCGATTGATGCCAGCGTGCCGGCCGCGCGCGTGCTGGTGATCGATGATGAAACCCAGATCCGCCGGTTCCTGGACATCAGCCTGCGCGCGCAGGGCTACCAGGTGCGGCAGGCCGCAACCGGCCAGGAAGGCCTGCAGCTGGCCGCCAGCGAGGACATGGACCTGGTGATCCTGGACATTGGCCTGCCGGACATGGAAGGCCATGAGGTACTGGAGCAGCTGCGGCAATGGAGCCAGGTACCGGTGATCATGCTGACCGTGCGTGCGGGTGAAGCCGAGAAGGTGCGCGCACTGGATACCGGCGCCAATGACTACGTAACCAAGCCGTTCGGTACCCAGGAACTGATGGCACGGGTGCGCGCGCTGCTGCGTACGCGCAGTGTGCCCAGCGATGGCACGCCGCCGGTGTTCGACGACGGCCACCTGCACGTGGACCTGCTGCGTCGCGAAGTCGCCCTCGGTGGCGAGCCGGTGGCGCTGACCCGCAAGGAATACGCGCTGCTGTCACTGCTGCTGCGCAATGCCGGGCGGGTGGTGACCCAGCCACAGATCCTGCAGGAGATCTGGGGCCCGACCCACCAGCACGACACCCACTACCTGCGCATCCTGGTCGGCAAGCTGCGGCACAAGCTGGGCGATTCGGCACTGGATTCGCGCTACCTGTTCACCGAACCGGGCGTGGGGTTGCGGTTCAAGGGGTAGATCCACGCCATGCGTGGATGCCGTCATTGATGCCGTCATTCCGGAATATGGGGTCAGAGCCCGTTGCGCAGCAACGGGATCCGACCCCGTACCGTTCCGGCAGATCGCGGAGATCTGTCGAAGGCGGGGTGGGTCCGGTTGCGGGGGTGTGAGCGGCATGGATGCCGCGACCAAGCGCCCAGGGATGGGTTTACGGCGTCCCCCGCAACCGGACCCACCCCGCCATCCCTCAGAAAACCCGCTCTTGACGTTGACGTTGCCTCGGCGGGTGCCGGGCGCAGCCCGGCCCCAGCTCAGAACCCCAGCGGGGTGTCGCCCAGCACCGGCTGCAGCTGGCTGCGGAACAGCGCCTGGATGCGTTCCAGTGCCGCCTCGTCGTTGCCCTCGAAGCGCAGCACCAGCACCGGCGTGGTGTTGGAGGCACGCACCAGGCCCCAACCATCGGGGAAGTCCACGCGCAGGCCATCGATGGTCGACAGCCGCCCACCCACGTACGGGTTGTCCGGCGACTGCGCTGCTGCCACCAGCATCGCCACCAGCGCGTGTGGCGTACCTTCGGCCACCGGCACCTTCAGTTCCGGCGTCGCCACCATCTCCGGCAGCTCGGCCAGTACCTCGTCCGGGGTTTCCTCGCGCTGGGCCAGGATCTCCAGCAGTCGCGCGGCAGCATACAGGCCGTCGTCGAAACCGAACCAGCGCTCCTTGAAGAAGAAATGGCCGCTCATTTCGCCGGCCAGTTCCGCATCGGTTTCGCGCATCTTCGCCTTCATCAGCGAATGCCCGGTCTTCCACATCAGCGGGCTGCCACCATTGCGCAGCACGTGGTCGGACAGCTTGCCGGTGCACTTCACGTCGTAGATCACCATTGCGCCGGGATTGCGCATCAGCACATCGGCGGCAAACAGCATCAGCAGGCGGTCTGCATAGATGATCCTGCCTTCGCCGGTGACCACGCCCAGGCGGTCGCCGTCGCCATCGAAGGCCACGCCGAGGTCGGCGCCGAAGCGCTTGACCGTCTGTACCAGGTCTTCCAGGTTGGCCGGTTCGCTGGGGTCGGGGTGATGGTTGGGGAAGGTACCGTCGACATCGCAGTACAGCGGAATGACTTCGGCGCCGATGGCTTCCAGCAGCTGTGGTGCGAGCGCACCGGCGACGCCGTTGCCAGCATCGGCCACGACCTTCAGCGGGCGGTCCAGCTGCACGTCATCAGCGATGCGCTGGATGTAGTCGGCCCCCACTTCGCGCTGCTGGTAATCGCCCGGCTCGGCCGCCTGCACCAGGCGCCCCTCGACGATGCGCTGGTAGAGATCGGTGATGGCATCGCCGGACAGCGTCTCGCCACCGATGACCACCTTGAAGCCGTTGTACTCGGGCGGGTTGTGGCTGCCGGTGACCGCCACGCAGGTGCCGGTACGCAGATGGAAGGCGGCGTAATAGACGACCGGGGTCGGTGCAAGGCCGATGTCGATCACGGTGCAACCGGTGCGACGCAGGCCCTCGGCCAATCCCGCCGCCAGTTCCGGGCCGGACAGGCGGCCATCACGGCCGATCACCACCTCGCGCAGGCCCTGTTCCAGCGCCACGGTACCGATGGCCTGGCCGATCAGCGCGGCGGTCTTCGGCGTCAGTTCGCTGCCGACCACGCCACGGATGTCGTAGGCACGGAAGATGCCGGCGGCCAGTTCCCCGGCCGGGACCGGCGGTGGCGGCGGCGCACTTTCCGCGGCGCTGGCGGCGGCCACCGGCGGCGGCGCCATCTGCAGGCTCTCGCTCAGCGTAGGACCGTGATCGGCTTCGGCCGCAGCGGCGCGACGCGGCAGCGGCAGGGTCTTCGGCAGGCGGCCGCGACCGACCACCAGCAACACGGCGACAAAGGCCAGCAGCAGCGCGACGATGGCACTGGCCAGCGATCCCAGGCCCAGCGGACCGGCTTCGACATTGGGTACGGCAGCCACCAGCCGCAACGGCGTGCCCGGAACCGGGCGCGCCAGCGCTTCGGCGCTCTCGGCCAGGCCGGCGTCGCCCTGGGCAACGAGGTCATGCGTGCCTTGGCGCAGGCCGAGGAAACCGGTGGACGGGGCGCTCACCTGGTCCAGCGGCGAGGTCAGCCGCAGCAATGGCTGGCGCACGTAGAGCACTGCCGGGCCAAGGCTGCCCAGCTGCACCGGTGCCGCCAGACCAAGACGATTGCCACCGGCATCGCGTACCACGCGCAGGCCCGGCTTGCCCTCGGCCAGCGCTTCTTCCAGCAGGGCCAGGCGTGCATAGCCGAAGGTGGCCGGGTCGGCATAGGCCGTGGCCAGATCGGCGCCCAGCACTTCAACCTGCTCCACCCCGGTCCAGCTCTCGCGTACGGCCAGCGCTGCCGCGGCGGCGTCGCCGGCCTGCAGTGCCTGCTGCACGCGTTCGTTCTTCAACTGCTGCTGCAGCTGCTTCAGCTGGCCGGCAGCCGCCTCCTGCAGTCCCTGCACGGCCTGGTCACGCGCTTCTTCCAGCGCCTGGCCATTGGCTTCCTGCCGCCATTGCTGCACCGCGCTCCATCCGAACCAGCCGGCGAGCAGGACCAGCAGCACCCCCAGTAGTGGCGCACTGCGTCCCAACGACCGTTCCCGCTGCCCTTCCCCGATGCCGCTCATCAATGTCCCCCGTCAACGCACCCCGGTATGGCCGAATCCACCCGTTCCCCGCACGCTGTCGGTGAAAGTATCCACCACCTGCAGGCTGACGCGGGCAATCGGCACGACCACCAGCTGCGCGATGCGATCGCCCGGCTCGATGGTGAAGGCCTCGCGGCCACGGTTCCAGACGCTGATCAGCAACGGGCCCTGGTAGTCGGCGTCGATCAGGCCGGTGCCGTTGCCGAGCACAATGCCGTGGCGGTGGCCCAGCCCGGAACGCGGCAGGATCACCGCGCACAGGTTCGGATCGGCGATATGGATGGCCAGGCCGCTGGGCACCAGCGCGGTGTCGCCCGGCTGCAGGGTCAGCGCGGTATCCAGCGCGGCGCGCAGGTCCATGCCGGCGCTGGCTTCGGTGGCGTAGGCGGGCAGCGGCCAGCTGTCGCCGAAGCGCGGATCGAGCAGCTTGACCTGCAGCGGTTGGGAAGTGAAAGCCTGGGTCATGCCTGGAGTCTCCGCGCGATCAGCGCCAGCAGTTGTTCGGCCAGCTCGCGCTTGGAGGTGGCCGGGAATACCTGTTCACCGTCCTGCCAGTAGGCCGTGGCGGCGTTGTTGTCGCTCTCGAAACCACCGCCGCTGATGCCGACCTGGTTGGCGATCACCAGGTCCAGGCGCTTGTCGACCAGCTTGCCACGCGCATATTTCTCCACGTCGTGGGTCTCGGCGGCGAAGCCGACCACCAGCTTCAACGACTGCGTCTGTGCAGCGACCTCGGCGAGGATGTCCGGCGTGCGCACCAGCTCGATCACCAGCGACTGGCTCTCGGCGGTCTTCTTCAGCTTCTGCGCGGCCACCTGGCGCGGGGTGTAGTCGGACACCGCGGCGGCACCGATATAGATGTCGGCCGGCAGCGCCTTCAGCACGGCATCGCGCATCTGCGCGGCCGAGCGCACGTCCACGCGCTGCACGCCGGGCGGCGTCGGCAGCTGCACCGGGCCGCTGACCAGCACCACCTGGGCGCCCATCGTCGCGGCGGCCGCGGCCAGGGCAAAGCCCATCTTGCCGCTGCTGCGGTTGCCGACATAGCGCACCGGATCGATGTCTTCGTAGGTCGGGCCGGCGCTGATCAGCAGGCGCAGGCCCTGCAGCGCGCGGGTTTCCGGTGCGGCAATCACCGCTGCGGCACTGCCATTGGCGGCCAGCGCGGCGACGATGTCGCCCGGTTCGGCCAGACGGCCGGGACCGGATTCGCCCTCGGCCAGCGGACCATCGACCGGGCCGATCACCTGCGCACCGCGCTGGCGCAGCAGGGCGATGTTGGCCTGGGTGGCCGGATGCAGCCACATGCGGTGGTTCATCGCCGGGCAGATCGTCAGCGGCGCGGTACTGGCCAGGCACAGGGTGCTGACCAGGTCATCGGCGTGGCCCTGGGCCAGCCGGGCCAGCAGATCGGCGGTCCCCGGGGCGACCACGATGCGGTCGGCCCAGCGGGCCAGCTCGATGTGGCCCATGGCCTGTTCGGCGGCACTGTCCCACAGCGTGGTGCGGGTCGGCTGCCCGGACAGGGCCTGGAAACTGAGCGGAGTGACGAACTGCTGGGCACCGGCGGTCATCGCCACCTGCACCTGGGCACCGGCGTCGCGCAGGCGCCGCACCAGTTCCAGGGCCTTGTAGGCCGCGATCCCGCCTCCGACGCACAACAGCAGTTTCTGACCTTCCAGCGCGCGAGCCGGCGCGGGGGAAGCGTTGGGGGAGTCAGCCACCTGGAATTCCTGTGCAAACGAGGGCGCTAGCTTACCCGATGGTCGGTAACGTCCCGGTGCACGGTGCACATAGCGGGCGGCTATCAGCAGATGGATTCCGCCCAGGTTGGCGGGGAATCCAGCCGGCATCGATTTCGGACCTTTCCTATACCTATGCGGGACAGTGCTTTTGCAGAATCAGGCCTTGGCTGCCGCACAGCGTGGCCTGTTCGATCTCCGAGGAGCCACGTGCGCCCACGTATCATCATTGCCGACGACCATCCCGTGGTCCTGCACGGCATCCGCATCGTGCTGCAGACACATCTGATGGACATCGTCGGCAGCGCCCGTGACGGCGCCGAGCTGCTGCAGCTGGTCGACCATCACCCATGCGATGCCGTGCTGACCGACCTGTCGATGCCCGGCACCGGCCCGGATGGCCCGGAACTGATCGATGTGCTGCACACCCGCTTCCCCGGGCTTCCAGTGGTCGTGCTGACCGGCGCGCGCCATCCCGGGCTGCTCGATGGCCTGCTGCGCGATGGCATCAACGGTCTGGTCGACAAATGCGCCGATTTCTCCGAACTGCCGCAGGCACTGAATGCCGCGCTTGTCGGGCAGGTGTTCGTTTCCCAGCAGCTGCGCCACCACCTGCAGGCCCGCGACCTGCTGTTCCCACGCGAACCGGCGCCGTTGTCGGCACGCGAGCAGGAAGTGCTGGACCTGCTGGCGGCCGGCCTCAGCGTGAACGCCGTGGCCGCACGATGTGGACGCAGCCCGAAGACGATCAGCCGGCAGAAGGCCGAGGCCAAGCGCAAGCTGGGCCTGCAGAACAACCAGGAACTGTTCGACTACCTGCAGACCCGGCGCGACTGAGGCATTGGCCGACCCGGGCCCGCGGCTTGCCCCGATGGGAGCCGCCGCAAAGTCTGGCGATGATGGGGCCATGCCCATCCATGACTGGCCCGAACAGGAACGCCCGCGCGAGAAGTTGATCGCACGCGGGCCCACGGCACTTTCCGACGCCGAACTGCTGGCCCTGTTTCTCGGCTCCGGGTTCGGTGGCCGCGATGCCGTGCAGACCGCGCGCGACCTGCTGCAGGCGCACGGCCCGTTGCGGATACTGCTCGACCGCCCCGCAGCCGAACTGGCCCGCCTGCCCGGGCTCGGCCCGGCCCGCAGTTGCACGCTCGCTGCCGGGCTGGAGCTGGCCCATCGCCATCTGGCGGCCGAACTGGAGCACGGCGAGGCGGTAGGCAACAACCCGGCGGCGGTCGGCCGCTACCTGCAGCACCGGCTGCGTGGCCAGGCCCGCGAGGTCTTCATGGCCCTGTTCCTGGACAACCGCCACCGCCTGATCGCCTGTGAAGAGCTGTTCCACGGCACCATCAACGCCGCCCCGGTCTACCCCCGCGAAGTGGTGCGGCGCGCCCTGCTGCACAACGCGGCGGCGGTGATCCTCAGCCACAACCACCCTTCCGGCGACCCGGAGCCCTCCAGCGCCGATACCCGCATCACCGACGAACTGCAGCAGGCGCTGGCAATGGTGGACGTGCGCCTGCTGGACCACTTCGTGGTCGGCGAGGGCCGTCCCGTTTCGTTTGCTGAACGAGGCCTGCTGGCCCAGGCCCAGCCGCGCCTGTTCGGCTGAGCGCGGCCCCGCCAGGGGCCATCGGTCGCCCCCACAGGCATCTTCCGGTCAGCGTGGCTGCGGGTATCTGCGCTAAAATGGGCGATTCCGCCGCTCATTCTCACAGCAGGCCTCGTGAAAAATCTCCTCCGCGCCCTGATCAGCCAAGGCATCGAAGCCTTGCGCGCCAATGGCACCCTGCCCGCCGACTCCCTGCCGCCGGACTTCGTGGTCGAGCGCCCGAAGACCCGCGACCACGGCGACTTCGCCACCAACGCCGCGATGCTGCTGGCCAAGGCCGCGCGCAGCAATCCGCGCGCACTGGCACAGGCGCTGGTCGAGGCGCTGCCGCGCAGCGAGGACGTCAGCAAGGTCGAGATTGCCGGCCCCGGCTTCATCAACTTCCACTTGGCTCCGGCTGCGTACCAGCGTGAAGCCGCTTCGGTCATCAAGGAAGCCCACGACTACGGCCGCAACCTGTCCGGCAATGGCCGCACGGTGGGCGTGGAGTACGTGTCGGCCAACCCGACCGGTCCGCTGCATGTCGGCCATGGCCGCGCGGCGGCGATCGGCGACTGCGTGGCGCGCGTGCTCGATGCCAACGGCTGGAACGCCAAGCGCGAGTTCTACTACAACGACGCCGGCGTTCAGATCGAGAACCTGGCGCTGTCCACCCAGGCACGGATCAAGGGCATCGCGCCTGACCAGGACGGCTGGCCGGAAGGCGGCTACCGCGGTGAATACATCGCCGACGTCGCCCGCGCCTACATGGCCGGCGCCAGCGTCGACCTGGAAGGCAGCACCGTGGTTGGCGCCAAGGACCCGGACGACATGCAGGCGATCCGCCGCTTCGCCGTGGCCTACCTGCGCAACGAGCAGAACCTGGACCTGGCCGCGTTCGGCGTCGACTTCGACATCTACTTCCTGGAAAGCTCGCTGTACGCCGACGGCAAGGTTGCTGAAGCGGTCGCCAAGCTGCAGGCCTCGGGCCATACCTACGAGGAAGGTGGCGCGCTGTGGCTGCGCAGCACCGACTTCGGTGACGACAAGGACCGCGTGATGCGCAAGTCCGACGGCACCTTCACCTACTTCGTGCCGGACGTGGCCTACCACCTGTCCAAGTGGCAACGCGGCTACGAGCGCGCGATCACCGAGCTGGGCGCCGACCACCACGGCTCGCTGGCGCGCGTGCGCGCCGGCCTGCAGGCGATGGAAGTGGGCATCCCGCAGGGCTGGCCGGAATACGTGCTGCACCAGATGGTCACCGTCATGCGCGGCGGCGAGGAAGTGAAACTGTCCAAGCGTGCCGGCAGCTACTTCACCCTGCGCGACCTGATCGAGGAAGCCGGCCGCGATGCGACCCGCTGGTTCCTGATCGCGCGCAAGCCCGATTCGCAGCTGACCTTCGACATCGACCTGGCACGCCAGCAGAGCAACGACAACCCGGTGTTCTACGTGCAGTACGCGCATGCCCGCGTCTGCAGCCTGTTGCGCCAAGCTCAGGAGAAGGGCCTGGTGTACGAACAGGGCAACGGCCTGGCCAACCTCGGCCGCCTGGCCGACGACGCCTCTCTGCTGCTGATGAACGAGATCTCGCGGTATCCGGAAGTGGTGGAAGCGGCCGGCGTGGCACTGGAACCGCATCTGGTGGCGCAGTACCTGCGTGAATTGGCGCACGCGTTCCACACGTGGTATCACGGGACGCCGGTGCTGGTGGATGACGCCGCCGACCGCAACGCCAAGCTGACCTTGGCCTGTGCGGCGCGCCAGGTACTGGCCAATGGCCTCGACCTCCTGGGCGTCAGCGCCCCGGAAAAAATGTAAGCATCAGGAGACGCAGTACTCATGGCAGCACGACGCGGCAAAAGCCAGGCACGACGCAACAGCGGCAGCCAGGGCACACCCGGATGGGTGTGGCTGGTGGCCGGTGTAGCGATCGCGGCCGTGGTGTTCCTGGCGGCGCCGAACCTGTTCAAGGGCGAGGGCGATGGCTTCCTGCGCGCCGGTCCGCAACCGAACCCGAACGCGCAGCCGGCGCCGGTCGCAGATGCCGACAGCGATGTCGGCACCCAGCCGGCCGCGCAGCCGGCGACGCCGAAGCCGGCCGAACCGGAAAAGCCGGCCGCCACCCAGTACGACTTCTACACCCTGCTGCCGGGCAAGGAAGTCGAAATGTCCGACGCCGAACTGGCTGCCAGCGCACGTGCCGAAGAGCAGCGCCGGGCCAAGGCCGAAGCATCACGCGCGCAGGCTGCGCTGGAAGGCAAGCCGGTTCCGCCGGCGACCACCACCGCACCGGCACCGGCACCGGCGGCCACCGCCAGCGTGTCCAGCACCGCGCAGGTGACCGCCACCAGCCGTCCGCTGCCGGCACCGCTGAGTGAACGCCCGGCCGCGGTAACGCCACCGGCCGGCACGGCCCCGGCCTCGACCAGCACCGCCGCCGCCACGCCGGCAGCACGCGCGGAAACTGCACCGGCAACGACGGGTACCCCGGCCGCTGCCGCACCGGCGGCCGCCGACAACGCCCGCTACATCCTGCAGGCAGGCGCCTTCGGTGCCTCCGGCGATGCCGAAGCGACCAAGGCCAAGCTGGCGATGATGGGTCTTGCGGCACGCGTGGAGTCGGCACAGATCAACGGCAAGACCGTGTACCGCGTGCGCATGGGGCCGTATGGCAGCGCCGGCGAACTGTCCGAAGCCAAGCAGAAGCTGGATGGCACCGGCCTGCAGGCGATGGCGATCAAGGCGCAGTAACCTGCCGGATCCAAATGGAAAAAGCCGGGCATTGCCCGGCTTTTCTGTTTCTGTAGAGCCGAGCCGTGCTCGGCTGAATCCCGACGAAGCCGAGCATGGGCTCGGCTCTACACTTCCGCGATGGCACGAGACGTCGTACGGCGCAGGTCAGCCTTCGCGGGCCACCTGGAAGCCGGCGAACGACTGGCTGACCGGCATCAGTTCCAAGCGATTGATGTTCAGGTGCGGCGGCAGCGTGGCCACCCAGAAGATCTGCTCGGCGATGTCCTCGGCGGTCATCGGGTTGGCGCCGGTATAGAGCTTGTCCGACGCCGCCTGGTCGCCGTGGGTGCGGACCACGGTGAACTCGGTTTCGGCCATGCCCGGTTCGATCGTGGTCACGCGCACGCCGGTACCGTGCAGGTCCGAACGCAGGCCCAGCGAGAACTGGCTGACGAAGGCCTTGGTACCGCCGTAGGCGTTGCCGCCCGGGTACGGGTAGACACCCGCCACCGACGAAATGTTGATGATCGCGCCCTTGCGCTCCACCAGCTGAGGCAGCAGGCGGTGGGTCAGGGTCACCAGCGCGGTGATGTTGGTGTCGATCATCGTGGTCCAGTCCGACAGCTTCGCGCTCTGCGCCGGCGCTGTGCCCTGTGCCAGGCCCGCATTGTTGACCAGAAGGTCGATCTCACCGAACGCCGGCGGCAGCGCCAGCAGCGCCGCTTCCATCGCCACCGCATCGCGGATGTCGAAGACGGCGGCGTGCACCACGTCCTTGCCGTAGCGGTCGACCAGCGGCTGCAGGCGCTCGCCGCGGCGGCCGGTGGCGATCACCTTCCAGCCCGCCTGGGCGAAGCGGTGGACGGCGGCGGCGCCGAAGCCGGACGTGGCGCCGGTAATCAGGACAGTGCGGGTCATCAGGCAACTCCAGGGGAAACCAGACCCCCATTCTGGCATCGTCGGTTGGCCGCTGTGTTGCCGGATCGGCCAGATCCGGGGTCAGATCCCTCTGCTCCGCACAGGGATCTGACCCCAGCTGCAGGGGGGCCGGTACAATGGGCCATGATCAACAACGATGTCCTGCGCAGCGTGCGCTACTCCCTGGACCTGGGCGACCAGCACGTGGTGACCCTGTGCCAGATGGCCGACCCGGCCTTCGCCGTGGATACCGAACAGGTGAAAGCCTGGCTGCGCCGCGAGGACGAAGCCGGTTTCGAGGCGATGAACGACAGCGCGCTGGCCCACTTCCTCGACGGCCTGATCGTGCACCTGCGCGGTCGCGACGAGAGCCAGCCGCAGCGTGCGGTGGAAACCCGCATCGACAACAACCTGGTGCTGAAGAAGCTGCGCGTGGCATTCCAGTTGCGCGACGTCGATCTGATGGAGATCTTTGCCAGCGCAGGTTTCAATGTCTCCAAGTCGGAAGTGGGCGCGCTGTTCCGTCAACCCGGGCACGCCAACTACCGGCGTTGCCTGGACCAGATGCTGCGCAACTTCCTCAAGGGTCTGAGCCTGCGCCTGCGCGGCTGAGCACGGCGTCGACGAACGCCCGCGCCGCTGGTGTCGGCAGGCGCTGCCAGACCAGGTGCACGCGCCGGGTCGGGGTCGGCTGCAGCGGAATCTGCACCACACCCTGGAACCCATCGGCGATCAATGCCGGCACGATGCCGACCGCCAACCCATGGCGGACGAAGCGCTCGACCAGTTCCATCAGGTTGACCTCGAAACGGACCGTGTGCGGCAGTCCGGCTGCGGCAAAAGCATCATCGGTCTGCTGGCGTGCGCCGGTGCCGCGCGGGAAGTCGACCAGTGCTTCATCCTGCAGTGCGGCCAATGGCAGCCGCTTGCGCCCGGCCAGCCGGTGCGATGGCGCCATTACCGCTACCAGATCCTCCTCCTGCAGCACCTGGTGGCAGACACCGTCCAGCGCTGCCGAAGGCGCCAGGCCTACCAGTGCCACATCCAGCGCGCGCGACTGTACCTGCGCGATCAGGTCCTCGCTCTTGTCCACGTGCAGCTGGAACTCCACCTGCGGGTGCACGCGCTGGAAGGCCGCCAGCATCGCCACAACGTCGATGCCGGTCAGCGAGGAAATCTGCCCGATGGCCAGCAACCCACCCACTTCGCCACTGACGGCGGCCACGTCGGCGCGCAGGTGGCGCAGGCTGGCCAGCACCTGGCGTGCGTGCACCAGCAACGCCTCGCCGGCGGCGGTGGCCCGCACCTGGCGCGGCAGGCGCTCGAACAGCGTGGCACCCAGTTCCTGTTCCAGGTGGGCGATCTGGTGGCTGAGCGCGGACTGCACCACGTGGCAGCGCTCGGCGGCACGGGTGAAATTGCTCTCTTCGGCCAGCGCCACGGCGAATTCGAGCTGCTTGAGGTTCATACAACTATCTTGTTTCCAGATGGTACGGATGATGATGATTCATTTCCATCATGCTCGCAGCAGGCGGACACTGTGCCCCCCCGCTTCCTGGAACATCGCGTGAGCCCGTCCCTTCCCCCTCTGCACCGTTGGCAGGTGCTGCTGATGTCGGTCGCTACCGGCGTGGCGGTGGCCAGCAACTACTATGCGCAGCCACTGCTGCACACCATCGCCGATGCCTTCGGCGTGCCGTTCGGCCAGGTCGGCATGGTGGTGACCGCCGCGCAGCTGAGCTACGCCGCCGGGCTGATCCTGCTGGTGCCACTGGGCGACCTGTTCGAGCGCCGCCGCCTGATCGTGGTAATGAGCCTGCTGTCGGCCGGCGGCCTGGTGATCAGCGCCTGCGCGCCGTCGCTCGCCTGGCTGCTGGTGGGTACCGCGATCACCGGCCTGTTCTCGGTAGTGGCACAGGTGCTGGTGCCGTTCGCGGCCACGTTGGCTGCCCCCGAGCATCGCGGCCGCGTGGTCGGCACGCTGATGAGCGGCCTGCTGCTGGGCATCCTGCTGGCCCGCACCGTCGCTGGCCTGCTGTCCAGCCTGGGTGACTGGCGCCTGGTGTACGCGATCGCGGCCGGCACCCTGGTGGTGACCGCACTGGCGCTGCAGCGCGGCCTGCCGCGATTCCACCACAGCGCCGGCCTCGGCTACTTCGCACTGCTGCGCTCGATCGGCGTGCTGTTCGTGCAGGAACCGGTGCTGCGCCAGCGCACCCTGCTGGGCGCCTGCAGCTTCGCCATGTTCGCGATCTTCTGGACACCGCTCGCCTTCCTGCTGGCACAGCCGCCCTACGCCTACAGCGACGCCACCATCGGCCTGTTCGGCCTGGTGGGTGCGGCCGGCACGCTGGCCGCCGGCCTGGCCGGGCGCATGTCCGACCGTGGCCAGACCGGTCGCGCCACCGCCATCGCACTGCTGCTGTTGCTGCTGTCGTGGCTGCCGCTGGGGCTGTCCGCGCACTCGCTGCTGGCATTGCTGGTGGGCGTGGTGGTGCTGGACCTGGCTGCGCAGCTGCTGCACGTCAGCAACCAGAACCTGATCTATGCGCTGCAGCCTGCGGCACGCAATCGCCTCAATGCCGGTTACATGACCGGCTACTTCATCGGCGGTTCGCTGGGTTCGCTGCTGTCGGCGCAGGTCTACCAGCGCTTCGGCTGGACCGGCGTCTGCGTGGCCGGTGCTGCCGTGGCCGTGCTGGCGCTGCTGCTGTGGCTGCCCGGCGCGCTGCGTGCACGCCAGGCCTCGATGGCCGACTAGAAGCTGCCCTGCAGCGCCAGCTCCCATCGCCCACCGGCGTTGCCGGGGAACAGGCGCTTGGCTGCGTTGTCCGTGTCGTGAACGGTGGCACGCAGCTCCCACGCCGGCGTCAACGTGGCAATGGCACTGAGCTGGCCATGCAGGTAATCCGGTCCCTGTGCGGTGGCCAGCCAGTACTGGCCCACCGCCGCTTCCAGACGGACGCGCTCGTGCAGCGGCACACGCACACCGAGCTGGGCATAGGTACCACGATGGCCACCGGCCAGCGCATCGTTGGAGTGCGCGACCTGCAGCCAGGCGCGCTGCTTCCAGGTCAGCGTGGTGTTGAGTTCGGTCCAGTCCAGCGCGCGGCCGGTGCCTGGATACACGTAGCGCGTCAGGTTGGCATCCAGCATCCAGTCCGTGGCCAGCGCGCCAGACCAGCCAGCAACCAGATCGAATTCGCTGCGCGCGCCGTTGTCCGGTTTGAACGAAACATTGGAACCCCACACGCTGGCGTACCAGCCCGATCCCACCGTGACCTTGGCGCCCGCCTGTACGGCCGGCTGGCCATCGCTCTGCGAGCTGCCACGCCACACGTAATCGCTGGTCAACGCCATGTTGCCGCTCACCTGCACCTGTGCCTGCGCGCTGCCGATGCCAAGCAGCCCTGCCAGCGCGGCCACCGCCGCCGCCATTGTCCCCTTGCTGTTCACTGCACTGTTTTCCTCGTCGAAGGCGGTCTGGCCGCCGGGACGGCAGTGTCGGAGGAGAGGCCGTAACGGATCGAGGGTGCTGCCGGGTCCGCAGCGCAAATTCGGCGTAAATCCAGCAGACCGGGGCCGGGCACCACCGGCGCGGTATCATGGCGCCCTGTTCAAAGGGACCAACTGCGTGGATGCCATCCTGACTCCGGTATCGATCGGCGAGCTGATCGACAAGATCACCATTCTCGAGATCAAGGCCGAGCGCATCGATGATGCCGCCAAGCTGGCCAACGTACGCACCGAGCTGGACGGCCTGCTTCCCTTGTTGCAGCAGCAGCTGCAGGCACAGCCGGCGCTGGCCGTGCTGAAGCAGCAGCTGAAGGCGATCAACGAGCGCATGTGGGACATCCAGGACCAGCTGCGCGACAAGGAAGCGGCCCAGGTGTTCGACGATGCCTTCATCCAGCTGGCACGCGGTGTCTATGGCACCAATGGCGAGCGCGTGCAGGTGAAGAACGAGATCAACCGGGTGGCAGGTTCGGCGCTGGTGGAGGAGAAGCAGTACCAGGGCGAGTAGTTGCCCCTCAATCCGCTTCGATCAGATGGCGGAAGCGGAACAGCTCGCTATCGTTGCGGATGCCCAGCTTGCGATAGGCCGCGCGCTTCTGCGTGCTGATGGTGCTGGGCGAACGACCGCAGCGGCGTGCCATCTCGCCGGTACTGCCCCCACGCAACACCCATTGCAGGACCATTCGTTCGCGCATGCTCAATCGCAGTGGACGCATGGACTGCTGGCGCTGCCGGCGTGACTGGTTCAATTGCGCTCGCAGTTCCGGCGGCACGAAGCGTCCACCACGGCCCACCACGCTCAACGCCCGCAGCAGCATCTGTGGGGCGCAGGTCTTGGACAGGAACCCGCGCGCCCCCGCCTGCAGTGCCCTGGCCACGACACCAGCGTTACAGTGCGCCGACAGCACCAGAATCGGCATTGCCGGCCAGTGCAGCGATACGTGGCGCAGCAGTTCAAGGCCTTCTCCGCTGTCGCCGATCGGCAATGCATCAACCAGCAGCAGATCGATCGAAGCCTCCTGTTGCCTCAGGCGTTGCAGCAGGTCACCGCTGCAGCCAAAGCTTCCTTCCACGCGCAGGCCCGCCTGCTTCGCCAGAAGTTCCTGTACGCCATGCCGCAGCAGTGGGTGCGGATCCAGCAGCAACAACCGGCGGGGAGGATCGCGGGGCGACTGGAACGTGGGCATCTTTGCATTCCTGCAGAACAGGCCACCCACCCTAGGGTGGAGTTGGCGCGTGCGGAATCCAATTCGTTGCAATGCCGTGGCCCCGGCGTGACTCGGTCAGATGGCGTTTGCCCGGCCGGATACGCAACAGGCCCGGCATGAGCCGGGCCTGTCGAGGCATCTTCAGCGCGCAGGCGCGCCGAGGAAGCAATTACCAGCTGAAACGCGGGCCGACGGTGTATTCCTTGTCGCCATCGCGGTTCATCTTCAGCTCGCCGTTCAGGCCCCAGTTCTGGTTCAGCTTGACCTGACCACCCAGGCGGCCGTACCACTGGCCTTCCGGATTGATGCCGTGCTTCTTCGAGAAATCTTCGTAGCCGACCATGCCGTAGACTTCGGCGTGGGCACCGAAGGCGGTGCGGATACCAGCTTCAGCGCTGTAGCCGTTGAAGTCCAGGCCGTGCTTCTGGTCGCGCTTCTGGTAAGCAACGCGGGCAACGAAGTCGGTGGTCGGAGCGATTTCAACGTTGTAGCCGGCGCCGATCTTCCACTGGTCCAGCTTGATGTTGGTGTGGTCGATTTCCTGGCGGCTGTACTCACCGAACGCGTGGAAGTTCGGCAGGAAGCCGTACGAACCCTTCACGCCCCAGCCGTCGGCCTTGAACGCGTCGATGTCGGTCTTGGCGTAGTCGGCTTCGGCGTAGTTGTAGGACAGGTTCTCAGCAGCCGAGGCGGTGAACGGCAGGGCAGCGGCCAGGGCCAGAGCAATCAGCGAATTCTTCATGGGGGTACACCTTTACTTTCTTATGGTGTGCAGCAGCGCCAGGGCGCCATCGCATCGGGAATGTAAATTCTCCGTTATTCGCCACAACGCTCCCTGAAAGCAGCCGTCTTCGCATTGCTGAATTTTTGGGCTTGATTCAGGCTTCGTCTGGCATACGCGCGCGGCGCGCGTGCATTTGTGATTCGTCGCCGACTGCAACAGGAGGTTGCCTTGCACGTTTCCGATCCGCTGCTGATGTCTGTTCGCGCCGCCCTCCTGGCCTGCGCTTCCCTGTTTCCGATCCATGCTGCGCACGCGCTGCAGGCGGCTGACTACCAGCGCGCCGAACGCGTGCATGACAGTCATCTGCGCGGTGCGCTGCGCAATGCTTCGGTCCTGCCCCACTGGCTGGCGGATGGGCGCTTCTGGTACGAACGCGAAGACACACAGGGCCGGCGCCAGGCGATACTGGTCGATCCAATCCAGGCTACGCGCCAGATCCTGTTCGAACCCGATGCGCTGGGCGCCGCAGTTGCACCGCTGGGTGCCAGCGGGCCACGCCTGCGCTTGAACAACGTGCAGGTACTGGATGATGGCCTGCGCCTGCAGTTCAACGGCGAAGCGGAGATCAACTGCCAATGGCCACGCCTGCAGTGCACGGCCGCACAACAGGCGTTGCCGCCGGCTGATGCACTGCCGTCGCCCGGCGGTGATGCCTGGCTGCAGGTACGCGACCACAACCTGTGGCTGCAGCGCTCTGGAGCGGCGCCGCAGGTACTGACCCACGGCGGTGAAACCGGGCATGGCTATGGCGTACTGCCGGACTTCACCCTGCGCGGCATTCCACGCCGTCAGGGCCGGATGCCGGCACGACCGTTCGCGGTGAGCTGGTCACCCGATGGCCGTTACGCAGCCGGCATCCGCTACGACGAACGCGCGCTGCAGGACTATCCCTATCTGGAAAGCAGCCCGACCCACAGCGCGCGGCCGCGCGTGCATGCCGTGAAGCTGGGGGTACTGGGCGATGCACAGCAGGTCCGCGACAGCCTGTATGTGATCGATATCCTCAGCGGCAGGCAGCATGACATCGCGCTGCCCGAGGGCTGGAACACGCTCAGCGAGGCCGGCATCCTGGGTTGGGACGGTGATCGGTTGTATGCCGTGATCGCGCACTTCGGCACGCCGCGCAGGCTGCGCCTGGTGGAGATCGATGCCAACAGCGGTGCATTGCGCACGGTTCTGGAAGAAGCCAGCGACACTCGCCTGCAGCTCAACGTGTATTCCTACAACCGGCCAGCGGTGGCCATCCTGCCCGGGCAGGACACCGCCGTGTGGTTCTCGCAGCGCGATGGCTGGGGCCATCTGTACCGGGTGCGCCTGTCCGACGGCAAAGTGCTGCGCCAGCTCACCCGCGGCAAATGGGTGGTGCGTGACCTGCTGGGTGTGGACGCTGCGGGTGGCTGGGCGTACTTCAGCGCCGGTGGCGTCGACGGTGGCGACCCCTACGTGCGAGGCCTGTACCGGGTATCGCTGCAGGGCGGTCCGATCCAGCGCCTGGCCGCCGATGGCAACGACCACATGGCCGATGCCGGTACCGGCGCGCTGTTCGGGGCACGCGCGCCGCAGGCGCTGTCGCCGGGCGGCGGCTATCTGGTGGATACCGTTTCCCGTCTCGACCAGCCACCACGCACCGTGCTGCGGGCCAGCGATGACGGCCGTGAAGTGATGGTGCTGGAAACAGCCGATGACAGCGCGATCGTTGCTGCCGGTTGGCGCCCACCACGGCGCGAGCGGCTGCTGGCCGCCGATGGGCGCACGCCGATCTTCGCCACCGTCTACCTGCCCCGTGACTATCGCGATGACGGCAGCTTCCCGGTGATCGACGCGATGTACGGTGGTTCCTTCATCAGCAATGCACCGGTGACCTACGCCGAGGCGGTGTCTGCCTTGAACCCGGTGGCACGCGCCAGCCTGGCCGAACTCGGCTTCATGGTGGTCAGCATCGATGCGCGTGGCACCGGTGGCCGCGACAAGGCATTCCATGACAGCAGCTTCCTGCGCGCCGCCGATGTGCAGCTGGATGACCATGTGGCTGCGCTGCGCCAGCTGGGCGAACGCTACCCGGGCATCGACCTGCAGCGGGTCGGCATCTATGGGCATTCGTTCGGCGGCTACAGCGCAGCGCGCGCCCTGCTGCGCTATCCGGCGTTCTACAAGGTAGGCGTGGCCTCGGCCGGCAGCCACAATTTCCAGGGCATCTACGGCGGCGCCCTGCACGGCATGGACCGGCTGTTCGGTGGCGTGCTGCCAGCTACGGCCATGGCGGATGGCGTGCCGGCGCCCTTTGCCGGGCTCGACAATGCGGCACTGGCCGGCAACCTGCGCGGGCATCTGCTGCTGGTCTATGGCGAACTGGACGAGAACGCGCCACCGGCGCTGACCCTGCAGCTGGCCGCCGCCCTGAACAAGGCCCAGCGCAGCTACGACCTGCTGTACCTGGCCCGGCAGGACCACGAACTGTTCCGCAACGACGCCACCTACACGCACCGCATGTGGGACTACTTCGTGCGCCACCTGGCCGGCCAGCAGCCACCGGATACGGTGCTGGCGCCGCTGCCCGGCGGTCCGGGCTGAACAGGCGCACACAGGATGTCGATCCACGACGCCCTGGTTCGTCGGGTACTTGAAGGCCGTGCATGCGGCACGGTCCATCCGGAGGCAGGCAATGAGCTACATCGATGGTTTCGTCCTGGCGGTGCCCACCGCCAACAAGGAGAAGTTCCTCGCCCACGCACGCACAGGGGATCCCGTCTTCATCGAATACGGCGCGCTGCGCGTGGTCGAGTGCTGGGGAGACGACGTGCCGCACGGCAAGACCACCGACTTCTTCGGCGCAGTGAAAGCCACGCCAGACGAGACGGTGGTGTTTTCGTGGATCGAATGGCCGGACAAGCCGACCCGCGACGCCGGCATGAAGAAGATGATGGAAGACCCGCGGTTTGATCCTGCGAGGAATCCGATGCCGTTCGACGGCGCGCGGATGATCTACGGCGGCTTCGTGCCGATCTACGAACTGACCCGCTGAACCGGGCGGACGTGCTCAGCGCGCGTCCGTTTCTTCGCTGGCGGAGGCATGGCCGGCGCCCAGGGCGGCGCCGGCGCCGAGGCCCACGCCGCCCATGCCGGCTCCCACTCCGCCACCGCCACTTCCACCACCACCCGCACGACCGCCCTTGGCATCGCCGTCGTTGCGGCCCTTGCCGCCACCACTGGCACCGGGCCGGGTCGGCCCCTGCGGTGGAATCTGCAGGTCGGCCGGAATCGGCGCCAGATCCAGCGCCTCGCGCACGAAGTCGCGCAGCGAGACCACCAGTTCGTGGGTGTGCACCGGCCGCCCCTGTGCCAGTTCGTTGGCAGCGCGCGCGGCCAACCGCACCTGTTCGTCGGTGCCCAGCAACAGGATGTCCGACAACGCGGCCTCGACGGCATCACGGATGCGGCGCGCGCGATCCGAGCGGGGCTCGGCGATGCCCTCGGCATCTTCGCGCTGGCGCAGGTCACGGCGATGGCTGGGATCCACACCCAGTTCGCCGGTGAACGAACCGCCCAGGGTCTTGTAGGCCGCCATCAGCGTGCGCAGCCGTTCGTTGATCTGCCGGTTCTCGCGCTCGCGGCGCTGCTGCAGGGTCTGCATCACCAGCAGGCGGATGCCCACGCCCAGCAGGGTGATCAGGACCAGGCCGGCCAACGTGGACAGCACGCCCTGCCAGGAACTGAAGTCGATACCACGCATGCCCGGGGCTCCGGCGGAAGAACCTGCATCTTGCCCCAGACCGCGTCCCAGAAACGCGAAAGGCCCCACCACCCGGGGGGTGGCAGGGCCTTCGGTCACGGCGCGATTACTTGCGCTTGGCGACCTTGCGCACGGCCTTCTTGGCCGGAGCCTTCTTGGCGGCGACCTTCTTCAGCGGCGCAGCCTTCTTGGCGACAGTCTTGCGGGTGGCGGCAACCTTCTTGCCAACTGCCTTCTTGGCAACGGCGGCCTTCTTGCCGACAACCTTCTTGGCAGCAGCGGTCTTCCTGGTGGCAACCTTCTTGGTGGCAGCAACCTTCTTGCCAACAACCTTCTTGGCAGCGGCGGTCTTCTTGGTGGCGACCTTCTTGGTGGCGGCAACCTTCTTGCCGACAACCTTCTTCGCAGCCACGGCCTTCTTGCCGGCGACCTTCTTGGCGGCGACGGTCTTCTTGGCCACAGCCTTCTTGGCGGTGGCGACCTTCTTGCCGACCACCTTCTTGGCGGCCGCGGTCTTCTTGGCAACGGTCTTCTTGGCGACGGCAGCCTTCTTGGTGGCGGCCTTCTTCACGGTGGCGACCTTCTTGCCGGCAGCCTTGGTGGTCTTCTTGGCAGCAGCAGCCTTCTTGGTCACGGTCTTGCCGGCAGCCGCCTTCTTCTTGGCCACTTCCTTCTTCAGGGCAGCGGCTTCGGCCTTGGCGTTCTTCTTGGCCGCTTCCAGCTTCTGCTTGGCCTTGGCAACGGTCTTGCCGACCGACTTGGCAGCCTTCTCGGCCTTCTTGGCAACGGTCTTCTCGACCTTGGCCACGGCCTTCTTGGCCTTGGCAACGCGGGTACCGGCAGCCTTGGTGGCGCGCTTGACGGTCTTCTTGACCGACTTCACTGCGTCTTCGGCAGCGTGGGCGATGGTCTCGCCAACGTTGGTGGCGGTTTCTTTGACGTTCTCGACGGCGTCGGTCACGACCGACACACCATTACCGTTGCTCATGTTGCCCTCCTGGGGGCCTTAAGTATCAAAACGGGGCGATGCTATACCGACATTGACGATCGTGGAACGGGTCATGCGCCAGCAATCGCATCTGCTGCGACGACAATGGTGTAGTCGACCACCCCTCGCGTTGCGGCAGGTTTTCAGGAAACCCCTTTTTTTAAGGACTGTGCGCCGCCGCCCACCGGGTTGATCGTCGCCGCTGCGCGCACCTGCGCACGTGCAACGGCAGGCATGCGTTGTGGCGCAGTGCGGCACCTCCCTGCGCGGAACTGCGCAAGTATCCGACTGCGTCCGCGCGGCGAAGGGTGGCTCTCGGAGGTGTCCTGATCATCTCGATGGGTGTCGCCGCGGGTCAGGTGCCCGGCTCTCGACGCACCGTTCGCATACCTGTTTTTCATGGCGCATTTATCCAGATCGCGACACACTCATTCAGCTTGTTTTACCGTAGAGACGAACCGCCCCCCCTTCCCGCCAGCGAACCGACTCCCATGCGACCGCTACCTACCCTGCTCACGCTCGCAATCGCCGCCGCCTTCGGTGGCTTCGTTGCCACCGGCATCAACGCCCACCTGGACAACCGTGCCGATGCCGCACCGCTTCCGGCGGTGGTACCGACCATGGCGGCTCTGCCGGCTGCAGTGGCCGGGCAGCAGGTGCCGTCACTGGCACCCATGCTGGAGAAGGCGATGCCGGCGGTGGTCAGCGTCAACACCAAGCAGGTGGTTCGCGTGCGCAACCCCTTCTTCAACGACCCGTTCTTCCGGCGCCTGTTCCCGGACATCCCGCAGGAACGCATCAACGAATCGCTGGGCTCGGGCGTCATCATCGACGCCAAGGAGGGCCTGGTGCTGACCAACCACCATGTCATCGACAACGCCGATGACGTTCAGGTGACGTTGGCCGATGGGCGTACGGTCAAGGCGGAGTTCCTCGGCTCCGACCGCGACACCGACATCGCGCTGATCCGCATCCCGGCGCAGAACCTGACCGACATCAAGCTCGGCAACAGCGACCAGCTGCGGGTGGGCGACTTCGTGGTGGCCATCGGCAATCCGTTCGGCTTCAGCCAGACGGTCACCTCCGGCATCGTCTCGGCGGTGGGCCGCAGCGGCATCCGCGGGCTGGGCTACCAGAACTTCATCCAGACCGACGCGTCGATCAACCCGGGCAACTCGGGTGGCGCGCTGGTCGACCTGCAGGGCCAGCTGGTCGGCATCAACACGGCCAGCTTCAACCCGCAGGGCAGCATGGCCGGCAACATCGGCCTGGGCCTGGCGATTCCCTCGAACCTGGCGCGCAGCGTGGTCGACCAGCTGGTCAAGCACGGCGTGGTGGTACGCGGCACGCTGGGCGTGGAAAGCCAGAACCTGACCGCACAGATCGCGCAGGGCCTGGGCCTGGGCGAAACCCGCGGTGCGCTGATCACCCGCGTGCTGGCCGGTTCGGCCGCCGCCGCGGCCGGCCTGAAGCCGGGCGACGTGGTGGTGTCGGCCAATGGCCAGCGCGTGGACAGCGCCGAAGCCCTGCACAATGTGGAAGGCCTGGCGGCGGTCGGCAGCCCGTTGACGCTGGACGTACGCCGCGAAGGCAAGCCGCTGCAGATCAAGGCGACACTGAAGGAACAGGCACGCGCGGTCACCGGCGACAGCCTGGACCCGCGCCTGGGTGGGGCCACCTTTGTCGACCTGCCCGAGTCGCTGCGCCAGTCAGGCGCCAGCGGCGTGCTGGTCAGCGAGGTCAAGCGGGGCAGCCGCGCCGCCAGCAACGGCCTGCAGCAGGGCGACATCATCACCGATGCCACCGTGGGTGAATTCGCCGACCTGGCCAGCTGGCGTGCCAACTTCCAGCAGCGCCCGCCGACGCTGGTGCTGCGCGTGCTGCGCAACAATGGCCAGCAGCAGGGCCAGCTCGTGATGCGCTGATCGCCCTGCCGTAACACCCCCTATACCCCGGCAATGCTATTGCTGTCAGTCCAGGTCGGCACCGCCGACTCCCGTTCCCCCATCGCAACAGGAGTGATTCGATGAGCCCCACCAATACCGAGAACCTGAAGGAACACCTGGGTGAAGCCGGTTCCCACCTGAAGCAGGCCGCTACGGCCGCCGGCGGTGCGATCAAGGGTGCAACCGGTGCAGCGACCGACGAGCTTCGCATCGGCAAGGCCAACGTCAAGGCTGAATTGTCCGACAGCGCACTGTCCGGCCTGGCCGCCGCCGAGTTCGGCGGTGCCGCCGCCAAGGAACAGGTCGATGCGCTGATGGACAAGGGCAAGGACCTGATCGACAGCGCCGCCGAACTGATCCGCGAACGTCCGCTGGCCTCGTTCGGCGTCGCCTTCGCAGCCGGCTGGATCATCGCCAAGCTGGCCCGCGGCAGCAGCGACAAGTAAGCCGCAGCGTGAGCGAAAACAACACGCAAGCGCCTGATCCGGCGGCCACCCCGCCGCTGGATGAGAGCATCCGCCAGGTCGGCGCGGCCGGTCGTGCCGCTGCCGATTCGGCCAAGCACACCGTGCGCTCGCTGCGCCGGTTGGCTTCGGCCGACTTCGCGCTGGCCCGCAGTGCGTTTGGTCGTGCGCTGGCCTGGGCCGGCGTGGCGATCGTATTTGGTGCCTCGGCGTGGCTGCTGATGGCCGCCACCCTCATCGCACTGCTGGAGAGCTGGGGCCTGAGTTGGCTGCAGGCCCTGCTGATTACCTCGCTGCTGAGCCTGGCCGTCACCGGCTATGCGATCTGGCGGGTGTCCTACTTCTTCCACCACACCGGCATGCATGCCACCCGGCGCCAGCTGTCACGCCTGGGCCTGTTCGACGAGCCCAGCGAAGACGACCCCGATGCCGGCGTGCAGCTGCCCGAGGGCAAGCCATGAAGTTCGGTGCGCTGCAGCGGCGGGTGAAACGCTGCGAACAGGTGGTGACCGTGCGCCTGGGCGAGACCCAGGACCACTGGTCCACGCTCAGCCAGGTCTGGCGACAGGGGTGGTCGCCGCTGCGCATCGTGGTGGTCGGCCTGGCCGGTGGCTTCATCGCCGGCAAGCTGGAAGTGCCGGGCAAGGTCAATGGTGCCCGCTGGCTGCAGATGGTCGGTTCGGTCTCGAACCTGTTTGCCAGCGCACAGGCGGCATTTGCCACGGCGATGGCGGCGCAGGCCGCGGCCACTGCCGACGACGCGGCCGAGGAAGCCGACGAGGCCAGCGAACAGGCACAGGCGGCAACGTCGGCGACCGCCGAGCGACCTGCGCCGGCAGCGCGGCCCGTGCCCGAACCGGAACTGCGCGAACCGCGGCCGGCCGAAGCGGCCACCGAGCTGTCCGAACGTTGATGCATGTAATCCGCCGCGCCGATCGCGGCCGGCAGATAATGCGCTCCCCTTCCCGGTTGGTGCGTCGATGAGCGAGTCCCTCCTGTCCCCGTCACCGGCCGATCCGCAGGATCCGGAGGCACCGCTGCCGTCCCCCTCGCGCCCGCGCGGGCCGATGTCGCTGGTGGTGCTGGCGACCCTGGCGGTGGGCTACACGCTGTGGGCCGCGCAGGACATCATCCTGC
Source organism: Stenotrophomonas sp. SMYL89 (assembly GCF_036319985.1). Lineage (NCBI taxonomy): Bacteria > Pseudomonadati > Pseudomonadota > Gammaproteobacteria > Lysobacterales > Lysobacteraceae > Stenotrophomonas > Stenotrophomonas sp. SMYL89. The sequence goes on along the minus strand of NZ_JAWIRW010000006.1, from coordinate 269,790 downwards.
CGGTGCTGCTGGCGGTGTTCTTCGCGCTGGTCGGCAATCCGATCCTGCGCCTGCTGCAGAAACTGTGGATTCCGCGTGCGCTGGGCGCACTGCTGATCCTCGGCGCCGGCCTGGGCGTGACCGGTTCGCTGGCGGTGCAGCTGATCGGTCCGGCCATGGACTGGGCACAGGAAGCGCCGCAGCAGCTGCGCAAGGTGGCGCGCCAGGTGCAGGACCTGACCAAGCCGGTGCAGCAGGCCAACCAGGCGGCGGAGAACTTCGCCCGGGTGGCTGGGGGTGACAGCAACCACAAGGTGCAGGTGATCCGCACCCAGATGGACGACCCCTACCGCATGCTGACCCGCGCGCCACGGCTGGCCGCCTCGGTGCTGGCGGTGGTGCTGCTCACGCTGTTCTTCATGATCTATGGGCAGAGCCTGCAGCGCGCGGCCATCGCCCTGTTCCCGAACCGCCAGCAGCAGCGATTCACCAGTGACATCCTGCGTTCGATCGAGCGCGAGGTCTCGCGCTATGTGCTGACCATCAGCGTTATCAATACGCTGGTCGGGTTGGTGTTCGCTGGCGTGCTGATGCTGTTCGGCATCGGCCTGCAGGAGGCGTTGCTGTGGGGCACGGTGGCCGCACTGCTGAATTTCGCCCCCTACGTGGGCCCGCTGATCGGCGTGGCGCTGATGCTGCTGATGGGCTTCGTCGAGTTCCGCGACCCGCTGCAGGCACTGCTGCCGGCCGCCGCCTACCTGGCCCTGCACACCCTGGAAGGGCAGATGGTGACCCCGATCGTGCTGGGCCGTCGCATGAAGCTGTCGCCGCTGGTGCTGATCCTGGCACTGATGGTGTTCGGCTGGGCCTGGGGCATGATCGGGCTGCTGCTGGCGGTGCCGCTGCTGGTCTGCATCAAGCTGGTGCTGGCGCGGCTGGACGGCATGCAGGGCTGGGCAAGGCTGCTGGAATGAGCCGGCCTGAAGACAGGTAACGCAGGCCACAGGAACAGGAGCAAGGGCATAACTGGCAGGCAACCTGCGCCGCCCCGAACCCGGCTGCCCCGCCCGCCGCGCCGCATGAAAGGCCGCGCGGGCAGGGGTAGAATGGCGGGGTGAATTTCCCCGTCCAAGCCATCACCCTCGACCTTGACGACACGCTGTGGCCGTTCGCTCCGATCGGCGCCCGCATCGAACAGGTCCTGCACGCGTGGATGCGCGAACACAGCCCGGCCACCGCTGCGATGTATCCGGTGGCGGCGATGCGCAAACTGCGCGAGCGGCTGTACCACGCCCATCCGCACCTCCACCACGACCTGAGCGCACTGCGCCGGCTGACCCTGCACGAAGCGCTGCACACCAGTGGCGCCAGCCTCGATCTGCTGGAACCGGCGTATGAGGTGTTCTACGCCGCGCGCAACCAGGTCGAGTGCTACCCGGATGCGATCGACGCGCTGGCGCGTATCGCCGCGCGGGTGCCGGTAGCGGCGTTGAGCAACGGCAATGCCGACCTGGAACGGATCGGCCTGGCCCATCATTTCGTCTTCCAGCTGGGTTCGCGCGAACACGGCGCGGCCAAGCCCGAGGCCAGCATCTTCCACGCCGCCTGCACCCGTCTGGGTGTGGCGCCGGCCCAGGTACTGCACGTCGGCGACCACGCCGAGATGGACGTGGCCGGAGCGATTGCCGCCGGCCTGCGCGGCTGCTGGATCAACCGCGAGGCTGCCACCTGGACCCATCCGCAACTGCAGCCGGACCTGCAGTTCGACACCCTTACCGGCCTGGCCGACTGGTTGGACGCCAACCTCGACGCCGCCGCACCCCGGAGTATCTGACGCATGAGCGAGATCACTGGTTTCACCGCCGACACCGCCGCGGCGCTGCCGTTGTACGTGCTGGACCGCGAGCAGTTCGCCGCGTGGAAGGACGGCCAGCCGGCTGCCACCCAGGCATGGCTGGCATCGCAGGGCTTCAACGCCGGCGCCCACAGCGTGGCGCTGCTGCCGGGCACCGATGGCCTGGCCGGTGCCGTGATGGGCGTGGGTGATCGTGGCGATGCCTACAGCTATGCGCATGCGCCGCACGCGCTGCCCGAAGGCAGCGTCTGGCAGCTGGCCAATGAACTGCCGGCCGCCGAACTGGCGCTGCTGCAGCTGGGCTGGGGCCTGGGCAGCTACCGCTTCGACCGCTACCGCAAGCGCAACCGCGCACCGGCGCAGCTGGTGGCTGCACCGTCCGGCGAAGTGGCCGACCTGATCGCCGCCAGCCTGCGCGTGCGCGACTGGGTCAACACCCCGACCGAAGACATGGGCCCGCAGCAGCTGGAAGACGCCGCACGCGCCCTGGCCGATGCACATGGCGCGCAGGTCGAGGCGATCACCGGCGATGAGCTGCTGAAGCAGAACTTCCCGGCCATCCACGCCGTGGGTCGCGCTTCGCACCGTGCGCCACGCCTGGTCGTGCTGCGCTGGGGCAAGGACACCGATCCGGCGCTGGTGCTGGTCGGCAAGGGCGTGTGCTTCGATACCGGCGGCCTGGACATCAAGCCCGCCGACGGCATGCGCAACATGAAGAAGGACATGGGCGGCGCCGCACACGCGCTGGCCCTGGCCGGCCTGGTGATGGCGCGCGGGCTGCCGGTGCGCCTGACCCTGCTGGTGCCGGCGGTGGAAAACGCGATCGGTCCGGATGCGTTCCGTCCAGGCGAAGTGATCGCTACCCGCAAGGGCCTGAGCGTGGAGATTGACAACACCGACGCCGAGGGCCGCGTGATCCTGTGCGACGCGCTGACCTTCGCCGGCGAGCAGAAGCCGGACCTGGTGCTGGACTTCGCCACCCTCACCGGTGCCGCGCGCATCGCACTGGGCCCGGACCTGCCGGCACTGTTCAGCAACGACGACACGGTGGCCCAGCAGTGGCTGCAGGCCGGTGATGCAACCCGCGACCCGGTCTGGCGCATGCCACTGTGGCGCCCCTACCTGCGCTACCTGAGCAGCGGCATCGCCGATCTGGCCAACGCCGGTTCGCGCATGGCCGGCTCGGTCACCGCCGCGCTGTACCTGGAACGCTTCCTGGAAGACGGCCAGCGCTGGGCGCACCTGGACGTGTATGCCTGGAACGACGGCGAACGCCCGGGCCGTCCCGCCGGTGGCGAAGCGCTGGCGCTGCGCTCGGCATGGGCGATGCTGAAGGCGCGTTACAGCTGATCGGGTGGGTGCCGACCTTGGTCGGCACGCCGTACCCGACCCGACCGCCGGAGCAGGCATGGGCACGGTAGAGTCGACTGTTAGTCGACTGCTCTTGGATCCGACTGCTCTTCAATTGGAACCGGCCGTGAAAACCCCGCGCTGCGCGCGCGAGTCGACTGACAGTCGACTCTACCGGGGCGTTGGCAGGGCTGGAAGTTTGACGAAAAATTGAATTTCGGCCGCGGCCGCGTTCTGCGAGGATGTGTGGGTCGACCACCCACACGCTCCGTGAAGGCAGGACTCCGACCATGTCGCTCTTCCGCTACACCCGCGCCGGCCAGACGCCGGGCGCACCACGCAAGCATTCACCCCTGCTCTGGATCGCACTGATCGCGCTCATCCTGGGTGCGGTCGCGTTGGCCTTCGCCTGGCTGGCCGGATGGATTGGCGGCCGCCTGACCGCGCAGCGCTTCACCGACACCATCGAAGCCACCGGCCCGGCTCATCCCGGGTTCCGCCGTGCGCACAGCAAAGGCGTGTGCGTGAGCGGCTGGTTCGAACCAAGCGCGCAGGCTCCCACCCTGTCCAGTGCACGGGTGTTCTCGCAGCGCCGCGTGCCGGTGATGGGGCGGCTGTCGATCGGCGGCGGCGATCCCTACGGCGCCGACAACACCGCACGCGTCCGCAGCATCGCGGTGCAGATGGTCAGTGATGATGGCCAGGAATGGCGCATGGCGATGAACAGCTTCCCGTTCTTCGCCGTGCCCAACGCCGAGGCGTTCTACGCGCAGACGCGTGCCTCCATTCCCGACACGGCCACCGGCAAGCCGGACCCACAGAAGATGGCGGCAGTGCTGGCGAAATACCCCAGTGCGCAGGCGTTCCAGCAGTGGGCCAAGACCGCACCGTGGACCAGCAGCTGGGCCGACACCACCTTCAACAGCGTCAACAGCTTCTGGTTCACCAATGCACAGGGCCAGAAGCGTGCGGTGCGCTGGCGCTGGCAGCCGCAGGCGGCAGTGGTGGAGATGGATGCGGAAACGCGCAAGCAGGCCAGCGTCGATTTCCTCAGCCAGGAACTGCAACAGCGCCTGGCCAGCGGCCCGGTGCGCTGGAACCTGGTCGTGACCATCGCCGCGCCCGGCGATGCCATCGATGATCCATCGGTGCCGTGGGCCGCGTCGCGCGATGAGGTGGTGGCCGGCGTACTCAGCCTGGACCGCATGCAGTCGCAGGAGGAAGGCGCCTGCGGCCAGATCAACTTCGATCCGCTGATCCTGCCCAGCGGCGTGCGCGGCAGTGACGATCCGATCCTGGCTGCGCGTTCGGCCGTTTATTCGCAATCCTTCAACCGTCGCGAACGCGAGCGCGCCAGCGGCAATGTCGAGCAACCGAAGGAGGCCGCGCGATGAACACCCACAACGGCCACTTCAACCTGCTGGCGCGGGTGCTGCACTGGACCATGGCGCTGATGATCATCGCCATGCTGTTCATCGGCGTGACCATGGTCGCCTCGCTGCATCTGCGTCCCGTGCTGATCGACCTGCACCGCCCGCTGGGCATCGCGATCCTGTTGCTGGTGCTGCTTCGCCTGTACAACCGGCTGCGCCATCGCCCGCCGCCACTGCCGGCCGACCTGCCGGTGTGGCAGGTGATGGCGGCCAAGGCCTCGCACTGGATGCTGTATTCGCTGATGCTGGCGATGCCCTTGATCGGCTGGGCGATGCTGTCGGCGGGCGGTTACCCGATCGTGCTGTGGGGAGGCCTGCACCTGCCGCCGATCGTGCCGCACACCCCGGCGCTGTACGCCGCGTTGCGCAATGCGCACAGCCTGCTGGCATATGTGTTGTTCGCCACGGTGCTGATGCACGTGGGTGCAGCGCTGTTCCACCTGTGGGTGCGGCGCGATGGGGTGTTCCAGGCGATGGCGCGCGGGAAGGATTGAAGGGGCTCGCCGGGAGTTCCCGGCGGATCGTTTCCGCGACTGCGGAGGGGTGTCACTTTCTTTGCGCGCAAAGAAAGTAACCAAAGAAACGCTCCGCCGGCCGCGAGCCGACGTGCTTCGCACGCCGGTGCCCTGCGCTCCTCGATCCGTCGAGGGACGGCGCGGGAACTCGCTGCGCTCAGACACCCGCGCCTCTTCGCCCTCGCCGGACCTGCGGTGCTCGGCTCGCTCAAGGCGGACTTGAAGGTCAAGATCAATGGCAACAGCATCCACGCATGGCGTGGACCTACGGGGTGCAACATCGGCTTTTGACGTTGGGTCCGCCTTTTAGCGAGCCGAGCATCGCAGGGGAATCAGGGGCGAAGAGGCGCGGGTGTCTGAGCGCAGCGAGTTCGGCGCCGTCCCCTGATTCACTGAGAAGCGCAGGGCACCGGCGCGCAGCGCCGGCTCGCGATCTGGCGGCGTGTTTCTTTGGTTACTTTCTTTGCACGAGCAAAGAAAGTGACACCCCTCCGCGGTCGCGGAAATGACATCACCGGGAAACGCAAGGCGCCGCTACAACCACCCCTTCTGCCGCGCCAGCCGGTACGCCTCGATCCGGTTGGCCACGCCAAGCTTGCCGATGCACTCGGACAGGTAATTGCGTACCGTGCCGTGCGACAGCCCCAGCTGTTCGGCAATCTCACTGGCGGTACGGCCCTCGCCTGCCAGCCGCAGGACGCGGCGCTCGCGGTCGGTCAGCGGATCGGCCTGCGACCACGCATCCAGCGCCAGCTGCGGATCGATCGCGCGGATGCCCTGCTTTACCTTGCGCAGGGCCTCAGCCAGGTTCTCCGCCGGCGCATCCTTCAACAGGTAGCCCAGCACGCCCGCTTCCAGCGCGCGGCGCAGGAAACCGGCGCGGGCGAAGGTGGTCACGATCACCACCTTGATCGGCAACTCATGGCGGGCGATGCGCTGCGCCAGCTCCAGCCCCGACAGGCCCGGCATCTCGATGTCGGTCACCAGGATGTCCGGCTGCAGCTGCTGCAGCATGCGCCAGGCGGCCTCGCCGTCGGCAGCACTGCCCAGCACCTCGATGTCCGGCTCCAGGCCCAGCAGCGCGGACAACGCACCCCGCACCATCGCCTGGTCTTCAGCCAGCAGGATGCGGATCATGCGGCACCGCCCGCTGCCAGCGTCGGCGGCGCGCCCGGCGGCAGCGGTGTGGTGGCCGCGCCCACAGGCACGCGCACGGTCAGCACCGTGCCCTCGCCCTTCGCAGACTGCACCTGCAACTGCCCGCCCAGCGCCGCCACCCGCTCACGCATCCCGCACAGGCCATTGCCTTCGGCCTGCACACCGCCGCGGCCATCGTCGCGGATCTGCATCGCCAACATCCTTCCTTCCAGCATGAAATCCACCCGCGCCTGCGTTGCCTGCGCATGCCGGGCGATGTTGGTGGCCGCTTCGCGCAGTACCAGCGCCAGGCCACGTTCGACGTCCACCGGCATTGCCGGTGGCGACGCATAGTGCAGGTGCACCTGCTGGCATTCCAGCAGCAGGCGTGCCGAGGCCAGTTCGCCCGCCAGGTCGCTGGCACGGATGCCGGTGACCGCACTGCGCACCTGCGCCAGTGCCTCACGCGCGATGTCCTCGGCCTCGCCGATCTCCTGCCGCGCACGTGCATCGCCACGGTCGTGCAGCTTGCGCGCCAGCTCCAGCTTCAAGGTGATCAGCGACAGGGTATGGCCCAGCAGATCGTGCAGGTCGCGGCCGATGCGCTCGCGCTCGGCGGTGGTCGCCAGCCGCCGCACTTCCTCCTGCGACAGCTGCAGTGCGGCGTCCTTTTCCTTGTTCACCGTCTCCACGTTCACCACCATGCCGATGATGAACGACACCGCCGGCACCCAGACCAGGCTCTGCCACGGGTAGTGCGCAAGGTAGGCCACCAGGTAGAACATCGCGTTGAGCGCGGCCAGCAGCAACAGATAGCGCCACCAGCTGCTGCGCCCGCAGACCCGCAGCATCACGCAGCCGAAGATGAAGTAGCTGATGCCCGACGGGTACCAGGGCACCAGCACGATGGCCAGCGCAGTCATCGCCAGCGCGTAGCGGGGCGCGTGGTGCCGCGGCGACAGCAGCAGGCGCGCATACAGCAGCAGGAACAACGGATAGCTGGCCAGGGTGAACCACAGCCAGCGCAGTGTGTAGCCCCCGGAGAACAGCGGCGTCATGAACACCCACACCGTCCACAGCAGGTGGATGGCATCGGCCCAGGCCGGTTTGCCGCGGCGCAGGTTGTCGGCCACTGCCGAGTCCGGTGCGGGGCGCAGCAGGGAAGCAAGCCAGCTCGACGACACGGGGTGATCCAGGCGGGGACGATCGCTGCCGATCATGCCAGTTCAGCCGATCCGGCGCAGGCGGCGACGCGCCAGCAGCAACGCCACAAGGGTGACCGCCAGCAGCACCAGCAGATGGCCGGAGACGCTGCCCACCGACGGCAGCCCCACCACCGGCAACGCCAGCTGGGCCAGGTGCCAGGTCGGCCACAGCGGGGCCATCGTCGAAAACACCTTCGGCAGCGCCGACAGCGGCAGCCACAGGCCGGACAGCAGCGCCAGCGGCAGGTAGACCAGGTTGACCATCGCCGGCGCCGCACTGGCGCTGACATGGCTTCCGATCAGCAGGCCGATCGCCCCCAGCGGCAGCGCGGCCAGCCCCGCCACCGCCATCAGCTGCAGCATCTGCACCGCCTGAAGCTGCACGCCACCCATCGCGCGCGCCACGCCGATCAACAGAGCGGCCACCAGCAGCGCGAACATCACGGCCATCGCAAGTCGCGCCAGCAACGGTGCCGCCGCCGGCATCGGCAGCGCGCGCTTGAGGGTCAGCAGGCCGCCTTCACGGTCCAGCGCCAGCTGCACGCCGAAGCCGAACAGGGCCGGCGCCATCGCACCGAACACGCAGTAGGTGGCCAGCAGGTACAGCGGTGCATGGCCGCGGCCCAACAACACGCCGAACAACAGGTAGAACAGCACCGGGAACAGCAGCGAGGGTACGGCGAAGGCGGGTGTACGCCAGGCGCGGCGCAGCTCGGCCTGCAGTTCGGCACGGTACGGGCGCAGCGCGCGCCGCCAGGTCGATACCGGACGCGCAGCGGCGGCAGTCGGATTCAGGGTATTCATGCGGCCTCCCGGGTCAGGTCGAGGAAGGCATCGGCCAGCGCCGCGCCCTGTACTTCCAGTTCACGCAGCTGCGCATCGGCGGCCAGCAGGCGAGCCACCACCGGCTCGGCCGGGCTCGCCAGCAGCTGCAGATGCTCGCCGTCGCGCTGCACCTGCTGCACGCCCGGCCAGTACTGCACCTCTTCAGCGGACAGCACGCTGCGGCAGCGGATGCGACGCGGCCGCTCGGCCAGGCGCAGTTCGGCCAGCGGCGCGTCGGCCAACACCCGGCCCTGTTCCAGCACCACCACCTGCTGCGCCAATGCCTCGGCCTCCTCCAGGTAGTGGGTGGTCAGCAGCACGCCGCAGCCTTCGGCCACCAGCTGCCGGATGGCCTGCCACATGGTCTGCCGCGCCTGGATGTCCAGCCCGGTGGTGGGCTCGTCCAGGAACAGTACGCGCGGGCGCCCACACAGTGCGTTGGCGAACTGCACGGCGCGCTGCTGGCCACCGGACAGCTGGCCGTAGCGGCGGCCCGCCAGCGCCTGCAGTCCGGCGCGCTGCAGTACCTCCTGCAACGGCATCGGGTCGGTGTAGCAGGCACTGGCCTGGGCCACCAGCTCGTCCACCTGCAGCATCGGCGGCAGGTTCGTGCTCTGCAGCATCACGCCCAGGCCGAGGCGGCTGGCACGCTGCTGCGGGTCGCCACCGAGCAGCTCGACCTGGCCGGCGTCGGCGCGGCGCAGGCCCAACAGCACGCTGATCGCGGTACTCTTGCCGGCACCGTTGCGGCCCAGCAATGCCAGCACCTGGCCAGCGCGGACCTGCAGGTCGATGCCATGCAGGGCGGTATGGTCGCGATAGCGCACCTGCACCTGCTGCAGGCGGGCCAGCGACGGGGCGATCGGATCCATGGGCGGTACCGGTAGCGGGGACGTTGCCATCCTGTGCCGCCGTGGTCACATTTCGCAGTTGCCGCCGTCAGTGTCATCGGATGACAGCTGTCACTGCCGTCATCGCTGTGCCTGCCTTCATGCTGTGCCGCACGCTCCACCGCCGGAACCGCCGCCGTCCGCTCTTCCGGCCACACCCGCCCGAACGTCTGTGATGGAACGAATGAACGCTTCTGCCGAGCTGTTGAAGGAACTCCGTATCGACCGCAAGTCGCCACAGCCGCCCTCCGGTGGCAATGGCGGCGGTCGGCGCTGGCTGTGGATCACGATTGTCGTGATTGCCGTGCTGCTGGCCGCCGGCGCCTTCGCGCTGTTCGGCCGCACCCCGGCCGTTGAGGTGGAAACCGCACCCGCGGTAGCCATCCAGCAGGGCAGCGCCAGCAGTTCGGTGCTTGACGCCAGTGGCTACGTGGTCGCCCGGCGCATGGCCACGGTATCGGCCAAGATCACCGGCAAGGTGCGCGAGGTGATGATCGAGGAAGGCATGCGGGTCGAAGCCGGCCAGGTGATGGCCACCCTGGACCCGATCGATGCCGATGCGCAGCGCAGCCTGTATGCCTCGCAGCTGCAGGCCGCACGCAGCCAGGTGGCCGGGCTGGAAGCACAGCAGAAGCAGGCCGCCGCCGAAGCCAGCCGCCTGCAGGCGCTGGTCGGCCAGCAGCTGGTGTCGCGCTCGCAGTACGACCAGGCCGTGGCCCAGCGCGACAGCCTGCGCGCACAGCTGGACACTGCGCAGCGCAACGTCAAGGTGGCACACGACCAGCTGGCCATCGCCGACCTGGGCGTGGACAACAACGTAGTGCGCGCGCCGTTCTCCGGCGTGGTCACCGCCAAGGCGGCGCAGCCGGGCGAGATCGTCTCGCCGCTGTCGGCCGGCGGTGGCTTCACCCGTACCGGCATCGGCACCATCGTCGACATGGATTCGCTGGAGATCGAAGTCGAGGTCGGCGAGGCCTTCATCGGCCGCGTGCAGCCGAAGATGCCGGTGGAAGCCACGCTCAATGCCTACCCGGAGTGGAAGATCCCGGGCGAGGTGATCGCCATCATCCCCACCGCCGACCGCGGCAAGGCCACGGTGAAGGTGCGCGTGGCGCTGAAGGTGAAAGACCCGCGCATCGTGCCGGAGATGGGCGTGCGGGTCAGCTTCCTCGAACAGGCGCAGCCGCAGGCGGCGACCAAGCCGCAGGGCGTGCGCGTGCCGGGCGGCGCGGTGGTCCAGCGCGACGGCACGTCGGTGGCCTTCGTGCTGGGTGACGAGAGCCGCGTGCAGCAGCGCACGGTCGAAGCAGGCCAGGCGATGGGCAAGGACCGCCAGATCCTCAAGGGCGTGAGCGCAGGTGAATCGGTGGTGGTGAACCCGCCAGACACCCTGCGCGATGGCGCCAAGGTGCAACAGAAACAAGCGCAGTAACGGCCTGGCGCCCGTGGGCGCCGCCGGCAGCACCGCTCGACGCACGCCCCCGGCCACCGCCGGCGCGCGTCCCCGTTTCCCGCCTTCCGTGGAGAACCCCCCATGTCGACCCTGGTTTCACTGCGCAACATCACCAAGACCTACCAGCGTGGCCCCGAGAAAGTTCAGGTGCTGCACGGCATCGACCTGGACATCGCCAGCGGCGACTTCGTGGCGCTGATGGGTCCGTCTGGTTCCGGCAAGACCACCCTGCTCAACCTGATCGGCGGCCTGGACAACCCCAGTGGCGGCGAAATCAGCATCGAAGGCGAGCGCATCGACCAGATGAGCGGCGGCCAGCTGTCGACCTGGCGCAGCCACCACGTCGGCTTCGTGTTCCAGTTCTACAACCTGATGCCGATGCTGACCGCGCAGAAGAACGTGGAGCTGCCGCTGCTGCTGACCCACCTCAATGCGGCGCAGCGCCGCCGCAATGCGGAGATCGCCCTGACCCTGGTCGGCCTGGCCGACCGCCGCAGCCACCGCCCGAATGAACTGTCCGGCGGCCAGCAGCAGCGCGTGGCGATCGCCCGCGCGATCGTCTCCGACCCGACCTTCCTGATCTGCGACGAACCGACCGGCGACCTCGACCGCCAATCGGCCGAGGAGATTCTCGGCCTGCTGCAGCAGCTCAACCGTGAGCACGGCAAGACCATCATCATGGTCACCCATGACCCGAAGGCCGCCGAGTACGCCACGCACACGGTGCACCTGGACAAGGGCGAGCTGGCCGACGCGCCGCTGGCCCACTGACGGAGGCCACCGCGATGAAATACTTCTCGTTGGTGTGGGCGCAGCTGTTCCGCAGCCGCACGCGCACCTTGTTGACCCTGCTGTCGGTGGTGGCCGCGTTCCTGTTGTTCGGCATGCTCGACTCGGTGCGCGTGGCGTTCTCGTCCGGCGGCAGCGTGGAAGGCGCCAACCGCCTGGTGGTGGCCTCGCGGCTATCGATCACCCAGTCGTTGCCGATCCGGCTGGAAACCCAGATCCGCCAGGTAGCCGGGGTGCGTGACGTGGCCTATGGCATGTGGTTTGGTGGCATCTACCAGGACCCGAAGAATTTCTTCCCGAACTTCTCGGTGTCGCCCAACTACTTCGATGTCTACCGCGAGCTGCAGATCGATCCGGCGCAGCTGGAAGACTGGAAACAGACCCGCACCGGCGCCATCGTCGGCGAATCGCTGGCCAAGCAGTTCGGCTGGAAGATCGGCGACACCATCCCGCTGCAGGCCACGATCTTCCCGCGTGGTGGCAGCAACGACTGGCCGCTGGAACTGAAGGGCATCTACCGTTCCAAGGACCGCGCGCTGGCCGCCAACGAAGAACGCCAGTTGATGATGAACTGGAAGTACTTCGATGAATCCAACGACTACATCAAGAACCAGGTGAGCTGGTACACGGTGACGCTGGACAATCCGGACCATTCCTCGCGGGTGGCGCAGGCGATCGATGCGATCTCGGCCAACTCCGACCACGAGACCAAGACCCAGACCGAATCAGCGTTCCAGCAGGCCTTCGTCAAGCAGTTCGCCGACATCGGCATGATCGTCACTTCGATCATGGGCGCGGTGTTCTTCACCTTGCTGCTGCTGACCGGCAACACCATGGCGCAGGCGGTGCGCGAGCGCGTGCCGGAGCTGGCCACGCTGAAGACGCTGGGCTTCAAGGACAGCACCGTGCTGACCCTGGTGATGGTGGAGTCGGTGCTGCTGATCGGCCTGGGTGGCCTGATCGGCATGGGCCTGGCCGCGCTGATCCTCCCAGCGATCGGGCCGAAGAGCATGGGCATGTTGCCGCCGCACGTACCGACGCCGACCTGGCTGATGGGGCTGGGCCTGATCGTGGTGATCGGCATCATCGTCGGCCTGTTGCCGGCGCTGCGTGCCAAGCGCCTGAAGATCGTCGACGCACTGGCCGGCCGCTGAGGAGGACACCGACATGTTCAAGAGCAAACTCAAGAAGTGGCTGGGCAACGGTGTGACGGTGCTGCTGCTGGCGATCGGCCTGGTGCTGTGGATCAGCCTGCCGTGGGTTGGCGTGCTGGCCGTGGCCGTGCTGGTGGCGCTGTGGCTGCTGCTGACCCGTGGCGGACGGCTGGCACTGGCGGCCACCCGCATCGGCGTGGCCAGCCTGCCGCAGCGCTGGGGTGCGTCCTCGGTGATCGTGGTCGGCATCGCCGGCGTGGTCGGCGTGCTGGTGGCGATGCTGGCGATGGGCGAAGGTTTCCAGGCCACGCTCAACAATACCGGCGATGACACCACCGCCATCGTGCTGCGCGGTGGCTCGCAGGCCGAGACCAATTCGGTCATCACCCGCGAACAGGTTCCCACGCTGTCCACCCTGCCCGGCATCAGCCGCGATGGCGAAGGCCGGCCGCTGCTGTCGCCGGAGCTGTCGCAGGTGGTCAACCTGGTATCGAAGTCCGACGGCACCGACGTCAACGCGCAGTTCCGCGGCGTTGGTCCGCAGGCCTGGGCAGTACATGACAAGGTCAAGATCATCGAAGGCCGCAAGTTCGCCACCGGCCTGCGCGAGATCGTGGTCGGCCAGGGTGCCAAGGGCCAGTTCCGCGACATGGACGTGGGCAGGACGCTGACGCTGGGCAACCAGACCTGGACCGTGGTCGGCGTGTTCGCCACCGGCGATGCGCATGATTCGGAACTGTGGACCGACGCCGATACGCTGGCCACCACCTACCAGCGCAGCGCCTGGCAGTCGATCAGCGTGCGTACCGATGGCAAGGCCGGCTTCGAGCAGTTCAAGGCGGCGGTCGCCGCCGACCCGCGCCTGAAGCTGGACGTGGAAACCACCCGTGTCTACTACAGCAAGCAGGGCGGCGGGCTGACCAAGCTGATCGACATCCTCGGCAAGGTGATCGGCACGATCATGGCGGTGGGTGCGGTGTTCGGCGCACTCAACACCATGTATGCGGCTGTTGCCACGCGTGCGCGCGAGATCGCCACCATGCGCGCGATCGGCTTCCGTGGCCTGCCGGTTGTCACTGCGGTGATGCTGGAGACGATGCTGCTGGCGCTGCTGGGCGGCCTGCTGGGGTGCGCGGTGGCGTGGCTGCTGTTCAATGGCTACAGCGTGTCCACCATCGGCAGCAACTTCAGCGCGGTGGTGTTCAAGTTCCATGTTTCGCCGGAACTGCTGTGGACCGGCCTGAAATGGGCACTGGGCATCGGCCTGGTCGGTGGCCTGTTCCCGGCGCTGCGCGCGGCACGTTTGCCGATCACCACGGCGTTGCGCGAAACCTGAGCATTTCGCAGCGATACAACGCGCACGTTGCAGGGGGACGAAGCGGGAGCTTCGTCCCTTTTTCATTGGTGGGGTCAGATCCCTTCACTGCGCGAAGGGATCTGACCCCAATCTGGATCCAGTAGATCCACGCCATGCGTGGATGGAAGCGTGCGCACACGCGCGGCTACAGATATCCACAAATCTGCCGCTATCGATGCCTCTGCCCATCGCGCACGCAACGTGCGTGACGCCGCGCACATCGCATCTGTGGATTGTTGGTTGCGATTCATCTTCGCGCACATTCAGCGGCATGGCGACAAACAGTTACGAATGGAAACACTCTAGAATCCCGGCCCCCACGTTGGTTTGCAGCACCCCACGCGCCCATAGAACGGGCGCTTGTTTTTCCTGAAACACGAGATGTCACGGATGTCCCTGAAAACCAATCCGCTGCGCAACGCGATCGTCATCGCGCTGGCCGCCAGCTGCACCACCCCCGCCTTCGCACAGAGCGCCGGCGATACCCCGACCAACCTCGATCGCATCGAAATCACCGGCTCGCGCATCCGCCAGGCCAGTGTCGAGACCGCACAGCCGGTCGTCGCGCTCAGCCGCGCCGAGATCGAGAAGAAGGGCTACATCAACGTCGCCGACATCCTGCAGGACGTCACCGCCGCCGGTGCTCCGAGCCTGAGCCGCTCGTCGTCGCTGAGTTCTTCGCGCGACTTCGGCGGCACGTACGTCAGCCTGCGCAACCTCGGCCCGGAACGCAGCCTGGTGCTGATCGACGGCCGCCGCATGGGCGTCAGCGCAGGTGGCTACTCCGACCTGGCCTCGATCCCGTCGGCCATCGTCGAGCGCGTGGAAGTGCTGACTGACGGTGCTTCGGCACTGTACGGCTCGGACGCCATCGCCGGTGTGGTCAACATCATCACCCGCAAGAACTTCGATGGTGCCGAAGCCAGCGTCTACGTCGGCCAGTACGGCGAAGGCGACGGTCAGAAGCGCTCCTACAGTGCCACCTTCGGCAAGACCTTCGACCGCGGCTGGTTCAGCGTCGGTGCCGAGCGCACCAAGGAAGACGAAGTGATGGGCGGCGCGCGCGAGTTCAGCCGCTACGTCAACGGCCCGCGCCACCCGAACGATGGCCTGAACGGCACCACGCCGTGGGGCAGCGTCACCGTCGGCGGCAAGTCGCTGACCGTCGGCCCGGGCGGCGACCCGACCAGCGCCAGCAACTTCCATGCGCCGAACCCGGCCGATGGTGCCAACACCAAGACCAACATGAGCCTGCTGACCGGCCTGGAGCGCACTTCGGTGTTCGCCAACGGCGGCTTCTCGATCACCGATGACCTGCGCATCGTTGCCGATGCCATGTACAGCAAGCGCGAATCCACCAAGCACCTGGCCGGCTACCCGTACTCGGTCACCGCCACACAGGCGCGCAACGGCAGCCGCGCCGCTCTGTCCAAGGACAGCGCGTTCAACCTGTGGCAGCAGGACGTGCTGTTCTCGCACCGCACCGAAGAAATGCTGCGTGGCACCGAGAACACCCTGGAAACCAAGCGCGGCAGTCTGGGCCTGGAAGGCAGCTTCGAAACCGGCTCGCGCTACTGGGACTGGAACGTCAGCTACACCTACAACCGCAATGAAGGCGAGCGCGTTGGTACCGGCAGCATGTACCAGCCGAACGTCAACCTGGCCGTCGGCCCGTCCTTCATCGAGAACGGCGTGGCCTACTGCGGTACCCGCGACGCGGTGATCGCCGGCTGCGTGCCGTGGAACCCGGCCGCGCCGATGGGCTACACCGGCCCGGGCTCGCTGAGCAACCAGGACGTGCAGGACTACCTGTTCGCCCGCTACGTGGACAAGAGCCAGACCACCACCAAGGTGGCCAGCGCCAACATCTCCGGTTCGCTGTTCTCGCTGCCGGCCGGCGACATCATGGCTGCGATGGGCTTCGAGCACCGCACCGAAGAAGCACGCTACACCCCGGACCTGATGGTGCAGAACGGCCAGATCGCCGGCACCACCGGCAAGCCGACCCAGGGCGACTACTCGCTCAACGAGGTCTACCTGGAAATGCAGGTGCCGCTGCTGGCCGACATGGCGTTCGCCCGCGAACTGTCGCTGGATGTCGCGGGTCGCTATTCGGACTACAACAACTTCGGTTCGACCACCAACAGCAAGTTCGGCGTGAAGTGGAAGCCGATCGACAGCCTGCTGGTGCGCGCCACCTATGGCACTGGCTTCCGTGCACCGACCGTGGACGACCTGTACGGCGGCACTGTCAGCACCCGTGATTCGTTCACCGATCCGTGCGATACCTCGTTCGGCACCGCTGCAAGCAGCGCCGCCGTGGCTGCCCGTTGCAAGGCCCTGAAGGTGCCGGCCAACTTCCGCCAGCTCAACAGCGACGGCACCGTGGCCAGCAAGCCGGGCCAGCAGGCCACCACCGATTTCAACTCCGGTTCCAACCCGAACCTGAAGCCGGAAACCGCCAAGACCTGGACTGTGGGCCTGGTCTACAGCCCCGACTTCGTGCAGGGCCTGGACGTCAGCCTGGACTGGTGGAAGATCCGCATCGACAACGCCATCGTTGGCGAGTCGGCCACCAACATCCTGGAACAGTGCTACGTGCAGGGCTCGGACGCCGCCTGCGGCCGCTTCACCCGTGGCAGCAACGGTCAGGTCAACGCGCTGGACCGTTCGCTGGTCAACGCCGGCTACCGCGAAACCGCCGGCTATGACATCAGCGCGCGCTACCGCCTGCCGGAAACCGCGTTCGGCAAGTTCGCCGTTACCTGGAACACCACCTACACCGACTACCTGGAGCAGCGCAATGACAACGCCGCCACCACGCCGGTGGAGCAGCTGACCAGCTGGGGCGGCAACTTCCGCGTGCGTTCGACCTTCAACCTGGACTGGCAGTACGGCAACCTGGGCATCGGCTGGACCGCGCGCTACTACTCCAGCATGAAGGAGAAGTGCTCCTACATGGACGAGTGCAACATGCCGGGCTTCAGCTCGGCCTACACCGATGCCTCGCCGACCAACAAGGTGGGTTCCAACACCTTCCACGACCTGCAGGTGCGTTATGCCCTGCCGTGGGACGGCACCGTGTCGCTGGGCGTGAACAACGTCTTCGACCACCAGGGTCCGATCATGTACAGCCAGCCGAACAGCAGCTTCACCTACTACGGTGGCTTCGACATCGGTCGTTTCATGTACATGAAGTACCAGCAGCGCTTCTAAGCCTGCAACCGCGTTCCCGCCACCGCCATCTCTCTCTCCTGGCGGTGGATGGAAGCAGAACGGCGCCCTTCGGGGCGCCGTTCTTTTTCGCGCCGAAGCGGGGTCGGATCCCTTCGCCCGGCGAAGGGCTATGACCCCAGGCGGCGAGGAACAGGGGGTCAGCGCCCTCCGCGTTGCGGAGGGATCCGACCCCGGCGCCGTTACCGCTTGCGCATCGTGCGGATGTTGTCGCCGACGAACAGCACCAGGCCGGCCCAGATCGCTGCGAAGCCGATCGCCTTGGCGGTATCGAACGCCTCATGGAAGAAAAACACACCCAGCAGCAGCTGCAGGCTCGGCGCGATGTACTGCAGGATGCCGACCAGTGACAGCGGAATGCGCTTCACGCCGTAGGCGAAGCCGATCAGCGGTACTGCGGTGACCGCGCCACCGAAGATCAGCAGCAGGTCGTTGCGCCAGCCCCAGCCGTGGAAGAACGCGCCGCCATGGCCGTTCTCGGCCCAGATCGCAAACGCCAGCGCCGGCAGGAACAGGTACATGCTCTCCACGCCCAGGCCGGCCACCGGATCGACCGAGACCAGCTTGCGCAGCAGGCCATACAGGCCGAACGAACAGGCCAGGCCCAGCGCGATCCACGGTGGCGTGCCCGCATCGATGGTCAGCCAGGCCACGCCCACCGCTGCCATCGCCACGGCCACCCACTGCAGGCGGCGCAGGCGCTCCTTCAGTACCATCACGCCCAGCAGCACGTTCACCAGCGGGTTGATGAAGTAGCCCAGGCTGGTCTCGATCACATGGCCGGCGTTGACCGCCCAGATGTACAGGCCCCAGTTGAAGGCGATGGTCAAGCTGGACACCAGCAGGATCGGCAGCGCACGCGGCTGTGCGGCAATCTTCTGCCACCAGTCCAGGCGCGCGCTGATCAACAGCCAGCCCAGCACCAGCACGGTGCTCCAGATGATGCGGTGGGCGATGATCTGGAACGAAGGCACCTCGTTGAGCAGGTGCCAGTACACCGGCACCAGGCCCCAGATCACGAAGGTGGACGCAGTGACCAGCAGACCCCGGCGTTGTTCTTTCTCATCCATGCTCATTTCTTTCTCGTCCTTGCCATCGTCAGCACCACCACACCCAGAAGAATCACCACCATCGCCAGCAGGTCGCGCCAGCCGAATCGCTCGCCATTGAGCAGCGCGCCCAGCAGCACCGCGATCACCGGATTGACGTAGGCATAGCTGCCGGCCAGCGCCGGGCGCACGTTCTGCAGCAGCCACACGTAGGCGGTGAAGGCGACGATGGAACCGAACACGCACAGGTACGCCATCGCCAGCAGGCCGCCGGTATCGGGCAGCGTGGTCGGGCGCTCGCCGACCGCCAGGCCGATCAGCACCAGCAGCACGCCGCCGCAGATCATCTGCCCGGCGGCGGTCATGAACGGGCCCGGCAGGTCCAGGCCGCGTGCCCACACCGAACCGAAGGCCCAGCCGACCGGCGCGATCAGCAGCAGCACCAGCCCGGTCGGCGAGGCCGTCAGGCTGCTGCCGGCATTGAGCCAGACCACGCCGAGGAAGCCGATGGCGATGCCCAGCCACTCACCGCGGCTGGCATGTTGCCCGCGCAGCGCCGAGAACAGCGCCATCCACAGCGGCACCGAGGCCACCGCGGTCGCGGCCAGGCCCGAGGACACCTCACGCTCGGCCAGCACCACCATGCCGTTGCCCAGCACCAGCATGGTCACGCCCATCACCACCAGATTGCGCCATTGCCGCAGCGTCGGGTTCGGCAGCTTCCAGAACAGGCGCAGGGCAAGGAACATCAGGCCGCCAGCAATGATGAACCGGCTGCCGGAGACCATCGTCAGCGGCAGTGCGCCGCCGTGCAGGGCCTTGGCGATGCCCAGGTAGGTCGAGCCCCAGACCACGTAGACCAGCAGCAATGCCAGCGCGACAAGGCCACCCCGGGGGGCAGCCGCAGACGAAGAGGGGGGAGCCGACATGACACACCAGGGAGCCGGGGGAAGGCGGATTCTAGGACGTTTTGAGTATGGTCCGGCACCCCGTACGGTGGCACGCTGTCATCCATCCATGCACCCTGCTCTGGTCTGCTACCCCGTGTTGACGGCTGATGCAGTACCAAGAGGGCTGCCCGGCCGCGCCGCCCCAAGGCCGGGCGCCGTTTTCCCTGCGCACGGACGCGCCGCATCGAGGATTCCCACCCAGATGAGCACCACGTCCCAACCCGCCGTACCCGCGAACGACCGCGCCGCCCTGCGGCGGTCGATCTCCAATACCCTCAAAGGCTCCGCCGGCAACCTGGTGGAGTGGTATGACGTCTACGTGTACTCGGTATTCGCCGTGTACTTCGAATCACAGTTCTTCTCGCCGGACGACAAGAATTCCACGATGTACGTGTGGGCGATCTTCGCCGCCACGTTCCTGATGCGCCCCATCGGTGCCTGGTTCTTCGGCCGCTTCGCCGACCGCCACGGCCGCCGCCTGGCCCTGACCGTCTCGGTCACGTTGATGGCGCTGTGCTCGTTCCTGATCGCCATTACGCCCACGGCGGCCAGCATCGGCATCTGGGCAGCGGTCATCCTGCTGTTCGCGCGCCTGCTGCAGGGCTTCGCCACCGGCGGCGAATACGGCGCCAGCGCCACCTACATGTCCGAGGCCGCCATTCCGGGCCGTCGCGGCTTCCTGTCCTCGTTCCACTACGTCACCCTGGTCGGTGGCCATGTGCTGGCCCAGCTGACCCTGCTGCTGATGCTGACCTTCTGGGGCAAGCCGGAAATCTCCGAGTGGGGCTGGCGCATCGCCTTCGGCATCGGTGGCATCGCCGCGGTGGTGGTGTTCTGGCTGCGCCGCGGCATGGACGAATCGCTGTCGGAGTCGTCGATCGAAGCCGCACGCGAGGGCAAGGCCCAGAAGTCCGGCTCGATGTACGAGCTGTTCGTGCACCAGTGGCGGCCGCTGCTGCTGTGCTTCCTGATCACCGCCGGTGGCACCGTGGCCTTCTACACCTACTCGGTGAACGGCCCGAAGATGATCCAGAGCGCCTTCGCGGGCAACGACCCGATGACCGGTACCCTGATCAACCTGGGCGTGCTGGCGTTCCTGATGGTGCTGCAGCCGGTCGGGGGCTGGCTGTCGGACATCATCGGCCGCAAGACCCTGCTGGTGTTCTTCGGTGTCGGCGGCGTGGTGTACAGCTGGTACCTGATCACCCAGCTGCCGCACCAGCACGACGCCACGCTGGCGTTCCTGACCCTGGCACTGGCCTTCGTCATCCTCACCGGCTACACCTCGATCAACGCGGTGGTGAAGGCCGAGTTGTTCCCCACCCACGTGCGTGCACTGGGCGTGGGCCTGGGCTATGCGCTGGCCAACTCGCTGTTCGGCGGCACCGCCCCGCTGCTGTACCAGGGCGCACTGAAGACCGGCCATGTCGACTGGTTCGCCATCTACGTCACCGCGACGATCGCGGTCTCGCTGGTGGTCTACATCTTCTTCCTGACCAACAAGGGCCCGAACTGGCTCGACGGCACCCGCAAGTAAGGGCGCTGTGGTGATCGCGGCCACCGGTGCAATGCCGGTGGCCGCTGTGGAACACCGCTCGGATGGAGCCTGCACGGTAGAGTCGACTGTCAGTCGACTGCTCTTCGATCAGATGGCGAAAAACCCCGCGCTGCGCGCGATAGTCGACTGACAGTCGACTCTACACACGCACACCGTCGTCCGCCGGCCCATCAACGGCGGGCGGATTCGCTCTTGTCACGCGCGCCGCGGAACTCTGATTCCTTTTCCCACGTCGGCCAGCGGCGGCTGTTGGCCAGCTCGGCGCCCAGGTCGTAGACCAGCAGGGTGTCGGCGGCATGGCCGCTGGGGTCCCAGCTCGGGGTCCAGGCATCGCAGGCCTGGTGGTAGCAGTCGGCGAAGTACTTCTCGCGCAGCGCGCGGCCGGCTTCAACCCCACCGTCCAGCTTGTCCAGGCCCGGGCCGATGGTGATCGCCGGCACGCCCAGGCGGGCGAAGGCGAAGTGGTCGGCGCGGTAGAAGAAGCCGGCTTCCAGGTTCGGGTCCGGGCTGTAGCTGCGGCCACGGGCCTTGGCCACGCGTTCCAGGTCGCCTTCCAGCGACACCCGGCCCTTGCCCCACGACGCGATGTCACGGGTCGGGCCATCCGGGCTGAACATCTCGATGTTCAGCACCGCCGCCGTCTTGTCCAGCGGCGCCAGCGGGTGCGCGGCGTAATAACTGGCACCCAGCAGACCCTTCTCTTCAGCGGTCAGCGCCACGAAGTACAGCGTGCGCTGGGGCTGCGGGCCGGCGGCGAACACGCGGCCCAGTTCCAGCACCGTGGCCACGCCGGTGGCATTGTCGATCGCGCCACGCCGGATGCGGTCACCCTTGGCGTCGGGCTGCCCGATGCCGAAGGCATCCCAGTGTGCGGAGAAGATCACCGCCTCGTCGCCATGCGCGCCACCGGGCATCTTGGCCACCACGTTGCGGGTCACCACCTGTTCGCGCTTCAACGCGAAGTCCACGCTCAGCTTGGCGTTGTCCAGCGCCACCGGGCGAAAGTCGGCGCGCATCGCCTTGCGCTTCTCGGCATCGAAATCGAGGCCGGCGTCGGCGAAGATCGCCTCGGCCAGTTCGCGCTGCATCCAGCCGCGCAGCGGCGTGTGCTGGGCCATTGCGTCGGCCTGGCTGCGCTCGATGTCGAACAGCGGCGAAGTGCCCGAGCTCTTCACCGTGGCCCAGCCATAGGCGGCTGGTGCAGTCTCGTGCACGATCAGCACGCCCTCGGCGCCACGGCGTGCGGCTTCCTCGAACTTGTAGGTCCAACGGCCGTAGTAGGTCACCGCCTTGCCGTCGAACGCGCCCGGTGCATCAGCCTCGAAATCGGCGTCGTTGATCAGCACCACGGCGATCTTGCCGTGCAGGTCCACGTCCTTGTAATCGTTCCAGTGGCGTTCCGGTGCGTCGATGCCATAGCCGACGAACACCAGCGGCGCATCCTTGATCTGCACGCGCTTGCGCGGCTGCAGGCTCTGCAGGGTCACGTCCACACCGTTAGCCAGCGCGCGCTTGCCCTGCTTCAGCGACAGGCTGGCCTTGGCAGCGCCATCCAGCTGGGCACGCACCAGCGGCACCGGCTGCACCCAGCTGCCGTCCACGCCACCCGGCTGCAGGCCGTAGCTGCGGAACTGCTCGATCAGGTACTGCACGGTGCGCTCCTCGCCCTCGGTGGCCGGCGCGCGGCCCTCGAATCCGTCCGACGCCAGTACACGCACGTGGCGCGACAGTGCCTGCGGATCGATGCCACCACCCGGCAGGTCATTGGCCGCATGGGCCAGGCCACCGACGAAAAGGCAGGACGACAGCAGCAACACGCGCATCGGATTCACGGCAGTACCACGGCAGGCTCGGAAGTCACCAGAGTGTAACGTGGTCGTGACATCGCGGCGCAGCCTGGGCTCAAGTCATCCACGCATGGCGTGGGTCTACCTGCTGATGCGGTCCAGCCAGCAGGCCAGGCCCTGCGCGTTGAGTTCGATGTCCATCGCCAGAACAGCGATCACCGCCGCATCGTCCAGCGCACAGCCATGCAGCTGTGCACGTTCCAGGTACAGCGCCTGCAGCGCGGCCAGCAGGCAGCGGTGGCGGTCCGGGCGGCCATCGCACTGGCGGCCGATGGTGGCCATTGCATCGATCTGCTCGAACAGGTCGTCGGCCAGCTTCTGCACCTGCTCCACGCGGCCGTAGTGGGTCAGGTACATCGCCTGCGGTGCGTAATCGAGCATGCGCTGGATCGAGGTCTTCATCGCCTCCGGGTCGAACTGCACCGGCGACGAGGTGGGGAAGATGAAAGCACCCTGCGCGCTGTCCAGCTCGCGATAGGAAATACCGAACGTATCGCCGGTGAACCAGCTGCGGCTGCGCGCATCCCATACGCAGTAGTGATGCAGTGCGTGACCGGGTGTATGCAGGAGCACCAGCTCGCGGCCGGCCAGATCGATGCGGTGCCCGTCTTCGGCCACCACCACACGGTGTTCGGGAATGGCCTCGATACGACCATAGCTGCGCGCGATCTCTTCGGCGCCGTACACCGCCGTGGCGCCGGCAATCAGCCGGGTCGGGTCGATCATGTGCGGTGCACCACGCGGGTGCAGCACCGCCTTCGCGTTGGGCAGCTGCTGCATCAGCAGACCGGCGCCGCCAGCATGGTCCAGGTGCACGTGGGTCAGCAGCAGCCAGTCCACCGCTTCCACGCCCAGGCCGGCGTTGGCCAGCGCCTGCAACATCGCAGGTACCGACAGGCCGGTGCCGCAATCGACGAAGGCCGCGCGGCCGTTTTCAACAATCAGGTAGGCCGCATCGAAGTCCGCGCGCTGGAAGCCGGTATCGATGGTGTGGATGCTGGGGTCGGCGGTCATCGGCACGCACCTGGCAGGATCGGGAACAGACGCCCATGGTAGGCGCGCGGGCGGCCCGGGTTCGATGCGGCTTTGGTCGGAGGGGCGCCATTCTGTAGAGCCGAGCATGGGCTCGGCTCTACAGAGGGCACGCGAAGTCGAGCATGGCTCGACTCCACAGAGGCAGGGTTACCGGTCCAGCCAGCGCGGCCGCAGCAACAGAGCCAGCACCAGCACCGCCAGGAATGCGCCGTAGGCGTAGAGCACCGCCAGCACCTGCGGCCAGATCGGGCCGGCGCCGGGCTGCACCACGCCGATGCGGTGCCCCCACAGCATCGAGACGATGCTCAGCGCGAATGCCAGCAGCAGGGTGGTGCCATCGAACAGGCGCCGGCGCGCAGTACGCGGCTGGCGCGGGAACAGCCAGTACAGGCTGCCCAGCAGCAGGAACCAGGGCAGGAACAGCAGCAGCGACAACCAGGCCATCGCAGACTCCATGTCATCGCGCCGGAGGCGCGTGGGCATCATGCCATGGGTGCAATGCCCTGTAGAGCCGAGCCGATGCTCGGCTGCTTTTCCGCCAAGCCGAGCGTGGGCTCGGCTCTACAAGGGCGAGCAGGTCAGGCCGCTTCGCGCAGCGCCGCCAGCGCGGCCAGCACCGCATCCACCTCGGCCTCCAGCTTGAACAGCTCGCTCTGCAGCTGGTCGCCCTGCTCGGCCTGCTTGATCACCGCGATCAGCTGGCCGGCGTCACGTGGCGAATCGAAGCCTTCGCTCTGGATCAGCAGCGTGCCGTCGCCGGCGGTCAGCTTGAAGTAGAAGCGGCCATCCTGTTCGCGGTACTGCTTGAACAGCGGCGGTGCCACGCGGGCCACGCGGGCGTCCTCGCTGGCGATGTCGCCCGCGGTGGACAGGTCGCGCAGGCCCACCGCATGGCGCAGCTCGTCCAGCAGCGGTGCCGCCAGCTGCTCGCGCAGCTGCTGGCCACGGCGCTTGAGCAGCGCTTCGATCTTTTCCGGCTCGGCCATCAGCGCGTTGTAGCGCTCGCGCAGCGGCGACAGTTCGCTGTCGATGCGTTCGAACAACTGCTGCTTGGCATCACCCCAGCTGATGCCGGCGGCAAAGGCCTTGGCGAACTCGGCGGTCTGTTCCGGGGTGGCGAAGGCCTGGTACATCTGGAACAGGGCCGAGCCTTCGGTGTCCTTCGGCTCGCCCGGTGCACGCGAGTCGGTCAGGATCGAGAACACCAGCTTCTTCAGCTCCTCGCGCGGCACGAACAGCGGAATGGTGTTGTGGTAGCTCTTGCTCATCTTGCGGCCATCCAGGCCGGCCAGCGTCGCCACCTGCTCGTCGATCACCACGTCCGGCAGCGGGAAATACTCCTTGCCGTACACGTGATTGAAGCGCTGGGCGAAGTCGCGCGCCATCTCGATGTGCTGGATCTGGTCGCGGCCCACCGGCACCTGGTTGGCCTTGAAGATCAGGATGTCGGCGGCCATCAGCACCGGGTACATGAACAGGCCGGCGCTGACGCCTGCATCTTCATCCACGCCTTCCTCGCGGTTCTTGTCCACCGCCGCCTTGTAGGCGTGCGCGCGGTTGAGGATGCCCTTGCTGGCGATGGCGGTCAGGAACCACATCAGCTCGGTGGTCTCGCGGATGTCGCTCTGGCGGTAGAACCACACGTGTTCCGGGTCCAGGCCGCAGGCCAGCCAGCTGGCCGCGATCTCCAGGGTCGCGCGCTGGGTGCGCTGCGGGTCCTGGGATTTGATCAGGCTGTGCAGGTCGGCCAGGAAGAAGAAACTCTCGATCCCCGGGGCGCGGCTGGCCGCGATGGCCGGACGGATGGCGCCAACGTAGTTGCCCAGGTGGGGCGTGCCGGAGGGGGTGATGCCGGTAAGGACTCGGGTCGTCATGACTGCGTGGGGAAACCTTCGATGAACGGGGCCAGTTTACCGTGCCAACGGTCAACCCCGTCAGGGCCTGCGGCGCGTTCATTCACCCAACCCCGCTGGAGACGCCCGATGAAACGCCTGCTGCCCCTGCTGCTGATCCTGCCCCTGGCCGGTTTCCGTCCGGCCCCGCCCCCGCCGCCAATGTATGAAGGTGGCCCGGTGCGCATGGCCCTGGTCGACCGCGACCGTGGCACCGAATTGCGCAGCTACCCCGCCGAAGGCCAGCGCTGGGTGGCCGGCGAGCGCGGCCACCGCTACGCCGTGCGCCTGTACAACGACAGCCCGCGCCGGGTGCTGGTGGTGCTGTCGGTAGACGGCATCAACGCCATCTCCGGCGAGGATGCCGATCCTTCGCAGACCGGCTACGTGCTCAACCCCGGCCAGCGCGCCGACATCACCGGCTGGCGCAAGAGCCAGGACGAAGTGGCGCAGTTCGTGTTCAGCAGCCCCAGCGGCAGTTATGCCGGCCGCACCGGCCGCCCGGACAACATCGGCGTGGTCGGCGTTGCGGTGTTCGAGGAGGCGCGCCGCTGGCGTCCGGAGCCGATCCTGCGCCGTGGCGTGCCGCTGCCGGCGCCGGCCGCGCAGGCTGAGGCTGCCGCCGATGCCAGTGCCAGCCGCATCGAGGGCTATGCCAGCAAGTCGCAGGCCCCTGCGTTGGGGACCGGCCACGGCGCACGCGAACAGTCCTCGGTACGCGATACCGACTTCGAGCGCGCCAGCCGCAGTCCGGCCCAGGTGCTGCAGCTGCGCTACGACAGCGCCCGCAACCTGCGTGCGCGCGGCATCCTGGTCGATGCACCCTCGCGCCTGCCGCGCGAACCGCAGGCCTTCCCGAACCGCTACGTGCCCGACCCGCCGGCACGCTGATCCTCGCGCCCAGACAACACAACGCCCGCAACCTCTCGGTGCGGGCGTTGTGTTGTGGGGGAAACCGTCGCGCTTACTTGTAGTCCGGGTAGTCCTTGCTCACGCTGTCCTGGAACTCACGCACTTCCTTCTCGGCGCGGTCCTTGGCCCAGCCATAACGTTCCTGCAGGCGACCGGCCAGGTACTCGGCATTGCCCTCGGCCACATCGAAATCGTCGTTGGTCAGATCGCCCCACTTGGCCTGGGCCTTGCCCTTCAGCTGCGACCACTTGCCGGAAATGATGTCTTTGTTCATTGCTGGGAATCCTTGGCTGCAACGGCGTTCTTACCGTGGCTCCAGCATCGCGCAGCGGCTGTTGAGTGCTGGTCAACCGGCAATGAAATGGATGCTCACCTGCTTGAATGGTTCACTACGCTTCGACACGTGCGCTGGAGAAAACGCGCAACAGAAAAGGCCGGGGAGATCCCCGGCCTTTTTTTCTTTCCGTTCCACTTCAGGCTCAACGGCCCTTGGCGGCATCCTCAACCTTTTCGCCAGCCTTCTGCACGTCCTTGCCGGCACCGGCAACGGTGTTGCAACCGGCCAGCAGGGCCACCGAGAACATCGACAACAGCATCAGGGCAACTACGCGCTTCATGGGCTTCTCCTTGGGTTCGCCGCTATACCGCTTCATTCGCGGATGGGGTTCGGTCGCTCGGCGGAAGGAGCCAATGCCACTGCCGCCGCGTGAAGTGCAATCTGGCGGCAGGGGCGTGGAGCGGGTGTGAACGGATCACAGATCCGTTCAGGCGGAGAGCTCAGTCACGCATCAGGGTGGACTTGCCGAACAGGCTTTCGACCAGGTCCACGGCCAGTTCGGCGGTGGCGTTCTGCTTGTCCAGCAAGGGGTTGAGCTCGACGATGTCCAGCGAACCCATGCGCCCGGTGTCGGCGATCATCTCCATCACCAGCTGCGCCTCGCGGTAGTTCACCCCACCCGGCACCGTGGTGCCCACGCCCGGGGCGATGCTCGGGTCGAGGAAGTCCACATCGAAGCTGACATGCAGGTGGGTGTTTTCGTCGATGCCGGCCAGCGCCGCTTCCACCGCGCGCTTCATGCCGTTCTCGTCGATGTAGCGCATGTCATAGACATCCACCTTGTGGGTCTTGATCAGGCGCTTTTCTTCCGGGTCCACCGAGCGGATGCCGATCTGGTGCATCTGCGCCGGGGTGATCGCCGGCGCGCTGCCACCCAGGCGGGTCAGCGCATCCGGGCCGAGACCACACAGGCAGGCCACCGGCATGCCGTGGATGTTGCCCGACGGGGTCACGTCGCTGGTGTTGAAGTCCGAATGCGCATCCAGCCACAGCACGCGCAGGGTCTTGCCCTGCTCGCGGCACCAGCGCGCCACGGCAGTGATCGAACCGATGCCCAGGCAGTGGTCGCCACCGAGCATGATGGGCATGCGGCCGGCCTGCAGTTCGGCGTAGCTGGCTTCCAT
Source organism: Stenotrophomonas sp. SMYL89 (assembly GCF_036319985.1). Classification (NCBI taxonomy): domain Bacteria; kingdom Pseudomonadati; phylum Pseudomonadota; class Gammaproteobacteria; order Lysobacterales; family Lysobacteraceae; genus Stenotrophomonas; species Stenotrophomonas sp. SMYL89. The sequence continues at coordinate 241,910 of NZ_JAWIRW010000006.1, read as the reverse complement.
CAGCGCGTGGTTCCACGCCACCACTTCATCCAGGTGGCGATAGCCTTCCACCGGCGCGGTCCACGGGTTGCGCGGGCCATCCAGGTTGCCCAGGTCGCGCACGTCCACGCCACGCGCTTCCAGCGCCTCCGGCAGGCCCGCCACGCGCAGCGCTTCCGGCCCCAGCCGAGCACCGCGATGGCCGGCACCCACGTCGGTGGGTACGCCAATCAACGATACGGAAATGGGATGGGCCATGGGTGCCTCCTGCGGGGGAAAAAGAAGCACAGTCTAGCCAGAGCTGTGTGACACCACTCGCGGCGGTGCAGCAGGGCAGGCGACCGCACTGCCCTCCGTGATGCTCCCCTTCAGCAGCGCTGCTCGTACTGCCGTCAGCGTCGGCGCAGTGGCGTCACGCTCTGCACCTGGCCGTTGTTGCGCATCATGCACAGGAAGCGGCCATCCGGATAATCGATGATCAGTTCCTGGTAATCGCTGCCCACCGGCATCTGGGTGACCAGCGTGCCCTGCGCGCCCTTGCTCATATTGCAGGAACCCAGCGCGGTATCGCCCGGCGCCGCGCTGTTGGCCGCCTTGGACACATTACGGAAGACCGCACGGCAGCCACCATTCACCCACACCGAATGCCGCGACAGGCCCCAGTTCTGGCCTTGTTCGCAGCGGGTGTGGCTGAGCTGGCGCACGATTTCCACGTTGCCACGGGTATTCAGATCGCACGATACCTGCTGCTGGCCGGTGGATTCGCAGGTGACTTCGCGCGGTAGCGCGGCGTCCCCGGCAGCGCCATCGCGAGGGCGCGCGCTGTTTGCGGCGGGCGCGGGCGCACCACTGCTACTGACCTGGCAGATGCCATTGGCGCCGCCCCGGCCGGTGTAGCTGACCTGCGGCGAGCCGTCATCGTTGCGGCTGATCGACAGGGTGATGCCGCTGTTGGCATCGCGTGCTTCGAAATAGCGGTCGTTGAAGCGCTTCAACGCCGTCTCGCGGCCCTGCACGTAGACCGGCCCGCCCTCATCGGCGTGCACATCGATGCCGCCCGGGCAGCTGGCGTTGAAGAACGGCACGGCGGCCATGGCCGGGACTGCGAACGCGGTGGACAACAGTGCGACGGTGAGCGGCAGGGCGTGGCGGCGCATGGGCGGGTCCCGAACAGGTATGTGCCCGAAGTATGCGGTGGGGAGTCGGGAGCGGTGTGTGAGGAGAATCAATATCCGGGCGCGCGTTTGGGGGTTTGTGTTTGCTATGGTGGCTGTGGCGCTCTACCCGGGCTGTTAAGCCAGCTTTACTTGGTAGGCGGTTCCACGCCTTGCAACAGCGCTGAGACCTACCGATTTCCAGCGGATGATCGCATTGCGCGATATGTCGCTTTCGGCATCGCAGCGGCGGAAACAGGCCAATCGCGATAATTCATTTTTCCTTTCAGGTCACCCGATGCCATCGAAACAATCGACTGGTAGGCGGGGGTTTGGCGTGCGCATGATGAATCGCCACCTGCAGAGGTGGCCGGGTCTTCCAAGCCCGTTTGATTGAAGCTGTATACGCTTGCCAGCCGGCGCCGTCCTCCCAGGAGCGGCGCCGGCTGGCAATCCGTTCGCCGGTCTACGGCGGGCGGTGCGTGGGGGCCCTGTGCCCGCCGGCTCATCGATCTCCGGTCTTGGAAGCCACGCATCGCCCGCCACCCTATCGTGGCGGCGCCTCTGTGCCTGACGAGGATGCCCGCATGTCCAAGACGCTCTACCCCTATCTGACCGCCACGCTGGGCGACGCCGCCCTGCATCTGCCGCTCGAACTGGCGCAGCCGTTGGAAGCCGCCCTTGCCGCCGCCAACGATGCGCCCGCGCCCATCAACCTGCCCGTCTGCCTGCGCCGCATCCATGCCGGAGATGCCGCCGACGGACAGCCGTGGCAGGGGCCATCCAGCACGCCCGGCCACGCCGTGGCCGCCGCACGCAGGGATCGCGCCGCCGTGGGCCTGGTGTCGCTGCTGGAGCTGTATCACGCCAACGAGCGCGTGCGCGTGGATGGGGAAGAGAAGGACGATATCGGCGACGGCGTGCGTGAGGGGCTGATGCTGGCCTGCCGGGGGCTGGCCGGGTATGTGGCGTTGCAGGTGCGTAGCTGAGGCTGCGGCGGTCGTCGTGTGTGTGCGGCGTTGATCGAAGGATCTGCCCACACCATACAGTGAGTTGACTCACCGGGTTGGGACGACACAACCAGCGAAAGGCGGTTTCTTCATTTTTGTTCCACCGCCTTTGCGACCGGCGCCGCGCCGACGCATCATGATCGGCGCATGTGCTTATGCTGCGCTGGCATGCAATCGCACACCCAGGGCACGGGTCACCTTCAGGATGGTGGCGAAATCGGGGCTGCGCTCGCCCGACAGTGCGCGGTACAGACTCTCGCGCGACAAACCCGCCGCACGCGCAACCTTGCTCATCCCCTGAGCGCGGGCGATATCGCCGAGCGCCTTGGCGATGAAAGCAGAATCGCCGTCGCTTTCTTCGATGCAGGCGTCGAGATAAGCCGCCATTTCCTCCGGTGTCCGAAGATGCTCGGCCACATCAAATGATTTGAGTTCGACTTTTCTCTTGATGGCCATGATGGGACAGCTCCGGTACTTCGGTATTGAGTCGTTTCGTCGACAGCCAGTTCCACGCTCACAGGGCACGCGCAATCTCCCTGGCCTTCTCGATATCGCGCCGCTGCGAACCCTTGTCGCCTCCAACCAGGAGAATCACCAACTGCCTGCCGCGCTGGGTGTAGTAAACGCGGTAACCCGGTCCTGCATCGATACACAATTCAGAAACGCCATCCGCCAGATAGCGGTGATCACCGGGATGGCCTTCAGCGAGCCGACCGATACGGGCCAGGATGCGAGCGCGTGCGGTTACGTCCTTGAGAGCGTCAATCCATGTCGCGAACTGACGGGTACGCTGGATCTTCATGGAGGACTGTAGCCTACTGACTACAGTCTTTCAACTATCGGGAATGCACGCATGGAGCTGTGCTCGGCCTCCCGTCTGGCACTCCCTCCCTCGCAGCCGACGCCCCGTCTTTTCAGATTGGAAAGTGGAATCGGGTGCGCTTTCAGCAGCTCATTGTTCACTCGTACCCGATCCGCGCTCACAAAATGCTGTGCTAGATTCAAGAGTGTGACATTGGCGCGCGAGATGCTTTCATGAATGCATGGGTCGAGAAATGCGCTTCTTCATCAGAACGTGGACTTCGGCGCCACCTCTGGATAGCAGTGCGTCGTCGCCTCGCGATCGCTGTTCCGGCGCTTGTGCTGGCAGCATGTACGAGCGCCGCGCCGCCGCCCCCATCAGATCATCTGAATCAAAAACGGCCCGTCGAATCAGGGAGTGAAACTGGTATGGAGCGGTTCAAGAACGATATCGAGCGTTTGACCAAGTTGCGTTTTGATGATGTCGACGCATTGAATGAACAGCTCCACACGCACCTGGGAGAGCCAACTCGACAAGGCTTGAGGGACGAGCGGACCGCAGAACGCGGCATGCTGGGCGGACTTGGTATCCAGAACATCACGCTGAGAAGTCCTGCCGACGATCCTACGCACGCGACCTTGATCTTTGAGGTCGCACCACCGAGCATCGCGCTCGAGGAAATCATCTGGGAGGAATCCGCCATGTATCCACCCCACCCGGATGCGCCTGATTCCCGCCCTTACTGGTCTGCTCAGGTGAACAGTGCCAAGGTTGTACTCGGGCTCTCCCTTGACCACAAGACGCTGACCTACGTATCGATCAGTCAGCGCTGATCCCTGTCATTGCGAAAGAGCCGCGACATGGAGCGTACTGAAGAATCTGCACTGTCACAGCCGCAGGAGAGTGGCCGACCAGGGGCAACACGTCGTCCGGCTTCGCCTTTGGTTGATCCCTCGCTGGCACCGCTTCTGACCAAATCCCAAACACTTCGAGCGGGTCTTGCACAGGCTGATCACGACAACCTGGGTGTCGAATCGGGGCCAGCCGGTGGCGGCACCTATCTTGTTCCCGGTGTGAAGATCGTCATTGACGAGAACGCCATCGGGCAGGGCCCCAGAATCGCACGTTCTCTTTCTCATGAAGTTGGGCATCATCTCTTCACCGAGCAACCAGATCGGACGTCCAAGCAATCCTATGTAAACACCCTGCTACGCGGAGAAGCCGCTGCGACGCTCAGTAATGTCCAGGTCCAGCGTGAACTCATTGCGGCCGGTGGACCGGACATTGGCGTGTCGGGTACGGGTAATCGACCGCAACAGTATGGAGCCATTGCCGTTGAACTCCAGGCCGGGCGGATCAATCGAAACCAGGCGCTTGGACAGATCGCTGAGGTGTTCAAAACGGAGGCTCCTTCTGTGGGTCCTCATGCGACATACGAGCTTTACTATGGCGCGCACTATGATCAGCACTTAGCACCCACGCAGCGTCGACGTAGGCCCGAGCCAGAATTTGACGCCGAGCGCACTTCGGCTGGGGAGAGAGTCGCCGTGGTCGCCGACGACTCACTCTCAGTGCAGCGAACAGCTTCCTCTGTAGCTGAACTCGGCAACGCTGACCGCTCTCTCTACATGCAGATAAGAGCGGGTGTGGAACGCCTGGACGCCGAGAGCGGGAAGCAGTGGGATGAGTCGAGCCAGCGCATGTCCGCGAGTCTGTTGGTGCTCGCGAAGGAGCAAGGGTTTTCAAGAGTTGACCACGTTGTACTGAACAACCCGACAGAGTCCCTTGCACGTGGCGAGAAAGTATTCATCGTCGAGGGAGCGATGGACGATCCTGCCCAACGCCGCGGAGCCATGAATACGATGGACGCGCTTCGCTCGCCCGAAGCAGAGTCCCTTCATCGCGCTGAAGCGTTGGCCGCAAATCTTGAACAGCCACCAGCGCAGCAGGTTCATGCGCAGGATGGACCATCATTCTCAAGGTAGGACTGTCGAGACAGCGGATCTTCCGTCCTTCGAACCGCCGGGCGAGTGCCTGGAGCAGCGCAAAGAGACGCCGACTCATAGGGGATGGTGCCGCTTATCCGAATCGAACGGATGACCTACTGTTTACAAGTCGGCGGGTGGATAGCTTGCCATGATTTGAAATCGGATGGTCCGGGGCCGCTTACACCGAGGAAAAACCGCGACTTAATGAAGCTTCAGGGGCACAAACGGCGCGTCTGAACACGGCACCTTGTGGTGCGAAACCGTGTCCGAGCCGTGGCCCCGTCACACGGAGCCAGCATGAAGTCGAAGATCACCCAGTCCCTCGTCGAGAGGGCGCCCCGGCCCGAGCCGGGCAAGTCGGCCCTGTACGCCGACACCGAGATGAGGGGGTTCTACCTTATCGTCACCCCCACTAAGCGCAGCTTCTACGTCCAGTCCCTCGTCAACGGGCGTCAGGTCAGGACGAAGCTGGGCGACCACCCGGCGATGGACGCCAAGCAAGCCCGGGACGCCGCACGGCAGACGCTGGTCGGCATGCGGGGCGGCACCAACCCGAACGAGGAGCGTCGTAGGGCCCGGGCGCGCGGCATCACCCTGCGGGAGGGGCTGGATCTGCACCTCAACTCCCGGCGGCTGGCCGACAAGACCCGCAGCGGCTATGAGTACCACGTCACCTACTACCTCAAGGACTGGCTCGACCGGCCGCTGGCCGAGATCGGCGCGGACCGTCAGGGCGTGCGCGAGCGTCACCGGCGGATCACCGAGAGGAGCGGCGCCACCTCGGGCGACAACACCATGCGGGTGCTGCGCTCGGTCTACAACCGCGCCCTGCGGCAGTTCCCAGACCTGCCCCCGAACCCGGTGGGCAACGTGGACATGAACGGCATGCGCCGCCGCGAGGTGGATGCCAGTCCCGACAAGCTCAGGGCGTGGGGGAAGGCTGTCCTGTCGCTGGGCAACCCGGTACGCCGCGACCTGCAACTGTTCATGCTGCTGTCGGGCATGCGCAGGACCGCCTCGTGCGAGGCGAGGCGCGCGGACCTCCGCGATGGCCACCTGCACGTACCGAACCCCAAGGGCGGCGCGGCCAAGAAGTTCGACCTGCCGCTGTCGTCTGTGCTCGCCGACCTACTCGCCCACCGTGAGGCGGGGGCCGACAGCGTGAGGCGCAAGACGCCCTACCTGTTCCCAGCCGACTCGGCGTCGGGCCGGGTGGCGGAGGTCCAGCAGCACGAGCTGGGCGACCTCACCGGCCACGCGCTGCGGCACGCGTACGCGTCCCTCGCATTGCAGGCAGGCATTCCGCTGCTGGAGTTGCGGTTCCTGCTGAACCACAGCGCGTCCAGCGGCGGCGTCACGATGGGCTACCTGCACCCGTCGCTCGACCACCTGCGCGAGCATCAGGAGAAGGCGTCGCGCTACATCCTCGACGCGCTGGGCCTCGTGCACAAGCCCGGGACGTGGCCGCCGAGGCTGGCCACCTGATCCGCAGTCGGCACGCGACGCACCACAAGGCGATGAAAATGAAAGGGCCACCGCGAAGGTGGCCCTTTCTCGTGCACGGCGGGAGAACGCGTCACTCGTCGAAGGGCGCGGGCTCGACCACCCGCACGGTGCGCAGCGCCTCGGCCGACTGCTCCTCGTCCATGTCGGCGGGGTGGTGCTTCTGACGGGGCGGCACCTCGGCGCCCTTCTTACGCATGTCGTTCGCATACCAGCGCACCGACTTGGCCGTGGCGGCGGCGCCCTCGATTTGTGCGTTGACCATCTCGGCGATGAGCGCGTGCGGGTGGCCCGCCGGGTCCATCAGGATCGCTCGTGCGAGCGCTCCGATGCCCATGCCTTGGGGCTTTTTCTCGGTCGCCTCGGGCGCCTCGGCGGCAGCGACCTTCGGCTCTGCGCGCTCCTTGGCCGCCTTGGGCTTCTTCGGCCGCTCGGGCGAGCTCAGGTCGATGTTCTTGTCGGCCGCGATCTGCTCGATACGCGCTACGAGCTTCGATCGCGTCGCGAAGGTCTTGGGTCCCGCGGGCTTGTCGGCAATGCGGTTGTGCAGCGCGAGCAGTTCCTTTGTGGGCACGTCTTCCAGGTTCATGGCGTTCTCCTACATGTGGGTGGACACATAGGCATTAGGTCGCGATACGCTGGGTTTGGGAGCCCCCCCCCCCCCCAACGGATCTTCTTCTAATACGAGGAGCAGAATGAAAAAGCAGGCCAGAATGCTGTTGGACAAGGGCATAGACTCGTTGGTGCTTGCAGTCGAGCACTTCAACAGGCCTTGGGACAGGGGCAGGAAGGAGGCGGTCCTAATCCTCCTCGATCGGAGCTTCGAGCTGATCCTCAAGGCAGCCATCATCCACCGGGGCGGCAAGATCAGGGAGGCCTACGAGCGGGAGACAATTGGCTTCGAGAAATGCGTGCGCAAGTGCCTTGATGACGCCGATGTCAAGTTTCTCAGCGTGGACGAAGGTCTGACCGTCCAGATCATCAACAGCCTCCGCGACGCTGCTCAGCACGACGTGGTCGAACTCTCCGAACAGGAGCTATACCTGCACGCTCAGGCAGGTGTAACTCTGTTCCGCGACATTCTCAGCAGAGTTTTCGACGAGAAACTCAGAGACCACGTTCCGGAACGAGTGTTGCCCGTTTCGCCCAACCCACCGCCCAACCTGCATACGATGATCGAGGCAGATTTCGAGAAAATCATCCAGCAGCTCCAGCCCTACTCACGCGACCAGGTTGAGGCGAAGGCGAAGCTCAAAGCTCTTGCCATCGTTGAGTCTTCACTGTCCGGCGTACGCTCACAACCGAGCGAGCTCGAAGTGAACGCTTTGGCGCGCAAGGTGAAGGAGGGTAAGACTTGGCAGGAGTTGTTTCCCGGCATCTCCACTCTTCGGGTTTCAGCTGAGGGCGAGGGAATTAACGTAGCAATCCGCATCACCCGAAAGGACGGCGATGCCGTACACATCGTTCCAGAGGGTACTCCCGGAGCGACGGTCCTAGCGGTAAGGAAGGTCGATCAACTTGGCTTCTACTCACTGGGTCTACATGCAGTCGCCGAGAAGGTCGGCCTCTCTCCACCCAAGACCCTTGCCGTTGTTAAGGAGTTGAAGCTTCAAGAGTCGGATGACTACTTTAAGGACTTCAAGGTCGATTCCCAGCGATTCAAGCGGTACTCCGCCAAGGCCGTTGAGAAGATCAAAGAGGAGCTTCCGAAGCTGGATATGGATGCCGTCTGGGAAAGGCAAAAACCCACAGGTAGACGAGGCCATTAAGGCACTCTCCAATTAGAGATTGGCTCGTCTTTTCGCCTATGTCATAGAAAAAGAAGGGGATGCCCTCAGGACATCCCCCTCGAAACACGGCCGGGGCAACCCGTCGCCCCTCTGCGCACCCAACCAGCCCGGCCGCGTTTGCCCGGTCAGCAGAGCGCGAGGTGCGCCTGCCCGTGTCCCAGCCGGTCGGCCCGACGCTTGGTCTCGCGGTCCACGTACAGGTCCAGCGCGCGGCAGTACGGCATGCCCGCGAGGCGCGCCGCGTCGTCGAAGTATTCGGAGTACGGGCGGACACCCGCGTCCTCAGCCCGCTCGGCCAAGGACGCGAGGAGGTCGCCACCCGTGCGCAGGGCGCCGACCATGCCGGCGAGCGCGATCGCCACCGGGTGGTCCGTCGAGTAGTGGGTCAGCTTACGCATCGCCACCCCCGATCAGGTCGTGGTCGATGTCCCGCTCGCGCATGGCGAGCTGCACCGAGCTGAGGGGGTTGGCCTTGCCGGCGTACCAGGCGCGGATGGCGACCAGGATGCCCTGGAGGCGCGCGTCGCCCAGCTTGATGTACTCCTGGACCTTGAGGAAGTCGTCCTGCTTCATCGCGGACGCCAGCTCGGCCGGGCCGACGGGTCGGTCCTTGGAGGGCATGCGGTCGATCAGGGACAGCACGGCCGAGGCAAGGGCCACGTTCCGTGTGCCGACCGCGACCTGGGCCATGTGCCCGAGCTCGGCCGGGCCGGCGTGCTGGAGCTGCTGGAGGTACTCGGTGCGCTTGGGGTCGCCCAGGGCCGCGCGGGCCAGGACCTTCGCCGGGGAATCGTAGAACTCGCGCTGGCCGATGAGCTGCGCGTGCGGGGCGCCCGCGTCCTTGATGATCTTGTCGAGCTCAGCCTTCGAGTTGTCCTGGATCTCGCGGATGCTGGCGAGCGTCTCGTTCTGGGCGAAGCGCGCCACGTCGCCCGCGCCGATGCCGGCCGCGCTCTTCCAGCGCGAAGCGATCTGCTGCTTGCGGGTCGCGACGTCCTTGTTCAGCCGCTCGATCGCGGAGAGAGTGCGCTTGTGCAGCAGGTCGAGCTGCGATGCGAGCTCGCCGATCTGCTGGGGACTGAGGAGGGGGGTGTCGTTGAGGGTGATCTTCATGGCTCGCTGGCTCCTGTGAGGTTGGTCCTCCGGTCGCCTGTCACGAGCGCGTGCACCAAGCCGAGGTGCGGGTCACGCGCGCCTGTGCGCTGACCGGATACGCCTGCAATGTGTCGCGGAGCGTTGGCTGCGGACGCCATCGTTCTCCGGACGTGTTTCCCCCGAAGCCGGCGCCGCCTCGGCGGCTTGCGGTTCATGGGCTTGGCGTCGCGCCGCTGCCCGATCGAATGTCAGTGGTCCCCGTCCGGGCGCGCGCCGACGGGCCATCCGCCCGCGCCCCCGCACTCGACGCACATGCGCGCCCGCACGACGTCGTCGGACCAGTGCGGCCTGCCGCACGTCATGCACCCGACCCAGCCCACGCAGCGCACCAAGCGCGGCGGGTCGAAGTTGGTGTCCACCACGGGCGCGCGTCGCACGCACCCGTCGAACGCCCACCGGGAGGGCTCGGCTAAGTCCCGGCCCATCCGCACCGTGGAGGGGTCGTGCACCTGGCGCCTGCCCGGCGTGGCGCCGAGCCAGCGGTAGGTCGGGTGCCTGGGGTCGTGGCAGCGCGCCGTCACGGCGCTGTACCCGATCCCTAGTGCTTGGGCCGCCTGCCTGGCGGAGGGGTATCGCACTCCGCCCACCTCCACAGCGACCGGCTGCCCGTTAGGCGCCTCGGTTGACACTGCCATGCTCGCGCCGCGCCTCGTACTCCAGCGACATGCGCTCCCACTCGTTCGCATCCAGGCGCGGCACCGGGCCGAGGCACGTCATCTCGCTGCGCCGGGCCAAGGCGTCGCACCCGCCCATCGCCGCGACCGCCTCGGGCGCCGTGTCGTGGATCGCGCCCAGCATGACTTCGATCTGCTCCGCCTTGGCCAGGGCCTCGGCGACGCTCAGCCTGTCACTCATCGTCCTGTTCCTCCTGCGGCCGCGCCGCGTTGTACTTGGAGAGCAGCGCCACGAGCTGGGCGCGCTCGTCGGCGGGCATCGCCAGCAGGGCGTCGGCCGACAGGCCCGTGTCCTCGACCTTGACGCGCAGCCTGTCCGCCATCTGCTCGCCGTAGCGGAACTTCAGGAGAACCTCCAGGAGCCTGTCGCTGTGCTTGCGCACCGTCAGCGGCCTCTCCTCGCCGGTCGTCGGGTCCGAGGTGGTGGCGAGGCGCCCCTGGTGGATGACCGGCTCGTCGTACCCGAGCGCGGCGCGCCTGTACGCCTCGGCGAGCAGCGAGTCCAGGGCGACCTCGATCGCCCTCTCCCACCGGGTGCGGAACTCGATGTCGTTGGCCTTGTGGTAGAAGGCCGTCTGCCTGCTGATGCCTGCCGCTGCGGCGGCCTGCTTGGGCGAACACGTGTCCTCCAGCACCTGGAAGAACAGCTCGCGCCGCTCTGGCGTGAAGGTGTTCGGGATGGAATGCACGTCGCCGTCTCCATGAAAAGTGGCTTACGGCGTGATCGTGTCGTGCTTACGCGCGTAGGCACGCCATCGTTCAAGCAGTTGGATCAACAGCTTGGATGGTGGCGGCCATCCGATGCTTGATTAAGGGGTTTGGTTGCCCGGACTTGCCCTCGCGCGCGAAGGACACGGCACACACGGTCGGAAGGACGAACCGGCGCATTCCCCCGCATCGGCCGCTGCGCCGAGAGGTCGGCCACGGCTGTTCGGGCCGGGGCCGCAGGATTGTCCAAGAAGCTGAGGAACGATTGCGTCGATTACCCTCTTGGGTGCAAAAGGCTCGACAAATGCTTTTGCAAATCAATATTTTGCCATCTGTGTAATTACTGCAGCTACTGCAACTACTTAAAAAGTAAGAAAGAGAAAGCGTCACCTCGGATCGGCCGAGAGCACGGTTCAAGAGGCAATATCAAGACGATTTACGATGACAAGTGGGACGTCGTTTTCCTGAGTGCGGCGATTGCGTCGGGCTCAAGTGCTTGCCATGTAAAGAAAAAGCCGCAACCGAGATGCAGTTGCGGCTCGCTTTTCCCCATATTGCGCAGGTGCCTCAGTCGCGCGCTCCAAGCAACCTATCAGCGTCCACGCCCAGAGCCTTCGCCATAGCGTCGAGCGCCTGGCCGAACGGGGGCAGGACGTAGTACCACTTTCCACGGTGTCGCTTCGTGCCAACTTGGCGACGCTGGACACCGAGATCAGCCAGAACCCTGCCCAAGGCGTCGTCCGCTTTCCAGGAGCGCCGCTTTTCCTTTGCGTAGGCGCGATAGGACTCACGCAATGTGGAGCACAGGATGCCGACAGGTTCCTCGCCCCAGGTCGTTGCGCTGCCCAGCACTTCGTCGGCAGGTACACCGTCGAGATCGTCAGTCGGGCGCTCGCCCGACTGGAGCAGCGAAAGCCACCATTCGTGCTCCAGGTCTAAGCCGCGGATCTTCTGGTCTGCAAGTGCCTTGCTGTTCGGCACATTGTCGCGTGGTGCCCATTCGCCAAGTTCGCGAGTGAGCATGTCGTGCAGCAGGGCTGCGCGACCTCCTTGGTCGAGCTGGCGGTTGAGACGGCGGAAGAAGTCTTTGTCGCCGCGCCGGCTATCGTTGACCTGGAACACGGCGAAGCGGCGCTCGTCACCCAGCCCTGCTGGCACCGCCCATTCCGAGTTGGAGGCCATGACGATGTGCACCAAGTTCTTGCCCTTGACCGCGTCGCGTCCCTTGCCCTCGTACGTCATGGTTGGTTCGGTGACCAGTTGCTTGAGCTTCGATTCACCCTCCTTATCGCCGGCCCAGAAGGCCTCGTCGGCAAACAGGCACACACAGTTCTGTAGGTGCGAGTTGAAGCGTCCCGTTATGTGCTCTGGCGCGCTGACGTGTAGTCCGTGCGTCCCCGCCAGATCGGACAGCGCACGTCCGAGCGTGCCCTTGCCGGTGCCCTTCTTGCCCTTGAAGCAGAGCGCCACCTCGGCAACCTTATCGGGATGCTGGAACATGTAGGCCATCCAGTTGAGTACGTACTCGAAGTGCTCTTCCACGCCGTCCACGAGTACGTCCCGGATCAGTTCGCGCAGCAGCGACCAGTCGCCCTTCTTCGGCTGCTCAGACCAGCCGCGCCACAGGTTGAGCCAGCCGTCGTGCTCTTGGCTTGGATCGAAAATGATGCCTTGGTATTGGCGGCGCCTCGGGTGCTTCAGCCAGAAGTGTGCCTTCGGCAACGGCTTTTCGTTGGGGCGCTCGACAAGCTGGTTGAGATATAGGTTCTGGAAATCCTCCTTCGTGGACCGCTGGAAGAACGGGCGCTTCACAACGGGGTCGAACATCTCGGTGAATACCCTGAACTTGCCGCCCTCCATCACTACGCAGTGCTTCTCGTTGAGCTCCTCGACTACGGCGTCTACGCCCGTCACCTTCGGCGGCTCGCGCAGCGTCGCGTCGTCCACGCCCAGGCCCAAGTCCTCGGGGTCCTCATACACCTCGAAGTCGTCGACCGCGTCGACGCGCGCGACGTGGCCTCCCGCCTCCTGCACGAACTTGTGCAGCAGCTTCACCGTGATGGGCCGCCCGCCCTTGCCTGCGGTGGCGTGCAGCGAGTCCCAGCGCCTGCCGATGATCCACGCATCGTCCCGGTACTTCAGGTCCTGCGTGCTCCAGTCGATGAACTCCTGCCGCCCCTCGCCCGCGGTGGCGTGATGGCAGGCCATCATCAGGTCGCGCCACTTGTCGTGCTCGGCGAACGCTTCGGGGTCGAGCTGCTCCAGCGTCTCGGCCAGCATCTCCGGCGTGAGCTCGCCGAAGCCCGCCGCCTCGCCGTGAGCCCGCGTCGGGCGGCGGATGAGGCGCAGCAGCGCGTCGGGCACGTGCGGTGCTTCCTCGGGGAAAGGTGCCAGGTCGTCCCACTCGTACCGCCTTCCGTTCGGATGCACGGAGCCGGGGGCGACGACCTGGCGCCCCTGGCTCTTGAACTCCACGCCGGGGTAGCGCTCCAGACTATCGAGCAGTTGCACGTCGGCCGGCTTTCGGAAGTAGTAGTGGTGGCCGCCCGAGCCAGTGACGACGTGCGGGCACGTCGACAGATCGAGCATCGCGTCGCGTGCCAGCTCGGCCAGCGGGTCGCGTCCGGCGGCATTGTCGGGATCGTCCTTCCCGCCAAAGTTGCGCGGGTCCACGTCCAGCACCATCCAGGTCGGCGGCAGGCGCACGCCCACGTTGCGGCTGTCGCGCCGTGCGCCCTCGACCACCTCGCGGCTGTCGTAGTCCTTCGCCTGCCAAGCCGCGTCCCTCGGGGTCTTGCCACGTGCGCGGCCTCTCGCGTCCTTCGCGTCCCACCTGTGGAGCGGGATCAGTGTGAGACCCGCGCGGATCAGACCATCGACGTCGAACGATGGCGTCGGTCCGGCAGACCTAGCGGCATCATTGACCCCGTGAGCTCTGGCAGGCTCCGTCTCCCGGTCAGTCGTAACCTTGCGCCCACGGTCTAGCACGCCGTGGGCGTTTTCTTGTGCGGCCATCGGTCAGTTCTCCGCGTTGGCGGTGCGGGCGGCCAGCATCGCGGCGGCGACCTTGCGGACGCCCTCGCTCATCGGCTGGCCCCTTGCGTAGTCGCGCAAGTCGCCCATGCGGTAACGGATCAGCTTCGGCCCGACGCGGGAGTACTTCGGCCCGCCGCCGTGGCAGCGATACCACGACAACGTGGCGCGCTTGAGCCGCAGGAACGTGGCGGCTTCCTCGGGCTTGACCATAGCCGCGTCGGGAAGCGCGTGCAGTTCGGCCAGTTCCTCGGGAGTGAGCTTGTTGGGTTCGGGGGTAGTCACAGGCGTGCTCCATCTCCAAGTTCCCGCGGAGGCGGAATGCCGCCGGGGGACTGGGCTGCTGTGCGTCGCAGAGATGGGCTGCTCAGTTCGTCACGCTGGGCTGGCCTCGGCTGTTCTTGCCACCGAAAGCACTTCTGATCGCCATAGCTACTGCCGGCAATCCTCGAGCTGGTCTGGTCAGCAGCCCGATTAACCACACTGTACCCGGATGGCTCGCGCGTTGACACCAACGTTGTGTCCGGGCTCCCCGGCGAGCCCGTGTCGTCCGGTTCGCCCCGGGGCTGCTCCGGTATCAGACAGTGCCGGTATCGGAAGCGGCACAGGCTGCCTGATGCGACCATGCGCCCATCAATAACATAAATATTAACTGAACAAACGTTCGCCAGCAGCATGACTCCGTCACGCAGCTCTGGCAGTCTGTAACTGTCGTGACGGGGATCATCCTTGCACGTTGTGGGCCGAAAGGCTCGAGGGGCGAAAGCCCCACAGGCTCCTGCGGCGACGTCGGTCCGAGGTCGATGATCGAAGGTCGAGGGTCGTGGGATTCAGGTGGCGTCGGCAAGGAGCGACGCCAGTGGGCTATAGGAGGGCAAAAGCTGGCGCTTCCCCGTCTCAGGTGTCGCAAGGGGTGCAATTTCGCACCACACCGAGACAAGACCATGAGTAGCAAGCAGAACGGTCGGAAGCACGACAAGCGTCAGCAGTTGGTCGGTTACCTCAAGCGTTTTCTGAGGAAGCCTTGGTTCATGCGTTTGGTGATTGGGGTGATCTGGAAGTTGATGGATCGCTATCTCTGATTTCAGCCAATAGCCAGCAAGCACGATACGACAAGATCAGCACCCTCCCTTAGAACAGACCTAAGCACTCCTTGCAAAACGGGAGTAGACATGTTGAACAAAGCCCTCAAGATCGTCCGAGAAGTGCATCGGATGAAACAGGGCGAACTCGCTGACGCACTAGGAATCTCCAAGTCCTATTTGTCAGAACTGGAGCGAGGCGAAAAGAAGGTGAGCCTCGAAGTCTTGAACAAGTACGCGCACACCTTCGACGTACCAGCCTCCACCTTCCTCAGCTTCATGGAAGCGCTTGAAGGTGAGTCCGATGCACGGCGTGCTCGCGCCCGAAAACTGCTGAGCGTTCTCTCATGGACTGTTGGGAATGAACACACCGAGGACGAAAAAGACGACGCCCACACGAAAGCGAACTGAGCGCTACGCGATCGTTTCGTCCCCGCTATACGGAATGACGAGCCATACCCGGCTCGCCGCAATTCTGCGGTGGGCCGGGACGACTGGCCAGCTTAGAGAGTTCTGCAGGAGGCCCAGCAACTTCAGTCGGTACATCGACAGGTCGAAGCCAGGCAAGGAGCGGCTGATCGAAGCTCCTGCAAAAAGTGCCAAAGCCTTCCAAGCTCGCTTCCTTGAGCTCCTCCGCCGCGTTGAGCTTCCGGACTACCTGCATTCCGCGCGATCTGGCCGCTCCTACCTAAGCAACTCTGCCACTCATTGCGAGGCGGATGGATGCACGATCACGATGGACATCGACTCGTTCTATCAGTCAGCCACCCGCGAGCGCGTTATCCATTTTTTCGAGGTCTACTTGAAGCAGCCGAGGGACGTAGCTGAGACGCTGGCCAACCTACTCTGCTGCGATGGACACCTGGCTACTGGCAGCCCTGCAAGCCCTCTCGTGTCCTTTTGGGCATACCGCGAGGTATTCGACGCCATTGATAAGCGCGTCCGCTCACGCGGTGGGGTGTTTACGCTTTACATCGACGACATGGGGATAACCGGAAAAGGGTTCGGGCATACCGACATCCGTTGGATCAGTCGATTATTGCGCAAAGCGGGTCTGACCGTGAAGGAAACCAAGACCCGAGTGTTCCATGCACACGCACCCAAGCTTGTGACAGGCAGGGCATGCAGAAATGGAGTAAGCCGCGCCCCGAACAAGCAGCACCGAAAGATGCGGGCTGCGCAGACGCAGCTTGAGTTGAATCCCCACGATCCCAGCCTTAGGGCAAGTGTCGCAGGACAAAAGCGCCATCTCGCGCTATTGGACGACGCGAACCGCGACAGGCACCGAGCGGAAGCCGCACGGTTGACGAAAGGGCATTAGAGACAGGCCTCGACCCAAGCATCGGCGACGTTGTTCCGCCCCTCAAGAATCACTCGCCCATCCCCGAATACAAAGCGTTGGAAGCCGGTGTACCCGCCGAACTCGTTCTTGGCGTTGACTCGGCCGCAGGCGACCACGCCGAACTCCTCGGTGTAGTTGGCGCGCACATCCTTGAATTGCGCTGAGTTCGGGTCCTTAAACTCGCGCCTGACGGCGCGCTCGGCCGCGATGATGGCCTCGGCGCCGAACCACTTCTCCTGCTGCGCCTTCTTCTCGGCCGCCGACATGGGGCGATCCGGCTCGGGCTGTGGCGCTGCAGGCTCTTGCGCTTGCTTCGGCGACGGCTCTGCCGCCGTTACAGGCGCGGGGGCGACTGTCGGCTCGCTTCGCGGCACCACCTTCGACCCGATCCAGGCCAGGACCACCAGAACGACCAGAAGAATACCTATCCGCTTCATGCACTCCCCCTGAGCTAGGTCAGTAAATAGTCTATTTTGGACTAATCCAATACGGACTCTAGCGTGCGGTGACCCGCCTGTCACCGCACGATGGCCCAATCGACCCACAATCCCGACTACCAGCTACTGCTGGCCGTCCTGAAGACGGCCCGCAAGCGAGTCGGCATGTCGCAGGTCGAGCTGGCCTCGCGCCTGGGCAACACGCAGACGTTCGTGTCGAAGTGCGAGCGCGGGGAGCGTCGGATCGACGCCGTGGAGCTGGTCGAGTTCGCCGAGGCGCTCGGCGTGGAGCCGCTCGGGCTGCTGGGCGAGTACCTGGAACAGCGCGCGGCCAGGCTGTACCCGAGGTCCAGGAAGAGCAGCGCGAAGGGGCGCTGATCGCGGGGATGGTGCCGCTTGTCCGATTCGAACGGACGACCTACTGATTACAAATCAGTTGCTCTACCAACTGAGCTAAAGCGGCGATGTCGTACTTCTCTTGCTCAAACCGTGTTCGGCCTGCCCCGCAGTTTACGCGCTGGCGGGCCTAAAGCCTTGCCGCGCTTAGCCTTCCGGCCTGCCGCCACAACAACCGCGTCCGAGTTACAAGACAGTTGCTCTACCAACTGAGCTAAAGCGGCATGGGTGCATCACCGGCGGCAGCGCCGCGGTCCGGGGATTCTAGCGCAACCTTGCGCATTCCAGCGACCGGCTCTGTGCCGCGCCGCTGCGCTGCTGGGCCTGGGCCGGCTGCGTGCCCGCCGCCAGCTGCCCCTCCAGCCACCACTGGCCGGCGTCGCCGCTGGCCACCAGGCGCGGCTGGAAGCCGGCAGCCTGCACGGCAGCCATGCGCCGCTCGGCGCCTTCGCGGTTGCGATACTGGCCCAGCGCCACGGCGTTGATGTCCTCGCCCTGGCTGATGATGTAGTAGTCGCTCAGGCCGGCGGCGACGATGCGCTTGACCGTGGCCTGGGCCTCTTCGCGGTTGGCGCCGGCCGGCAGCATCACCCGGTAGCGGGCGCTGCCGCTGGCGGCAGGCTGTTCGCGCAGGCGTACCTGACTGATGACGTTGCCGGCCTTGCCCTGCGCGCTGGTGGCGGCGGCGCGGTCAGCAAACGGCCCCAGTGCGACACAGCGCGGCGGCTCGGCGGCGGCAGGCGGGGGCGCGGGCTTTTCCGGCGCCAGGGTCGGGGTCGGGGTCGGGGTCGGCGCGGGCGGCGTCACCGGCTTGGCAGCTGCGGCAACCGACGTGGCCTCAGGCTTGGCCGGCACGGCCGGCGCAGGCGTCGCTGCCACAGCGGTCTTCTCGGCCGGTTCCCGTTCTATCAGCGGCGCGGTCGGCGCGGCGGCCGTGGCTTCGGCAGCGGCGGTGGCATCCACGCCACCGGGCACCCAGCGCAGCTCGGCCACGCCGGGCGCTTGCGGCGGCGGCGCAGGCTTCTGCGGCGCATCGCGCAGCAGCCACCAGCAGGCGACGCCAAGATTGAGGATGGCCAGTACGACGATCAGGGCACGGGTCAGCATGCGCGGATACTAGCCTGCGGGCTGGTGCACCGCCCAGCGGGCGAGGCCATCCAGCACCAGCGACGGGTGGTAGTCGGCGCCGGGCAGCAGCGGCATCAGCGCCGGTGCGCCGCCGCCGTGCACCAGCAGCGACGGTGCCACGCCCAGCAGCGCGTCCGCCTGCTGTGCGCTGCGTTCGATCAGCGCCACGGCCGCACCATCGCAGCCGGAGGCCAGCGCGTCGGCGGTGTCGTTGGCGAATTCGCTGTAATCACCGCCCGTGGCCGGCAGCTGCACCGCGCGGGCATGCAGTGCTTCGCGCATGGTGGTGGGCGATGCGGAAATGCGGCCACCGTGGTGCTGGCCGTCGGCGTCGAGCAGATCAATCGTCAGTGCGGTGCCCACGCCCACCACCAGCACCGGGCGCTGCGCCTTGGCCGCGGCCAGCAGGGCCAGGAAGCGATCGACACCGAACTTTTCCGGCTTGGCATAGGCAATGCGCACGCCGGCGCATTCGGCGCTGGTGCGCACCACGTGCACGTGTTCAAAGCGGCGCTGCAGCTGGTCCAGCATGGCGCTGGTCAGCGACGGCGCGGCCACGCTGGCCACGAACGCGGTGCGGCCGCTGGGCAGGCTGTGCGGCGGCTGCCCGGCCATGCCTTCGGCGCCATGCGCCCAGGCCTGCACGTCGCCTGCACGGTCACCCTGCAACGGCGCGAACTTGAAGCGCGAGTTGCCGAGGTCGAACAACCAATCGCTCATGCCGCCCTCACGCTGACTTCGCCGGCGTGCAGCAGGCGCTCCTGGCCATCGATGCGCACGCGCAGTGCGCCGTCATCGGCCAGGCCGAGCGCGGTACCGTGCTGCCACTGTCCTTCCAGCTCCACGCGTACTTCGCGGCCGGCCAGCATGTCGAAGGCGGCGTAGCGTGGCAGGAAGGGCGCCAGCCCTTCGCGGTCGAATTCTTCCAGTGCCGGCAGCAGGCGCGCGAGTACGGCGGCGACCACGACGTTGCGATCCACCGGCTTGCCGGCCAACGTGTCCAGATCCACCCATGGCTGGGTGATCTGCTCGGCAAACGACGGCGGCATGTGCGTGTTGATGCCGATGCCGATCACCGCCCGCGCCGGGCCGGCGTATTCGCCACCGCCCTCGGCCAGCAGGCCGACCAGCTTGCGACGGCCATCAACGATCAGGTCATTCGGCCACTTCAGCTGTGCCTGGGTGTAGCCCAGGTCGTGCATCGCCTCGGCCACGGCGATGCCGGCCACCAGGCTCAGCCCGGCCAGGCGACCCAGGCCACCGGAGTACAGGCGCAGCACCGACAGATAGACGTGCGCTGCCAGTGGCGAGGCCCAGGTGCGGCCGCGGCGACCCCGGCCACCGGTCTGGCGTTCGGCCAGCAGAACGCTCACCCCGCGCTGGGGCGCGCTGCAACGCAGCAATTCGGCATTGGTCGAGTCCACTGTCCAGGCCACCTGCAGGTCATGCAGCAGGGCCTGCGCGTCGGCGGGGAGGCCGGCGCGGATCGTGGCCGGGTCCAGCAGATCGACCGGCCGGGTCAGGCCATAGCCCTCGCCAGCACGGCCCTCGATGTCTACACCGGCGGCTCTAAGTCCTTGAATACGCTTCCAAATGGCCGCCCGGGTCTGGCCCAGCTCACGGGCCAGGGCGTCGCCGGAGAGGCGACCGGCAGCGAGTTTGGCCAGCAATTGGCGGTCGTCCACGGCAGCTTCCACGAAGTCAGGAAGGAATTATGCGGGAAAGCCGCCAACGACGCCCGCCACGCTGGGTTCCGCGAGGGCTTCCAACGGGGCGCCGGGTTCGGGCTAGAATCGGGAACTCACCTTCCCTTAACGTGGATGTCGTCAATGCGCCGTTATGCCCATTGCCTGATCCTGCTGACGATGCCCTTCGCGGCGTCTGCGACGGCAGCGCTGGACGACAGCCGCGGGGCCTGCGTGTCCTCCAACGGCGATGCCGCCTCGCAGCGCGCACCGACCGCGACCGCTTCGGCCGCCACCACCAAGCCGGCGCCGGTCCGCCCGGCGGCCAACACCAGCACGGGCGGCGGTGGCAGCGACGACGACGTGCTGCAGCGCATCCGTGCCCCGAAGTGGCACAGCTACCTGCCGGGAATGTTCCGCTGATCAAGTCGTTGCTGCAGTGGCTGCGGCCTGCACCGCGGCCGATCGACGATGCACTGTGGGATGAGGCCTGCCGCCGCGCGGCCTGGCTGCACGGCCTGGACGACGAACGCCGCGCACGCCTGCGCGTGCTGGCCACCCGCTTCCTGCACGAGAAGACCATCACCCCGATCGGCGATCTGCAGCTGCACGCCGGCGATGGCGTGCTGCTGGCCGCGCTGTGCTGCCTGCCGCTGCTGGAATTCGGCGAGGTGGGGCTGGAAGGCTGGTCGCAGCTGGTGGTCTACCCCGATGCGTTCCGGGTGCACCGCAGCCACATGGATGCGGCCGGCGTGCTGCACGAATGGGATGACGAGCTGATCGGCGAGTCGTGGGACAGCGGCCCGTTGATCCTGTCCTGGGCCGACGTGCAGGCCGAGCTGGCCGCGCCGCACGAGGGTTACTGCGTGGCGGTGCACGAGATGGTGCACAAGCTGGACGCGCTGGATGGCGCGATGGATGGCACGCCGCCGCTGCCGCGCGAATGGCAGCGCGAATGGGCGCGCATTTTCCAGCGTGCCTACGATGCGTTCTGTGCGCAGGTGGACGCGGGCGAAGAAACGTTGATCGACCCGTACGCGGCCGAAGCACCGGAAGAGTTCTTCGCGGTGGCCAGCGAGTACCACTTCTCGGCACCGGATGTGCTGCAGCAGGCGCTGCCGGAGGTGGCGGCGCAGCTGCGGCAGTTGTATGGCGAGCCGCCGAAGATGGTGGGGTGATTCACGGGTCCGCCGGGCATGGCCCGGCGACGTGGATCACGGCCCCGGCGGCAGGCGCACTTCGAAGCGGGCCCCACCCAGTTCGCCGGAACGGCCAACGGCCAGCTCGCCGCGGTAATCCTTGATCAGGTCCTGCACGATCGACAGGCCGATGCCGTGGCCCTGCACGCGCTCGTCGCCACGCACGCCACGCTGCAGCACCTTGCCGATGTCGTCCGGGGCGATACCCGGGCCATCGTCGTCCACCGCCAGCAGCAGGCCCGCGCGGCGCGCGTTCGGGGCCGGCAGCGGCTGCGCGGTCAGCAGTACGCGGCGGTTGGCCCACTTGAAGGCATTTTCCAGCAGGTTGCCAAGCAGCTCCTGCAGGTCGCCCGGTTCGCCGTGGAAGCGCGCGGCCGGGTCGATGTCGAACTCGCACAGCACGCCCTTGGAGGCGTAGACCTTTTCCAGGCCACGTACGATTTCCTCGGCGTTGGACTCGATCGGCAGCGGTGCGGAGAACAGCTTGTGGCCCGATGACGCAGCACGTGCCAGCTGGTACGAAACCAGGTTGTTCATGCGCTGCAGCTGCACGTCCAGTTCCTCGCGCAGCGCGCCATCGCCGGCACCGCTGTCCATCTGCGTGCGCAGCACGGCGATGGGCGTCTTCAGGCTGTGCGCCAGGTCGGCCAGGGTATTGCGCTGGCGCTCGAGGTTCTCGCGCTCGCTTTCAATGAAGGCGTTGATGCTGTCGGTCAGCGGCTCCAGCTCGCGCGGGTGGCGCTCGCTCATGCGCTCGGTCTCGCCGCGCTGCACCTTGGTCAGCTCGGTGATCACCCGCCGCAGCGGGCGCAGGCTCCACTGCAGGATGACGGTCTGCAGCAGCAGCAGGATCAGGCCGATGCCGCCCAGGTAGAACCAGACACGGCCACGGAACACCCGCAGCTGCGCGCCCAGTGCGCGCGAGTCTTCCATCACGTAGATGGTGTACGGGAATTCGGTGGCCGGGTCGGCGTCGGCGTCCCACACCAGGCCCAGGCCATAGCGGTACACCGAGCCTTGGCTGCCGTCGATCTGGATCATCGGCAGCGGGCCTTCGAACACTTCCTGGCGCGGCGCCAGCAGGCCGCCGCCGACGGTGGGCAGCATCGGGCCTTCGGCGGACATCGAATTGCCCTTGCCGTGCGGCATCACCACCTGCAGGTACAGGCCGCTGCCGGGCACGTCGAAGCGCGAGTCCGGCGGCTGCTCGCGGATGTACAGCGAGCGGTCGCGGGTGAAGTCGATGCCGGCCGCGTAGGCGGTGGCGTAGTTCTTCAGGCGCTCACGCAGGTTCGCCTTCGCCGTATCGGCGAAGGCGGCGTCGAGCGCGTAACCGGCCAGCGCCAGGAACGCGACCAGGCCCACGGACGCGGCAAGCATCTGGCGCGCCTGCAGTGAGCGCGGCCGCCAGCGTCGGAAGAACCACAGACGGCCGGACATCATGGTCTCGCCAGGCGGAGCCGGCTCAGCCCTCGTTGCGCGGGATCGCGAAACGGTAGCCGCGACCGCGCACGGTCTCGATCGGCTTCAGTTCGCCATCCGGGTCCAGCTTCTTGCGCAGGCGGCCGATGAACACTTCCAGCACGTTCGAGTCGCGGTCGAAGTCCTGCTGGTAGATGTGCTCGGTGAGGTCGGCCTTGGAGACCAGTTCACCGGCGTGCATCATCAGGTACTCCAGCACCTTGTACTCGTAGCTGGTGAGGTCGACATTGCTGCCGGCCACGCTGACGGTCTGCGCAGCCAGGTCCAGGGCGACCGGTCCGCATTCCAGGGTCGGCTTGCTCCAGCCGGCGGCGCGGCGCAGCAGCGCGTTGACGCGGGCCAGCAGCTCTTCGACGTGGAACGGCTTGACCAGGTAGTCGTCGGCGCCCTGCTTCAGGCCCTCGACCTTGTCCTGCCAGCTCGAACGCGCGGTCAGGATCAGCACCGGAAACTTCTTGCCTTCGTCACGCAGGGCCTTGATCAGCTCCATGCCCGACATCTTGGGCAGGCCGAGGTCGATGATGCCGACATCGAACGGAACTTCGCGCCCCATGTAGAGGCCTTCCTCGCCGTCCTGCGCAGCATCGACGGCAAAGCCTTCGCGCTTGAGCCGGGCTGCCAGGGTCTCACGCAGCGGGGCTTCGTCTTCGACCAGAAGGATACGCATGAACTCTCCCTAGTGTCCTGGGTGTGGCCCGGAGGCCTGTGGGGTACGGGTTGATAGCGACAACTATCCCTGTTCAGGGGTTATCGCCGCGTAGTGATGACATATCCGACCGCGGCGTGCGCGGCTGTGAACGCGACGGGGCGGGGTCGTCCATGTAGCGGACACGGCCCCGGTCGTCCATGTACTTCACCCGGTTGATGTCACGACCATCGAACGGCACGCGCTCGGCGCCGAGGATGTGGCCGCCGGTGGTGCGCTGCACGCGGCGCACGGCATCGGACAGCGAACGCTCGTCGCCACGGTTGCCACGCTCGCCCCGCTCCATCATCTCCGCCCGCCCCTGGTCGCCGCGCGGCGGCTGCTGCGCCAGCGCCGAAGACAGCGGCACAGCCGACAGCACCACGCAGGTGGCGAAGGCAATGCGGCGATGGAAGGGAGCGGAAGACATCGATGCGATCCTAGCCGAGCTCGGCGATTCGTTCAAAAGTCGTAAATCCGGGAGCCGGGTTCGGGACCCGGCGCTTTACAATTCCTTTGCAAATTCTTGGTTTGGGGCAGTGAATCCGGTCTGAACTTTTCCGGCCCCGCCCCTGCGTTGTTCAGCTAAGTGAACATTCGGGACGAATCGGCGCCCCTTGTCAAGCCAGGAGTGTGACCGCGCTCACGCCGCGGCACGATCCGCGTCGCGTTCGGTGACGGCCAGCGCCTGCTCGACCAGGGTCCAATCGGCGCCAGGGCGGTGTGCGCCCTCGCTCAGCACCTGGCGGAACGCGCGGCCACCGGGTTGGCCGTGGAACAGGCCGAGCAGGTGGCGGGTGATGTGCTTCAGCGCCAGGCCTTCGCCCAACCGTGCTTCCACATAGGGGCGCAGCGCGCGCAGCAGATCGCCACGGGCCTGCAGCGGGGCGCCGGTGTGCAGCGCCTCCAGCTGATGCAGCAGGTAAGGGTCGTGGTAAGCCGCGCGGCCCAGCATCACGCCGTCGACGTGCGCGGCCTGCGCCTGCACCGCCTCGATGCTGGCCAGGCCGCCGTTGATCACCACCGGCAGTGCCGGGCGCTCCTGCTTGAGGCGGTAGGCCCAGTCGTACTTCAGCGGCGGAACCTCGCGGTTCTCCTTCGGCGACAGGCCCTTGAGCCAGGCATTGCGCGCATGCACCACCACCATGCTGGCACCGGCGGCGACCTGGCGGTCGACGAAGGCGGCGAACACGTCGTAGTCGTTGTCCTCGTCCACGCCCAGGCGGCACTTCACCGTCACCGGGATGTCGACCGCATCGACCATGGCCGCCACGCACTCGGCCACCAGCACCGGCTCACGCATCAGGCAGGCGCCAAAACGCCCGGCCTGCACGCGGTCGGATGGGCAGCCGCAGTTGAGGTTGACCTCGTCGTAACCCCACTCGGCGGCGATGCGCGCAGCCTGCGCCAGCAAGGCCGGATCGCTGCCGCCCAGCTGCAGCGCCAGCGGCTGTTCGCTGGCATCGAAGCCGAGCAGGCGCTCGCGATCGCCGTGGATGACCGCGTTGGCGTGCACCATTTCCGTGTACAGGCGTGCGCCCGGCGCCAGCACGCGATGGAACACGCGGCAATGGCGATCGGTCCAGTCCATCATCGGGGCAACGGACAGGCGCAGGGAATCGGCGTAACGGGCGGTGGCGGACGTCATCGGGGTGTTGATCGTGGAAACTGGCATTGCCAGTGAGATCAATAGTTTACACCGGGTGGCTGAATGGCGGCGGGTGGCGCCGGGATACCGCTTCGGCGCCCCGGCCCGAGGGCCGTCCGCACGCCGGGCGGCGCCCACCCGCAATGACGGGCAACCGGTCACAGTTGTCGCGATTCGTTGACGACGACGAAATATTGACGCCGTTATAGTCCAGCGCTCGCAATGGATTGGACGTGTGGAGCAGATGATGCAGCACAAGCGTTTGAGCAGGACCCTGGCCACCGCGCTGGCCGTCGCCACCCTGGCCATCGGCACGGCAACCGCAGCACCGGCGGCCACCGGGCTGAGCCCGACCTTCACCACCTGCCGTGACAAGGCGCAGGGTGCGGTCGAGCAGGCCGCCTGCCTGACCTCGGAAAGCGCGCGCCAGGACCAGCGCCTGAACCAGGCCTACCGCCAGTTGCAGGCAAAGCTGAGTGGCGCGAAGAAGACCAAGCTGGTGAATGCCCAGCGTGCGTGGCTGCAGTCGCGCAGCCGCGATGGTGAACTGGATGCCGCGCTCTACGACGATTCGCAGCCCGGCAACCTGCAGGGCGAGCTGAACGATGTGATGCGCCTGAGCGCGCGCGCCGACCAGCTGCAGAAGTATCTCCAGCTGCTGGACTGACCCATGAGGGGCAGACCCTCTGACTGCACAAGGATGTAAGACATGCCAACCAACATCGATACCCACGATCTCGATGCCACCTCCGGCGCCGTGTATTTCGCCGTCGGCCGTGGCACCGAAGGTGGCCCCGCCTCCTACCATCTGGCCATCGCCGGCATCACCCAGGGCGTGACCGAACCGCACTGGGGCACGGTGAACAAAGTCGCGCAGAACAGCGGTTACAGCCTGGGCGCGATCCAGGTCGACTTCGGCCAGCGTGGCGAATGGGCACTGGGCGCCATCGACGGCCACGCACTGAAGGCGGGTGAGACGACCTATGTCGACGCCGTGATCGATCAGGCCAGCAGCTATGCCAAGGCGCACAACCTGCCCTTCACCCAGGACCACGCCGACCTGCGCCGCGACCTGCTCAGCCACGGCAATGGCCTGAGCGGGCGCAGCTCGATCCAGTTCATCGATACCAGCACACGCGACAGCATCAACGCCTGGGCCGGTTCGGCCGAGGGCAAGCAGTGGATCCACGCCAACATCGACTACCCGCAGGTGCGCAACGCCACCCGGATCGGCATGACGATGGTGGACGCGCACGGCAGCGGCATCGCCGAGGAAAACCGCTTCGAAGCGATCAGCCTGATCGCCAAGACCGCCAACCAGTTGCCCAGCCAGCTGCCCAAGCTGCAGAAGGTGCTGGAAGAAGGCGGTGACTACGAGGCGCTGCGCGCCAAGGCCGGGCAGATCCGCGAAACCTACCAGTACTTCGATGCGCCCAAGGCCGGCGACATCGCCGTGCGCTATGAGGACGCGTATGCCAACAACAAGGACGCAATGGACCGCGCCCATGCCAAGGTCAGCAGCCGCGACTACTCGCCTGCCGGTGAGCACAACGACGCCGATATCCAGGTGGCGCTGGGCCAGATCGGCGCACCGCGCCAGCAGGCCGGTTCGCAGACGTTGAAGGAAGGGTCCAGCGGCCGTGACGTGCTGAAGCTGGAAAGCAACCTGGTCACGCTGGGCCATGCCAGTGCTGACGGCCAGCAGACGCTGAATCCGGACCGGCGCTTCGATGCCACTACCCGCAAGGCGGTGGAAGACTTCCAGCGCGCACACAATCTGGACCCGGTGGACGGCAAGGCCGGCCCGGCCACGCTGGCCGCGATCGACCGCGACGCGCGCGAACTGCAGGGCAACCTGGCCGCGCTGGGGCTGACCGATGCCAAGGGCCAGGCCATCGGCAGCGACGGCTATCTGGGCGGCGGCAGCCGCCACGCGATCAACACCTTCCAGCAGCAGCATGGCCTGCCTGCGACTGGCATCGCCGATGCGGAAACCCGCCAGGCGCTGGCCAATGAAGTGCGGCAGCGTGCGCAGGGACAGGGCAACACCCCGGAACAGCAGGCAGCGGCCGAGCCAGCGCGCGAGACGGTGTACCCGATGTCCGACCCGCGCAGCCCACAGAACTGGCTGTACACCGAAACCCTGGTGCAGGTGAAGTTCGCCGAGGAAGCGCGTGGCCTGCCCTCCGGCGAGCACAGCGAGAAGCTGGCCGCTGCGCTTACCGTGGAAGCTGCGCGCGCCGGCCTGTACCGGGTTGATCGCGTTGAGCTGAACCAGGATGGCTCGATGGCGCGCGCGGTGCAGGCCAATGCACTGCACGACGAAAGCGCGTTGAACCGCAATACCGCGCCGGTATCAACCGCTGACGCGATGCGCCAGAGCGTGCAGGAGAACAGCGAGCGGGCGTTGCAGGTGAGCGATCAGCAGCGCGAGCAGCAGAAGATCGACCAGCAGACCCAGCAGCACGGGCCGCGGGCCATGATGGCGTGAGGGATGCAGGCCCACGGGCCTGCTGTCGTCATTCGCGCGCTCCCACTGGTCCGCCTGAGGCAGACCAGTGGGGTCGAGCACGGTGCGTCGATGATCGTCGCGGATGCCAATTGAACCATGTATCCTTATGGATACTGTGGATGAATGGCGATTCTCCAGGCAACAGAAACATTCACGCGATGGCTGCGCGGACTCAACGACAGCAGGGCCCGCGGCGTGATCGTGGAGCGCCTGCAGCGCGTCGCCCGCGGTCTCGAGGGAGATGTTCGATCAGTGGGTCATGGCGTGAGCGAACTGCGAATCAACCATGGGCCGGGATATCGCGTGTATTTCGCGCGTCGCGGGAGATCCATCGTCGTGCTCCTGCACGGTGGCGACAAGTCGAGCCAGCGTCGCGATATCGAAAAAGCGGTCAGGCTCGCGGAGCTGCTGTAGCCACCATTTGATTCCATGCCGTTCCCAGGACTCTCCCCATGAGCAAGCTGAAGACGATTCCCTTCGACCCCGCCGACTATCTGGCTGATGACGTCGCAATCGCCACCTATCTGAGCGAGGCGTTGGCAGCAGGTGATGCGGGCCACTTCCAGGAGGCGCTCGGAACAGTGGCGCGCGCCCGCGGCATGGGCGGCGTTGCCGAGGTGTCCGGTCTTGGACGCGAGAGCCTGTACAAGGCGCTGCGCCCCGGAGCACACCCACGCTTCGATACCGTGCAACGTGTGCTGTCAGCGCTTGGGGTGCACCTGATCGTGCAGGCCGGCAAGGCCTGACCGCGACCGCTTCATTCGCCGGGCGTGGCCCGGCGCTACCCGGGCCAGGTGACCGCTTCAGTGCCCGCCGCCGCGCGCTTCCACCTGCTCGATCAATGTCTGGCAGGCCGCATTGAGGCCCACCACCGTCACCTCCGCACCATGCGCGGCCAGCTTTTCCTGCGCGCGTTCCAAGGCGGCCACGGCAGTCAGGTCCCACAGGTGGTCATCATCGATTCGAGCGGGCCGACCACGGCCAGCGTGGCCGACACCGGCAACAGGATGCGCAGCGTTTCCCAGGATGCCGGCGATGAAGGCAATGGAGAACGCGGGTTGACGCCGGCGATGAGCGAGAGGGCGATAGCCTCGGGAATCAGCGGCAGGACGACGACGATGCCGGGCAGCAGAAGGCAGCGGAGCATGGCGCCGCTCTACAATCGGGTCATGCCTACCGATCGCCCGCAGTTCTTCGACCCCGCCACCGAACAGGGCGTGCTGCGCCTGTCGATCGCCGCTTCGCTGCTGCTGGCCGCGGCGGCGGTGGTGTTCGGCCTGCTCGCCAATTCGTCATTGATCATCTTCGACGGCATCTACGGCCTGATCGACGTGGTGATGACCTGGCTGTCGCTGCTGGTGGCACGGCTTATCGCGCTGTCCACACAGACCGACGCCCTGCAATCGCGGCTCAACCAGCGCTTCACCATGGGCTTCTGGCACCTGGAACCGATCGTGCTGGGGGTCAGCGGCACGCTGATGATCGGTGCGGCACTGTATGCCCTGGTCAATGCGGTGGATGCACTGATGTCCGGGGGCCGCCACATTGCGCTGGGCCCGGCCATCGCCTTTGCCGGGCTGTCGATCGTGGGCGAAGGCGCACTGGCGTGGTTCATCCTGCGCGCCAACCGCCGCATCGGCTCGGAGTTCATCGCGCTGGATGCAAAGAACTGGGTGATCGCGGCCAGCATGTCGGCCTGCTACCTGCTGGCCTTCCTCGGCGGCGTGCTGGTGCAGGGCACCTCGTGGGCCTGGGTCGGGCCGTACATCGACCCGGCCATCCTCGCCTTCGTCTGCGTGCTGGTGATGATCGCCCCGCTCGGCACCGTACGCCGGGCGCTGGCCGGCATCCTGCTGGTGACGCCGCCGGAACTGCAGGCCCACGTGGATGCGGTGGCGCGCGGCATCGTCGCCAGGCATGGCTTCGTCGAGCACCGCAGCTACGTGGCGCAGGTGGGGCGTGGCGAGCAGATCGAGTTGTTCTTCGTGGTGCGCGAGGACGACCCGCCGCGGCCGCTGGTGGAATGGGACCAGCTGCGTGATGAGATCGGCGATGCACTGGGCGAGGCTTCGCCGGACCGCTGGCTGACCATCATGTTCACCACCGACCGCGAATGGACGATCTAGGCCCGCAGGACGATCAATCAAGTTTTTCGTACGCATTGCAACCCAACGTACGCGGAAACCGGGCAAAGTAGGCTCCAACGCAACACCCACCCACCGACCAGGAGCATCCCGATGTCCATCGAAAAGGTTCTGTACACCGCCCAGGCCACCTCCACCGGCGGCCGTGAAGGCCGTTCCGTGTCCTCCGACAACGTGCTGGACATCCAGCTGTCGACCCCGCGCGAGCTGGGCGGCGCCGGCGGCCCGGGCACCAACCCGGAGCAGCTGTTCGCCGCGGGCTACTCGGCCTGCTTCCTGGGCGCGCTGAAGTTCGTGGCCGGCCAGGCCAAGGTCGCGCTGCCGGCCGACACCACCGTCACCGGCAAGGTCGGCATCGGCCAGATCCCGACCGGCTTCGGCATCGAAGCCGAGCTGACCATCAACGTGCCGGGCGTGCCGCGCGAGCAGGTGGAAGAACTGGTGCAGAAGGCGCACATCGTCTGCCCGTACTCCAATGCCACCCGCGGCAACATCGACGTGACGTTGATCGTTGCCTGATGCAACGCGGGGTCGGCCGGGGTCGGATCCCTTTGCCAACGGCAAAGGGCTCTGACCCCAGCACAGGATCTCAGGGGTCAGAGCCTTTTCGCGTTGCGAAAGGGATCCGACCCCAAAAAAAAATGGGCGGATGCCGGTCGAAACCGGGCATCCGCCCATCCCACCTCGGGTGGGCCCCGGCACGCGACCGGGGACGCATTCGCTTGCGAAGCGCCGAGCCCATGCTCTGCTGATCCGTCCGACGCTGAGACATCCGGCGGAAAAGCAGCCGAGCATGGGCTCGGCTCTACAGAATCCGGGGGGCGCCATCCATACGGAGGAAAGGCGCGCCGCAGACCGGTTACTTCTCGCTCGTGATGAGCTGCACGACGCTGGAGAAATCCAGCTTGCCGCGGCCGGCCTGGTGGTTCATCGAGTACAGGTTGCGGGCCACTTCGCCCAGCGGAATCGAGGCGCCGACACTCATCGCCGCTTCCACCGCCAGACCCATGTCCTTCAGCATCAGGTCACTGCCGAAACCGCCGCTGTAGCCGCGCGAGGCCGGCGCATTCTCCAGCACGCCCGGCCACGGGTTGCACACTTCGGTGGCCCAGCTGCGGCCCGTGCTGACCGCCATCATCTGCGACAGCACCTTCGGGTCCAGCCCGTGCGCCACGCCGAGCGCAATGGCTTCACCGGTCACCGCCATGATCACGCCCAGTGCCATGTTGTTGCACAGCTTGGCGACCTGACCGGCGCCGCTGGCGCCCACGTGGAAGATGTTCTTGCCCATCGCCTGCAGCACCGGGCGCGCGCGTTCCAGCGCGTCCTCTTCACCACCGACGATGAAGGTCAATGTGCCGGCCTGGGCACCGGCGGTACCGCCGGACACCGGCGCGTCGATCATCTGCAGGCCGCGCGCGGCGGCGGCTTCAGAAACCTTGCGTGCGCTGGCCGGGGCGATGGTGCTGCAGTCGATGACCAGTGCACCGGCGGGAATCGCGGCGAGAATGCCGTCGTCGCCCAGGTACACGCCTTCGACGTGGCGGCTGGCCGGCAGCATCGAGATCACCACTTCGGCATCGGCCAGGGTTTCGCGTGCCGACGCGGCCGCGCTGGCACCGGCGTCGACGGCGGCCTGCACTGCGGCCGGGACCAGATCGAACACGCGCACGGTGTGGCCGTTCTTGACCAGATTGGCGGCCATCGGGCCACCCATGTTGCCCAACCCAATGAATGCAATGCGGCTCATGCCAGGCTCCTTTCAGCGACGGGGGTGCCCAGGTCGGCCAGCGGATGCGCGGCATCGGCCCAGGGCGAAGCGAAGAACGTATCGGCCCACGCGGTGTCGGCCTCGGCCAGGCTGGCCGGGTTCCACTGCGGGTTGCGGTCCTTGTCGATCAGCAGCGCGCGGATGCCTTCGGCGAAATCGCCGTGGGCGGCGCAATGCAGCGCGGTGATGTACTCCAGACGATAGACACTGGCCAGATCCTGGCCGGCGCTGCGGCGCTGCAGTTCAAAGGCCAGCCGCGCCGAGCCCGGCGCACCAGCAGCGAGGGTCTTCTGTGCCGCCTGCAGCCAGGCATCGTCGGTCTGCAGGCCACTGATGCGATCGATGATGGCGGCAAGGTCATCGCCCTCGCACAGCCCGTCGACCTGCGCGGCATTGGCCAGCAGCGGACCGGTGGCGGCATCGCCGGCGTGGGACTGCAGCAGATGGCTGAGGCGTTCGTGGTTGTGTGCGGCATCGCCCGACCAGGCCACCTGCAGCAGCGCATCGAACACTGCGCTGCGGCGTTCTTCAGCCACGTGCACATCGGCCAGGCCGGCATAGATGGCATCACCCGGGTTGAGCAGGGCGCCGGTCAGGGCCAGGAACAGGCCGCCCTTGCCGGGCACGCGCGGCAGCAGCCAGCTGCCACCGACATCGGGGAACAGGCCGACGGTGATTTCCGGGAAGGCCAGCTTGGAGCGCTCGCTGACCACGCGATGGCTGGCGCCGGACATCAGGCCGATGCCGCCGCCCATCACGATGCCGTGGCCCCAGCACAGGATCGGCTTGGCGTAGGTGTGGATGAGGTAATCGACGCGGTATTCGACGTCGAAGAACTCGGCCGCGTAGTCGTTCTCGCGGATGTCGCTGCGGCCGGCCTCGCGGAAGGCGACCATGCTCTGG
Organism: Stenotrophomonas sp. SMYL89; assembly: GCF_036319985.1. Lineage (NCBI taxonomy): Bacteria > Pseudomonadati > Pseudomonadota > Gammaproteobacteria > Lysobacterales > Lysobacteraceae > Stenotrophomonas > Stenotrophomonas sp. SMYL89. The sequence goes on along the minus strand of NZ_JAWIRW010000006.1, from coordinate 209,700 downwards.
TACAGGCTGTGCAGGTCGCCGCCGGCGCAGAACGCCTTTTCGCCAGCACCCTGCAGCACCACCATGGCGATGCCGCCGTCGTCGGCCCAGGCGTTCAACTGCTTCAGCAGCAGGTGCGCCATCGGCAGCGAGAAACCATTGAGCGTACGCGGCGCGTTGAGCGTGGCGATGCCGATGCGGGTGCCGTTGCCGGCCACGCGCTCTTCGAACAGCACCGGTGCGTCGTCGGCAGCGGTGTCGGTGCTCATGCGTTCTTCCACTGCGCGGTGCGCTTTTCCAGGAAGGCAGTCACGCCCTCGACCTGGTCGGCGGTGTCGAACAGGTCGACGAAGGCTTCGCGCTCGGCCACCAGCGCCGAGGCGTGGGTGCCGGTGCGGGTGGACTGCACCAGGGTCTTGCAGGCGGCGATGCTGGTCGGGCTCTGCTTGCCGGCCTTCTTCGCCCATTCCAGCGCCAGTGCCTTGGATTCGCCCTTGCCAACCTTTTCTTCGGCCAAGCCAATGCGCAGTGCGGTCTCGGCGTTGATGCGCTCGCCCAGCAGGATCATGCGCTTGGCCCATCCCTCGCCCACCAGGCGCGGCAGGTTCTGGGTGCCACCGGCGCACGGCAACAGGCCGACGGTGGCCTCCGGCAGCGCGACCTGGGCGTGGTCTTCGATGATGCGCAGGTCGCAGGCCAGCGCGCATTCCAGGCCACCGCCCATGGCGTAGCCGTTGATCGCGGCGATCGACACACCACGGAAACCGGACAGCGCTTCGAAGGCTTCACCGAAACGGCGCGCGGCTTCACGTGCAGCGGCCTTGTCGCCGGAGGCGAACTGGTTGAGGTCGGCGCCGGCAGAGAAGAACTTCTCGCCGTCACCGGTGATCACCAGCGCGTAGATCCCGCGGTCTGCGTTGAGCGCGCCCACCAGGTCGCGCAGCGCCGACAGGCTGTGCACGGTCCAGGTATGTGCCGGCGGGTTGTTCAGGGTGACCACGGCGGTGTGGCCGTCGGCCTCGACCTTCAGGCCCACGTGCTCCTGGGTACGCCAATCCTTCATCGCAGTTCCTCTTCGGTGTTGAGCAGGTGACGGGCAACGATCACCCGCATGATCTCGTTGGTGCCTTCCAGGATCTGGTGCACGCGACAGTCACGCAGCAGGCGCTCGATCGGGTATTCGCGGATGTAGCCGTAGCCACCATGGATCTGCAGCGCTTCGTTGCAGACGTTGAAACCGGCATCGGTGGCGAAGCGCTTGGCCATCGCGCACCAGACATTGGCATCGCTGGCACCGGCATCGAGCTTGCGCGCGGCGGTGTGCACCATCTGCCGGGCGGCCACCAGCTGGGTGACCATGTCGGCCAGCTTGAACTGCAGCGCCTGGAACTCGGCCAGCGCCTTGCCGAACTGGCGGCGCTCGCCCATATAGCGGCGTGCGGCATCCAGCGCGCCCTGCGCGGCACCCAGCGAGCAGGCGGCGATGTTGATGCGGCCGCCGTCCAGCCCCTTCATCGCCAGCTTGAAGCCGCCACCTTCCTCTCCCAGAAGGTGGCTGACCGGCACGCGGACGTTTTCGAAGGTGATGCCACGGGTGGGCTGGCTGTTCCAGCCCATCTTCTCTTCCTTGCGGCCGAAGCTGATGCCCGGCAGGTCCGACGGCACTGCAATGGCGCTGACGCCACCTGCACCGACACCGCCGGTACGCGCCATCACCACCAGCAGCTCGGTGGCACCAGCGCCGGAAATGAAGGCCTTGGAGCCGTTCAGCACGAAGTGATCACCATCGCGCACCGCCGTGGTCTTCAGCGAGGCCGCATCGGAACCGGCACCCGGCTCGGTCAGGCAGTACGAGGCCAGCTTGATGCCCGAGGACAGGTCGGTGCCCCACGCATCGCGCAGTGCCGGCTGGCCCCACTTGGACACCATCCACGAGGCCATGTTGTGGATGCTGATGTAGGCCGCGGTCGACGGATCGACGTTGGCGAGCTCCTCGATGACGACGGCGGCGTCCAGTCGGCTCAGGCCGCTGCCGCCCACTTCCGGGTCCATGTACAGACCGCAGAAGCCCAGTTCACCGGCCTTGGCGATCGCCTCGCGCGGAAAGATGCCCTCCGCATCCCATCGCGCGGCGTGCGGTGCCAGTTCGGCCTGTGCGAAGTCGCGCGCGGCCTCGCGGTACGCCTGCTGCGCTTCTTCCAGTTCCGTCGTCATCGAGTGGCTCATGGCTGCTCCTGCCGTTACTTCAGGCTGATCGTGGTGTTGACGCCGTGGCTGAGCGTCTCGTCATCGAACCAGCGCGCGGTGACCGTCTTGGTCTGGGTGTAGAACAGCACCACCTGCTTGCCGTACGGGCCCAGGTCGCCCAGCTTGGAGGCGCGCGAACCGGTGAACGAGAACAGCGGCACCGGCACCGGGATGGGCACGTTGATGCCGACCTGGCCGACGTCGATGTCTTCCTGGAACTTGCGGGCGGCCGCGCCGGACTGGGTGAACAGCGCGGTGCCGTTGCCGTTCGGGTTGCTGTTGACCATCGCGATGGCGTCTTCCAGCGTCTCTGCTTCGAGGATGACCAGCACCGGCCCGAAGATTTCTTCCTGGTAGATGCGCATGTCGGTGGTGACACCGGCAAAGATGGTCGGGCCGACGAAGTTACCCTTCTCGAAGCCATCGACCTGCGGCTTGCGGCCGTCGAGCACCAGCTGGGCGCCCTGCTCCACGCCCGAGGCGATCAGGCCTTCCACGCGCTCGCGGGCGCTGCAGGAAATGACCGGGCCGACATCGGTACCGGCGACGGTGCCGCCGCTGACCTTCAGGGTCTTGGCCTTGGCCACCAGGTCCTGCACCCAGTTGCGTGCTTCACCGACCAGCACCAGGGTGGAGGCGGCCATGCAACGCTGGCCAGCGGCACCGAACGCAGCACCGACCATCGCGTTGAGGGTCTGTTCCTTGTTGGCGTCCGGCAGCACCACGGCGTGGTTCTTGGCGCCCATCATGCACTGCACGCGCTTGCCGGCCAGCGAGGCGCGGTTGTAGACATGGGTGCCGACGCGGGTGGAACCGACGAACGACACGGCCTTGATGTCCGGATGGTCGCAGATCGCGTTGACCACTTCTTCGCCGCCATGCACCACGTTCAGCACGCCCTTCGGAATGCCGGCTTCCAGCGCCAGTTCAACCAGGCGCATGGTGACCATCGGGTCCTGCTCGGACGGCTTGAGGATGAAGGTGTTGCCGGTGGCGATCGCCATCGGGAACATCCACAGCGGGATCATCGCCGGGAAGTTGAACGGGGTGATGCCGGCGCACACGCCCAGCGGCTGCATGATCGTGTAGGTATCCACGCCATTGGCCACGTTGTTGGCCAGCTCGCCCAACTGCAGGTTGCCGATGGCAGCGGCATGCTCGACCACTTCCAGGCCGCGGAACACATCGCCTTCGGCGTCCGGCAGGGTCTTGCCCTGCTCGGCGGTGAGGATGTGGGCCAGCTCGCTCATGTTCTCGCGGATCAGCTGCTGGTACTTCAGGAAGATGCGCGCGCGGGTGCCGATCGGGGTCTTGCGCCAGGTCTTGAAGGCTTCCTTGGCGGCGGCGACGGCGGCGTCCACTTCGCCGGTGGTGGCGAACGGCACCTTGGCCAGCACGTCCTGGGTGGCCGGATTGATCACGTCCTGCCAGTGGGAGGTGGCCGATTCGATGAACTGGCCATCGATCAGCATGCGGATACGGGGCGCTGCAACAGTCATGACGACAATCCCACGGGCTCGAAAGATGCTTGGCATTATTCACAGCACCCACCTCGATTTCCGGGCTGAATCCGCTTAATCTGGCCAACACGCCAGACGATTCATGTTAATTCTGTGAATTATTCAGCCACCCAGCGACAACTTGGCCTGCGCCTGCTGCGGCTGCGCGAGCAGCGCGGCTACAGCCAGGCCGACCTGGCACGAGCGCTGGGGTTGTCGGCCAGCTACCTGAACCAGATCGAGCGCAACAAGCGCCCGCTGACGCCGGCGGTGCAGAAGAAGCTGGGTGAGGTGTTGGGCGACGTTTCGTCACTGTTCGACGAGGATGAACCCGCTGCCCTGCAGGAGGCGCTGGGCGAGACCTTGCGCGACCTGGGCCTGGCGGAGGTGAGCGCGACCGAACTGCGCGCACTGGCCGGCAACCTGCCGCAGGTCAGCCGCGCCCTGCTGGACCTGCACCGCCGCCACCTGGCTCTGCGCGAACATGCCGCTGCCCTGGAATTCCAGCTGGGCGAGCCGGGTGCCGGCAGCACCCTGCCCGCCGGTGACCAGGTGCGCGAGTTCTTCAACCGCATGCACAACCACATCCCCGAGCTGGACGAACTGGCCGAGCGCCTGTTCGCCGAGTGGGGGTTGTCGCCCGGGCACGTGGCGCCGCGCCTGCGCCAGCTGCTGGCCGATCGCCACGGGGTGCTGGTGGAAGTGGCCGCGCTGCAGGCCGGGCGCGAGAAGCGCCAGTACGACGCCGGTACCCGCCGGCTGTGGCTGCCGGACTACCTGGAGCCGGGCCAGCAGGCGTTCCAGATGGCCGCCGAACTGGCCCTGCACGGCTACCTGCCACAGATCGATGCGGTGGTGGCGCGTGCCGGTTTCAGCGATGACGCGCGCATCGCGCAGGCGCGTATCGGTCTTTCAAACTACTTCGCCGGTGCGCTGGTGATGCCGTACCTGCGCTTCCTGCGCGCCGCCGAGGCCAGCAGCTACGACATCGAACTGCTGGCGCACCAGTTCGGCGTCGGCTTCGAAGCGGTCTGCCACCGGCTGAGCACGCTGGCGCGGCGCAGCGCGCCTGGCCTGCCGTTCTTCTTCATCCGCGTGGACCGCGCCGGCAATGTGTCCAAGCGCCACTCGGCCACCGACTTCCACTTCTCGCAGGTGGGCGGCTCGTGCCCGCTGTGGATCGTCTACGAGGCGTTCAACCAGCCCGGGCGCATCCTCACCCAGACTGCGCGCATGCCCGATGGCCGCCGACATTTCTGGCTGGCACGGCAGGTCAGCAGCGGGCCGGTCGGGCATGGGCAGCCACGCAAGACGTTTGCGGTGGCACTGGGCTGCGATCTTCAGCATGCCGAACGGCTGGTGTACTCGCTGGGGCTGGACGTGCAGAGCCCGGGCAATTCGGTGTCGATCGGGCCGGGCTGCCGGGTGTGCCCGCGCGAGGACTGCATGCAGCGTGCGTTCGCGCAGTTGCCGGGGCGGTAGGGTTGGTTCGGCAGGGCTGCGCCCTGCACCTGCTTCAATCCAAGGCAACAGCAAAAGCAACAGCGGGCTTTCCGTGGGATGGCGGGGTGGGTCCGGTGGCGGGGGACGCCGTAGACCCGTCCTTGGGGGCTTGGCCGCGGCATCCATGCCGCGGACACCCCCGCCACCGGACCCACCCCGCCTTCGACAGATCTCCGCGAGCTGTCAAAACGGCATCCTTTGCTGCTGTGGGTAGGTGTCGACCTTGGTCGACACGCTTGATCCACGCCACGCGTGGATGCTCTTCGATGAATGTTCGAAATGCTCGACTTCAACGGGGTTCCATCCACGCATGGCGTGGATCTGCTACCCGGTCAGTAGATCGGCGTCACCTTCATCTGCGGCAGCGGGCGTGGTGCGCCGTCGGTCAGGTCCGGGCCAAGGTCTTCCCAGGTGCGGCCCTGCTCGACCATCTGCGCCCACAGCTGCTGCGAGCCGCGACGCTTGTCGTCCGAGCCCAGCTTGTACGACGGCGGTGCCGGTTCACCCCGGGCGACCATCGAATAGGCCGCGCGGTAGGCCAGCACCTGCTGCGCCGGGTCGTCGGTACGCGCCACTTCCAGCGTGTAGCGCTGGTAGGCCGAGGCCAGGTTGCGCCAGCGGATCCAGTAGTGGTTCTCGAACGAGAACGAACAGAAGCGCGCACCGGCCAGGCTGCCCTTGTCGGCGATGCGGGTGAGCACCTCCTGTGGCATGTCCAGGTTCATGCCGCCTTCGTCGCCCTGCAGGCTGACGTGCACGATGCGGTCGCGGTAGCCCGGCGCGCGCGCCTGCAGCAGATCACGCCAGTTCTGCATGGTTGCCACCACCGCGAACAGAAAACGCCCCAGTTCCGCAGCCGCCAACGGCGTGGCGATCGACTGGTAGGTGCGCTGCCAGCCATGCCGGTTTTCGGTGGGCAGGAACACGGCGTGTTCCAGCGCCTGGCGGCCACTGCTGCCCTGGTTCACCTCTTCGGCGTGCTGCGGGTAGACCAGATTGATGGCGAAGGTCGGCCAGCGCGGCAACGCGGCATCGAACAGATGAATCGGGAAGTTGCTGCTGATGCCGCCATCGGAGAACCAGCAGATGCGGAACGCGGTGATCACCGGGCCGCAGGCCTGCCCGGCACTGGTCAGCCCTTCCATGCTGTCGGCCACGTTGTGCTCGGGGTCGGCCGCTGGCGCAGTCGGATCGCAGCGACGCTCGCGGCGCGAAGGTTCGTGCAGCGGCACGGCGCTGATCAGCAGCGGGAAGCTCAGGCTCATGCGCGTGGCCACCAGCACCGGCAGCTGCGGGCCCGGCGGCAGGTGATAATACTGGCGCCCCTCCACCTCCAGCGGCGGGCCAGCCTGCTTCACCAGCCACTGCACCACGCTGGCCGGGAACAGCTGCTCGAATTCCTCGCGCAGGAACCAGAACTGCGCGCCGCCCAGCGGCAGCGTACGCGGCTCGTTGTGCGACACGCAGGTGGTGATCATCTGCAGGCTGATCGCATGCGGGCTGTCCGGCTCGCCGGCATAGCGCGGCGCGTCGTGCAGGTCGGCGAAGGTGAGCGGTGCATCCAGCGGCTTGCCGGACAACTGCTGCAGGCATTCGTGCAGCCACTCGGTCAGTGCCGGCGTGCGTGCATCGCGGCCGAGTCCACTGCACAGGCCCAGCAGATTGCGTCGCGCCACGCGTGCCACACGCAGCGCGGCACCGGCCACACCCGCACCATACGCACACAGCAGCGACGGCAGCAGCGTGGCCGCCACGCCGCTCCAACCACCGCCCCACCAGCCCAGGCCGAGCAATAGCGCCAGCGACACCAGCACTTCCAGCGGTGCGATCTCGAACACGGCAACGGCCAGGCACAGCAATTTGTGCGGCAGGCTGGCATTGCCGGTCAGCACCACCAGCAGCCGATAGGCCGCGCGTGCGCCGCGCGCCGGCTGGAACAGGCTGTAGATAAAGCCGCGCCGCGACAGCTGCGCCGATACCGCCGACAACCCACCATAGCCGGCATCGCCGGGCAAGTGCTCACCGGCCTGCTGGCGGCGATCACCGCAGGCCGCCGCAGCCGCCACCGCCGCAGCGATGGCGCCGGCCGAAGTGCCGCCGATGCTCTTGAATCGATACTCGCGCGCCAGCGCCAGTACCGCATTGGGGTACACGATGCCGCTGGTGATGCCGCCTTTCATGACCAGATCGCAGTACTTGTCTGCCACTGTCTTGCCCCCGAGCATGCCGTCCGCCGCGTGGGTGCCAGTATGGCGCAGAGGCTTCTCAGGGCCTGAGAACACCACCGCAGTCCGAGCAGGAATCTGCGGCGTTCAGCCGATGGCATGCCTGCAGGCTTGACCCGCCCAGCCATCGGCGTAGCATCTGCAGCAAGCCAAGGGACAGACCTGCGGCTGCCACAACGACATGAGGGATTCTCATGGAATTCGACTATCTCGTCTTCATCGGGCGTTTCGAGCCCTTTCACAACGGCCACGCCGCCGTTGCGCGCCTGGCCCTGAGCCGGGCCCGCAAGCTGATCTTCCTGGTCGGCTCTGCCGATACCCCCCGCAGCCTCCGCAATCCCTGGACCGTGGCCGAACGTGCCGTGATGATCCAAGCCGCCCTCGACGGCCATGGCGACCGCCTGCTGATCCGCCCGCTGCGTGACCACCTGTACAACGAAGCCCAGTGGATCGCCAACGTGCAGCGCCAGGTGGCCGAGGCCCTGCGCAACGACGGCGCCGCGGCCGATGCCAGAGTCGGCCTGATCGGCATGGACAAGGATGCGTCCAGCTACTACCTGCGCGAGTTCCCCCAGTGGCCGCTGGTGGACGTGCAGCACACCGCCACGCTGTCGGCCACCGAACTGCGGCGTTACCTGTTCGAGGCCGGCGACGTGGACTTCCACGGTGCATTGCTGATGCTGCGTGGCAATGTGCCGGCGCCGGTCTTCGACATGCTCGAAGCGTTCCGCAAGAGCGCGCCGGCCTATGCCCAGCTGGTGGCCGAGTACCGCTTCATCGAGCAGTACAAGGCCGCCTGGAAGGATGCGCCCTACGCGCCGACCTTCGTCACCACCGATGCGGTGGTGGTGCATTCGGGCCACGTGCTGCTGGTGCGCCGCCGCTCGGAACCCGGCAAGGGGCTGTGGGCATTGCCCGGCGGTTTCGTCGGCCAGGAACAGAGCCTGCTCGACAGCTGCCTGCGCGAACTGCGCGAGGAAACCCGGCTGAAGATCCCGCTGCCGGTGCTGAAGGGGTCACTGAAGGGCCAGCAGGTCTTCGACCACCCCGACCGCAGCCAGCGCGGCCGCACCATCACCCACGGTTTCCACTTCGAATTCCCCGCCGGCGAGCTGCCGCCGGTGCGCGGCGGCGATGACGCCGACAAGGCGCGCTGGGTACCGGTAAGTGAAGCCCTGGACATGGGCCCGCAGCTGTTCGAAGACCACCTGCACATCCTGGAGTATTTCCTCGGCCGCGGCTGACAGGCCCGGCCTCCCCACTGGCGGATAGACCGCCGGTGCCACCCGACGCGAAGGAGCTTCCGTCATGCACTACCTCGATAATCTTCTCCTCAACACCGACAGCTACAAGGCCAGCCACTGGCTGCAGTACCCCCCGGGTACCGATGCCACGTTCTTCTACGTCGAATCGCGTGGCGGCCTGCACGATCGCACGGTGTTCTTCGGCCTGCAGGCGATCCTCAAGGACGCACTGGCACGGCCGGTCACCCACGCCGACATCGACGACGCTGCTGCGGTGTTCGCCGCGCATGGCGAACCGTTCAACGAGACCGGCTGGCGCGATATCGTCGACCGGCTTGGCGGCCACCTGCCGGTACGCATCCGTGCCGTGCCCGAGGGCAGCGTGGTGCCCACCCACCAGGCACTGATGACGATCGAGTCGACCGATCCGGCCGCGTTCTGGGTGCCGTCGTACCTGGAAACGCTGCTGCTGCGGGTGTGGTATCCGGTCACCGTGGCCACCATCAGCTGGCACGCACGGCAGACGATTGCCGCGTTCCTGCAGCAGACCAGCGACGATCCGCAGGGGCAGCTGCCGTTCAAGCTGCACGACTTCGGCGCGCGCGGTGTATCGAGCCTGGAATCGGCCGCGCTGGGCGGTGCCGCGCACCTGGTCAACTTCCTCGGCACCGATACCGTATCGGCCCTGTGCCTGGCCCGCGCGCACTATCACGCGCCGATGGCCGGCTATTCGATTCCCGCCGCCGAGCACAGCACCATCACCAGCTGGGGCCGCGAGCGTGAAGTGGACGCCTACCGCAACATGCTGCGCCAGTTCGGCAAGCCCGGTGCGATCGTGGCGGTCGTGTCGGACAGCTATGACATCTACCGCGCGATCAGCGAGCACTGGGGTACCACCCTGCGCGATGCAGTGATCGCCTCGGGCGCCACCCTGGTCATCCGTCCCGACTCGGGCGACCCGGTGGAGGTGGTGGCCGAAAGTCTGCGCCGGCTGGATGAAGCGTTCGGCCACGTGATCAACGGCAAGGGCTATCGCGTGCTCAACCACGTGCGGGTGATCCAGGGCGATGGCATCAACCCGGATATGATCCGCGCCATCCTGCAACGCATCACCTACGATGGCTACGCCGCCGACAACATAGCCTTCGGCATGGGCGGCGCCCTGCTGCAGCGACTGGACCGCGACACGCAGAAGTTCGCGCTGAAATGCTCGGCGGCACGGGTCGACGGTGAGTGGGTCGATGTATACAAGGATCCGGTCACCGATGCCGGCAAGACCAGCAAGCGTGGCCGCATGCGCCTGCTGCGCCGCCTGGGTGACGGCAGCCTGCATACGGTGCCACTGCCGGCCAACGGCGACGACACCCTGCCGGTCGGCTTCGAGGACGCGATGGTGACCGTGTGGGAGAACGGGCACCTGCTGCACGACCAGCGGCTGGACGACATCCGCGCGCGGGCTGCGGTGGGACGTTGAAGGTACGTCCCGCCCGGGGTCGGATCCCGTTGCAGCGCAACGGGCTCTGCCCCCTTGACCCTGGCCAGCAACCCGTCCACCGTGGGCGCGCCGAAGGTATCCCTCCAGGCGTTCACGCGCGGGGAGGGATTTAAACGGGAATCCGGTGAAGGCGCCTCACGCGCCCATTCCGGAGCTGCCCCGCAGCGGTGAATGGAAACGAATCCTGCCAACAGCACTGGGCTCACGCCTGGGAAGCGGCAGGGAGTAGGTGGGCTGCGGCCCGTGTCCATCAGCCCGAATACCGGCCCCGGCCGGGGGACACGACCGTCCCCTGATTCGACCTGGACTCTCCGCGGGGAGGGTGCCGGGGCCGTCGTCGTCCTGCGCGCGCAGGCGGTGTGGCCGCGCGCGTCCTGTTCACGGTATCCGGCCAGCCCACTTCCACGCCCTGACGCACCCGACGATGACCGAGTTCCAACGCCCCGCCCTGACCCTGCCCGCCGACGGCAAGCGCCTGCTGCTGCATTCGTGCTGCGCACCCTGCTCCGGCGAAGTGATGGAGGCGATCACCGCCTCCGGGATCGACTACGCGATCTTCTTCTACAACCCCAACATCCACCCGGTGAAGGAATACGAGCTGCGCAAGCAGGAGAACATCCGCTTCGCCGAGAAGCACGGCATTCCGTTCATCGACTGCGACTACGACACCGACAACTGGTTCAGCCGTGCGCGCGGCATGGAGAACGAACCCGAGCGCGGCATCCGCTGCACGATGTGCTTCGACATGCGTTTCGAGCGCACCGCCCTGTACGCGCACGAACACGGTTACGACACCATCAGTTCTTCGCTGGGCATCTCGCGCTGGAAGAACATGGCGCAGATCAACGACTGCGGCATCCGTGCCGCGTCGCGCTATGAAGGCCTGCAGTACTGGGACTACAACTGGCGCAAGGGCGGCGGTGCCAGCCGCATGATCGAGATCAGCAAGCGCGAGCAGTTCTACCAGCAGGAGTACTGCGGCTGCGTGTATTCGCTGCGCGATGCCAACCGCCATCGCCGCGAGAACGGCCGCGAACGGATCAAGATCGGCCTGCTGTACTACGGGCAGGACGCTGGGACGCCGCAGGGCGATTGACCTGTGCCGCCGGGGCGGCCACGCTGGTCGCCCCTTTGCGTTGTAGTGGATCTGCCATGACCGCCCTGCCCGCCGACGTCGCCCTGCTGGTGATCGACCTGCAGCCGGACTTCATGCCCGGTGGCGCGCTGGCCTGCGACCAGGGCGATGCCCTGGTGGCACCCATTGCAGGGCTGCTGGCGCAGCGCCGCTATCGCACGGTGGTGGCCACCCAGGACTGGCACCCCGCCGATCACGCCTCATTTGCCAGCCAGCACCCCGGCAAGCGTCCGTTTGAGACCATCCTGCTGCACGCACAGCCACAGACCCTGTGGCCCGACCATTGCGTGCAGGGCAGCGACGGCGCCGCGCTGCATCCGGGCGTGGACTGGACTGTGGCTGATCTGATCCTGCGCAAGGGCACGCGCCAACAGGTGGACTCGTACAGCGCCTTCCGCGAGAACCATGGCCCCGATGGCGAGCGTCCTGCCACCGGCCTGGCCGGTTGGCTGCACGAGCGCCGCATCCGCGAAGTGCATGTCTGCGGCCTGGCCCGCGACTACTGCGTGCTGTGGAGCGCGCAGGACGCAGTGAAGTCCGGCTTCCGGGTGAAGTTCCTGTGGGAGCTGACCCGACCGGTGACCGACGCCAACGATGCGATGGTGCGCGAGGCGCTGGGCAAAGCAGGGATCGCGATCATCTGAGTTGCCCTGTAGAGCCGAGCCATGCTCGGCTCATCCGTCAGATTCACGGCCTTGGGCCGAAGTGCAGCCGAGCATGGCTCGGCTCTACAGAAAGGCCCCTACCGGAATACGACGGTGCGATGCCCGTTGAGCAGGATGCGGTGCTCCACATGGCGGCGAACCGCGCGTGCCAGTACCAGCGATTCGGTATCGCTGCCCAGCCGCACCAGCTCGCGCGGTGCCATCGCGTGGTCCACGCGGGCCACGTCCTGTTCGATGATCGGGCCTTCGTCCAGATCCTCGGTGACGTAGTGCGCGGTGGCACCGATGATCTTGACCCCGCGCGCGTGCGCCTGGTGATACGGCTGCGCGCCCTTGAAGCTGGGCAGGAAGCTGTGGTGGATGTTGATCGCACGGCCGGCCAGTGCGCGGCACAGCGTGGGCGACAGGATCTGCATGTAGCGCGCCAGCACCACCAGGTCGATGCGCTCGTGCTCGACGAGGTCGATGATCTGCTGTTCCTGCACCGCGCGCGTTTCGGCGGTCACCGGCAGGTGGTGGAACGGCACCTGGTAGGACGCGGCCAGCGGCGCGAAGTCGGCGTGGTTGGACGCCACTGCCGCGATGTCCACCTTCAGCTGGCCACTGTGGGCGCGGAACAGCAGATCGTTGAGGCAGTGGCCCTGCTTGCTGACCAGCACCAGCAGGCGTGCGCGGCGGCGGCCATCGTGCAGCTGCCAGTCCATGCCGAAGCCTTCGGCGAGCGCGGCCATGCTCGTGTGCACGGTCTCCAGCGGCAGCCCGGCGTCGCGGTCGAAGTGCACGCGCAGGAAGAAGCGGCCGCTTTCCTCGTCACCGAACTGCTGGGCGTCGAGGATGTTGCAGCCGTGGTCGAACAGCAGGCCGGACACGCGGTAGACGATGCCGGTACGGTCGGGACAGGACAGGGTAAGAATGGAATCGGGGCGCATCCCCCGAGTGTAGGGCAGCGCCGCGTCCGCCGGATCGATGGTCACCGATGCAACCGAACAGCTTGGTTCAGTCCCAAGCGATACTTGGGTGTACCCGTGGCAAGCTGGTTGGTCATGAACCTGTTGCAACTGATCCGCAGCTTCACCCGCACCGCAGAGACCGGCAGCATTGCCGCCGCGGCCCGCATCCTTGGCATCAGCGCCACCGCTGTCGGCCAGAACATCAACCGGCTGGAGGCCCATCTGGGCGTGCGGTTGCTGAACCGAAGCACGCGGCAGCTGGCTCTCAGCGAGGCCGGCGCGCTGTACCTGGCGCAGGTGCGCCACATCGAAGCCGACCTGGCGCGTGCGCAGGCCATGGTCACCGCCGGCGACATCGAACCGGCCGGGCCACTGCGCATCGCCAGCAGCAGCGCGTTCGGCCGCCACGTACTGGCGCCGTTGCTGCCGTCACTGCAGCAACGCTACCCGCAACTGCAGCTGGAACTGCGCCTGACCGACCGTGCCGTGCAGCATGGCCCTGAAGCCGTGGATGCCAGCATCCGCATCGGCGCACAGCTGGAGGACGGCGTGGTCGCACGGCAGCTGGCGCGCGTACCGTTCGTGTTCTGCGCCTCGCCGGCCTATCTGAAGGCGCACGGCACCCCGCGGCAACCCTCCGACCTGGGCAGCCATCGTGGTCTGCTGCACCGCTTCCCCACCGATGGCCGGCCATTGCGCTGGGGCCTGCTGAAGGACGGCCAGCGCGTGGACGCCGCGCTGCCACCAAGCATGGTCTGCGATGACATCGATGCGCTGGCGACGCTGGCGGCGGCCGGTGCCGGCATCACTCGATTGGCTGCGTTCGTGGCCGAGCCCTACCTGCGCGATGGCCGCCTGCAGGCGGTGTTCGGCGCCGATACCGCGTGGCGCCCGGAACCGATGGAGGTCTACTTCTGCGTCAGTGACCGCCGCGACTTCACCGCCAAGATCCGCGCGCTGTTCGAACACCTGCAGGCCGGCATGGCGCCCGCCTGGCGGGTGTGAGCCTCAGCGTGCCTTGAACACGCCACGCGCGTCGCGCGGCTCGCAGCGCAGGTACTGCGGCGCCGGTACCACGCTCTCGCGCAGTGCAGCTGCGGCATGCCACGGCCAACGCGGGTCGTAGAGGATGCCGCGCGCCAGGGCCACGGCATCGGCGTGGCGATGGCGCAGGATCGATTCGGCCTGTTCCGGTTCGGTGATCATGCCCACCGCGATGACCGGCATGCGCACCTTGGCCTTGATCGCCGCCGCGAACGGCACCTGGTAACCCGGGCCGACGGTGATCTTCTGGCGCTCGTCCAGGCCGCCGCTGGAGACATGCAGGAAATCGCAGCCGCGCGCGTCCATCACCTGCGCCAGCGCCTCGCTCTGCACCAGATCCCAGCCGCCATCGACCCAGTCGCTGGCGGAGATGCGCACGCCCACAGCGACCTTGTCCGATACCGCCGCACGCACGGCGTCGAACACTTCCACCAGCAGGCGCAGGCGGTTGGGCAGCGAGCCACCGTAACCATCGGTGCGGCGGTTGCTCAACGGCGACAGGAACTGATGCAGCAGGTAACCGTGCGCGGCGTGCAGCTCGATCAGTTCGAAGCCCAGGCGCTCGGCACGCACCGCGCTGGCGGCGAAGGCGGCGATGACGTCGGCGATACCGGTCTCGTCAAGTTCCTGCGGCGCTGGATCGGCGGCATGGAACGGCAGCGGCGACGGCGCCACCGTAGTCCAGCCACGGGTATCGTCGGCCGGCAGCTGGCCGCCGCCGTCCCAAGGCCGGTTCACCGAGGCCTTGCGGCCGGCGTGGCCGAGCTGGATGCCCAACGGCATCGGCGACCAGCGGCGGACGCTGGCCAGCACCTGTGCCAGCGCGGCTTCAGTGCCATCGTCCCACAGGCCCAGGTCGGCCCAGCTGATGCGGCCGCGCGGTTCGACGGCGGTGGCTTCCAGGATCAGCAGGCCGGCACCGGACTGCGCCAGGTTGCCCAGGTGCATGGCGTGCCAGTCGCTGGCGCGGCCGTCCTCGGCGGAGTACTGGCACATCGGCGCGATGACGATGCGGTTGGACAGGGTCAGGGGGCCGAACGAAATCGGCGAAAACAACTGGCTCAAGACGGTGATGGACGACGAAGGGGTGCGTATTGCACCGCCGCACGGCCTGCGAATCAACCGTCTGGATGGATCGCTGTTTCGCGCGGCCTGCTGAAGCCGAGCGTGGGCTCGGCTCTACAGAAACCAACACCCCCTTGTAGAGCCGAGCCCGCGCTCGGCTCAGCCCGCCACCCAACCGGCCAACGCCTCGGCGCAGTCCCGCTCGTCCTTGAACTGCAGCAGGTCGTCGGCACGGGTACGGCCACGATTCAGCGCCGCCACCGGCAACCCTGCCTTCGCGGCCGCCTGCACGAAGCGGAAGCCGGAATAGACCATCAGCGACGAGCCCACCACCAGCACGGCATCAGCCTGTTGCAGGTGGTCATGCACCGCCGCCACGCGTTCACGGGGCACGTTTTCGCCGAAGAACACCACGTCCGGTTTCAGCAGGCCGCCGCAGGACGGGCAATCGGGCACCACGAAGCTGGAGAAATCGGTCTCCAGATCGGCATCGCCATCCGGGGCGATGCCGGCCTCCAGCGCGTCCCAGCCCGGGTTGGCGTCCAGCAGGCGCTGCTGGAAGTCCTCGCGGCCGCTGCGGCGTTCGCAGCCCATGCAGCGCACCTGGTCCAGGCGGCCATGCAGGTCGATCACGTTGTGGCTGCCGGCGCGCTGGTGCAGGCCATCCACGTTCTGGGTCAGCAGCACCTGCAGCGTGCCGCGCGCTTCCAGGGCGGCCAGGGCCTGGTGGGTGCCGTTGGGCCGGGCCAGGCCGAAGCGCGGCCAACCCAGCAGGCTGCGCGCCCAGTAACGCTGGCGGGTGGCCGCCTCGCCCATGAAGGCCTGGTAGGTCACCGGCGGCGTGCGTTTCCACTGGCCGTCGGCATCGCGGTAGTCGGGAATGCCCGAGGCAGTGCTGCAGCCGGCGCCGGTCAGCACGAACAGGCGCTGGGCGCGGTCGATGAAGTCGGTCAGCGGCGGGGTCATGGGAGCCAGATGGGGGCGCGTGGGCGCCCCCGCAAGCGCTGGTCAGTTGGCCGGGTCAGGCCGCCGGCAGGGGCGGCACCGCGATCGGGTGGCCTTCCTCGTCCAGCGCGATCATCACGAAGTGGCCGCGGGTACACAGCTTGCGCTCGCCGCTGTGCAGGTCCTCGGCGACCAGCTCCACCTCGACCTTCATCGAGCTGCGGCCGACTTCGACGATGCGGCCGATGGTCTCGACCATCTGGCCGATGCGGATCGGCAGCTTGAAGTCGACCTGGTCGCTGCGCGCGGTCACCACGGTGCGGCGTGAGTAGCGGGCGGCGGCCAGGAAGGCGGCCTTGTCCATCCACGCCAGCGCCTGGCCACCGAACAGGGTGCCGAGGTGGTTGGTGTGGTTGGGGAAGACGATTTCGGCCATGCGCACTTCGGTGGGCGGCACGGTCTCGGGAATCGGGGTCATGGGAGCGGCTTCGGTGTGTGGGGTCCCGTGATTTTATGCGACCGGCGTGACGGCCATCGGAACGAATGTGCAATGGCCACCTGGCAGTGGTGCCTGCGCAGGCCGCGTCCATGGCAGGCGCTACACTGCGCCACGACCACCGCCAGGACCACCCATGCCCGCCACTTCCGACCTTCTGGCCTTTGCACTGGTCTCGCTGGCCATGGTGATCACGCCCGGGCCGAACATGATCTACGTCATCTCGCGCTCGATCTGCCAGGGGCCGATGGCGGGACTGATCTCGCTGGGCGGGGTGGCGCTGGGCTTCGTGTTCTACATGCTGTGCGCGGCGCTGGGCATCACCGCCCTGCTGATGACGGTACCGTTCGCCTACGACGCGCTGCGCATCGGCGGCGCGCTGTACCTGCTGTACCTGGCCTGGCAGGCGCTCAAGCCGGGTGGCCGTTCGCCGTTCGCGGTGCGCGACCTGCCGCAGGACAGCCCGCGCAAGCTGTTCACGATGGGCTTTCTGACCAATCTGCTGAACCCGAAGGTGGCCGTGATGTACCTGTCGCTGCTGCCGCAGTTCCTGCACCCGGACGGCGAAGGCAGCGTGCTGATGCAGTCGATCGTGCTGGGCTCCACCCAGATCCTGGTCAGCGTCAGCGTGAACGGTATGATCGCGCTGACTGCAGGCAGCATCGCCGGCTTCCTGGCTGCGCGCCCGACCTGGCAGGCGGTGCAGCGCTGGCTGATGGGCACGGTACTGGCCGGGCTGGCGGTGCGCATGGCGGTGGAAGGGCGGCGGTAGCCGCCCTTTGTAGAGTGGAGCCATGCTCCACTGCTGTTCGCGAAGATCAATCGAGCATGGCTCGACTCTACAGAAACGAAGAACCCCGGCATTGGCCGGGGTTCTTCGTTGCGGTAGGCCTGACCGGTTCGATCAGAAGTTCATGTCGAAGGCCACTTCGCCCTGCACGCCCACCTGGTAGGCCGAGACGCGGCGTTCGAAGAAGTTGGTCAGTTCCTGCACGTCCTGCAGCTCCATGAACGGCAGCGGGTTGCGCACGTTGTACTTCTTTTCCATGCCCAGCTTGGCGAAGTGCTGGTCGGCGCAGTGCTGCAGGTACTGGCGCATGTCGCGGGTCGAGATGCCGGCCACGCCGCCGGACAGCACGTCCTCGGCGAACTGCACTTCGCATTCGATGGCTTCGGCCAGCATGTCGTAGACCTGCTGCTTCATTTCATCGTCGAACAGGTCCGGCTCTTCCTCACGCACCACGCGCACCGACTCGAACGCGAACTCCATGTGCGCGCTCTCGTCGCGGAACACCCAGTTGGTGCCCGAGGCCAGGCCCGGCAGCAGGCCGCGCGAACGGAAGTAGTACACGTAGGCGAACGCAGCGAAGAAGAACAGGCCTTCGATGCAGGCAGCGAAGCAGATCTGGTTGAGCAGGAACTGGCGGCGCTGTTCGCGGGTCTCGATGCGGGTCAGGCTCTGGATCGAGTCGATCCACTTGAAGCAGAAATCGGCCTTCTTCTTGATCGAGTCGATGTTCTCCACCGCCGAGAACGCCTTGGCGCGCTCTTCCGGATCCGGCAGGTAGTTGTCGAGCAGGGTGAGGTAGAACTGCACGTGCAGCGCTTCTTCATACAGCTGGCGCGACAGGTACATGCGCGCTTCCGGCGCATTGAGGTGCTGGTACAGGTTCAGCACCAGGTTGTTGGACACGATCGAGTCGCCGGTGGCGAAGAACGCGACCAGGCGGTGGATCAGGTGGCGCTCACCCGGCGACATCTTGCTGTGCAGGTCGGTGATGTCGATCTGGAAGTTGATCTCTTCCACCGTCCAGGTGTTCTTGATCGCGTTCCGGTACATGTCATAGAACTGCGGGTAGCGCATCGGGCGCAGGGTCAGTTCAAAACCGGGATCGAGCAGCATCTGCTTGGGCTTGTCGGCCATGGGTGTTTCCTTGTCTTCTCGGGTCAAAACGCCGGGCATGGCCCGGCGCTACCTGGGTGTTTCCGTGCGGCAGCCGAGCATGGCTCGGCTCTACAGGTGCGAGGTGCCGGCAAGGCCGGCACGCCGCGTCTTACTGGCAGGCCTCGCAGGCTTCCGGGTTTTCCAGCGAGCAGGCGATGGCTTCGTCCGGGCTGAACACCTTGGCCGGTGCGGCGGCACTCACCGTGGTCTTGGCGATCTTGGTGGCCGGGCGCGAACGCAGGTAGTAGGTGGTCTTGATGCCCTGCTTCCAGGCGTACATGTACATGGAGGACATCGCGCCGATGTTCGGGCTTTCCATGAACAGGTTGAGCGAGGCCGACTGATCGATGAAGGCGCCACGCTCGGCGG
Source organism: Stenotrophomonas sp. SMYL89 (assembly GCF_036319985.1). Classification (NCBI taxonomy): domain Bacteria; kingdom Pseudomonadati; phylum Pseudomonadota; class Gammaproteobacteria; order Lysobacterales; family Lysobacteraceae; genus Stenotrophomonas; species Stenotrophomonas sp. SMYL89. The sequence goes on along the minus strand of NZ_JAWIRW010000006.1, from coordinate 190,894 downwards.
CCATGTCGATCAGCGAACGCATCGGCAGTTCCCACGCGGTGCGGTAGACCTCGCGCAGCGTTTCCGGAATCTGCGCCACGCCGGCGATGGAACCTTCGGCCAGCTTGATGGCGTCGCGCATGTCGGCGGTCCACAGGCCCAGCTTCTTCAGCTCGTTCACCAGGTAGCGGTTGACCTGCAGGAAGTCACCGGACAGGGTCTCGCGCTTGAACAGGTTGGACACCTGCGGCTCGACGCACTCGTAGCAGCCGGCGATCGAGGCGATGGTCGCGGTCGGTGCGATCGCGATCATCAGCGAGTTGCGCAGGCCGTGTTCCTTGATGCGCTCACGCAGGGCATCCCAGCGCGCGGTGTCTTCCGGCACCACGTTCCAGGCGTCGAACTGCAGTTCGCCGCTGGCGGCACGGGTGTCGTTGAACGACGGGTGCTTGCCGCGTTCCTGGGCCAGCTCGCAGGAGGTTTCCAGCGCGTGGAAGTAGATCGCTTCGGCAATCTTCTTCGACAGCGCGCGGGCTTCGGCGCTGTCGAACGGCAGGCGCTTGCGGAAGAACACGTCCTGCAGGCCCATGCAGCCCAGGCCGACCGGACGCCAGCGCAGGTTGGCACGGCGCGCGGTTTCGATCGGGTAGAAGTTCAGGTCGATGACGCGGTCGAGCTGACGCACGGCCAGGCGCACGGTCTCGGCCAGCTTCTCGAAGTCGAACTCGTTGTGCTCGTCGAAGTGGTTGCCCAGGTTGATCGAACCCAGGTTGCACACCGCGGTTTCATCGTTGGAAGTGACTTCCAGGATTTCGGTGCACAGGTTGGACAGGTGGATCACGTTGCCCGGACGCAGGGTCTGGTTGCTGGCGCGGTTGCACTTGTCCTTGAAGGTCATCCAGCCGTTGCCGGTCTCGGCCAGCGTACGCATCATGCGGGCGTACAGCTTGCGGGCAGAGATGGTGCGGTTGGCCTTGCCCTGCGCTTCGGCCTGCAGGTAGGCGGCTTCGAAGGCTTCGCCGAACAGGTCGGTGAACTCCGGCACCACGCGCGGATCGAACAGCGACCATTCCTGGTCGGCTTCGACGCGCTTCATGAACAGGTCCGGCACCCAGTTGGCCAGGTTCAGGTTGTGCGCACGGCGGGCTTCGTCACCGGTGTTGTCACGCAGTTCGAGGAAGTCCTCGATGTCGGCGTGCCAGGTTTCCAGGTAGACGCAGGCCGCGCCCTTGCGCTTGCCGCCCTGGTTCACCGCGGCCACGGACGAATCCATGGTCTTCAGCCACGGCACGATGCCGTTGGAGTGGCCGTTGGTCGACTTGATGAGCGAACCACGCGAACGCACGCGGGTGTAGCTGACGCCGATGCCGCCGGAGAACTTCGACAGCTGGGCGATGTCGCCGTACTTGGAATAGATCGACTCCAGCGAGTCCTGCGGCGAATCCAGCAGGAAGCACGAGGACAGCTGCTCGTGGGTGGTACCGGAGTTGAACAGGGTCGGGCTGGACGGCAGGTAGTCCAGGTTGCCCATGCGCTTGTACAGCGCCAGGGTCTCGGACACGTCCTCGCTCAGCGCGCTGGCGATGCGCAGGAAGAACTGCTGCGGGGTCTCGATCACCTTGCGGGTGTGCGGGTGGCGCAGCAGGTAACGGTCGTACAGGGTACGCAGGCCGAAGTAATCGAAGTTCAGGTCCAGCGAGATGTCGATGGCATCGTTGAGCTTGCGCGCGTTGGTCTGCACGAAGTTCAGCAGGCGGTCGTTGATCAGGCCGACTTCATGGCCACGGCTGACCGACTGCGAGAAAGCGTAGATTTCCTGGCCCGAGACTTCCTTGGCGATGTAGTTGGCCAGCAGGCGCGCAGCAAGGCGGCCGTACTCGGGCTCTTCACCGATCAGCAGGGCGGCGGTGCGGATGGACAGTTCGTCCAGCTCGCGGGTGGTGGCGCCGTTGTACAGGCCGGAAATGGTGCGGGTGGCCACGCGCATCGGATCGACGGCGTGCAGGCCTTCAGAGGAACGCTGCACCGCGCGCACGATCTTGTTCAGGTCCACCAGTTCGGTGGTCCCGTTGCGCTTGGTCACACTCATCGCGTTGGCCGTCGGCGGCGACGTCAACAGGAACTCGCTTTCCTTCTCGATGGTGGCGCTGGATTCGGTGCTCACGGCGTATGTCCTCTTGGCGTGATTGGGGGTGCTCGATGCATCGGGGTGACGCAGCCCGGGACATGACGGCCCAGGATGGCAGGACGGCGTCGCAGGGAATGAGACCCTGCGCCTGCCACTGCCGTTGACGATCGCGGATGGGTGCTGCTGCCAACCCCCAGACTTGGGGTTGCTGCGACCGACGGCCACAAGATAGTGGGGGTAATGGGGTCCGTCAACGCCAAATGTAGTGAAATTCGGCAATCCCTTGCGCCGCAAGGATCGTGCCATCGGCGCCCTGATCAGACGCTTCAGACCTGCCGGAACGGGCTGCGCAGTCAAGCCCGAAAGGCGTCACTGCGGTGGCACAACACACCGCGGAAACGGAACAATGACAGCTTCACATGACAGTGATGAAGCTGGCTAGGGACAACCCTGTGGATAGGTGGTGGGCAGCCGGTGGGAATGCGGTGGACGGGTGACTTCCGGCCGGTGACGCCCGCGCGCGGGCAGCCGATGCTGGCCCCTCGCCTGCGGAGAAGGATGATCCGATGCACCTGCGACTGCCCCTGCTGGCACTGCTGCCCGCTCTGTTCACCGCTCCCGCGCTGGCCGCCGAGGGGCCGGGCCTGCGTTCGGACCAGTGCGGCATCCACACCGACTACGACGTGCTGGTGGACAGCGGTGGCATCTGGCTGCGGCATGGCCCGCAGGCGCCGCATGAAGTGGTGTTCCACGACGGCGAGCTGAGCCTGGACGGCACGATGGTGCCGGTCAGCGCCGCCGACGCTGCCCGCCTGCGGCAGATGGAGGCCGGCGCCCGCCAGCTGATGCCCGCCGCCACCGCGCTCGCCCATGAAGTCTCCGGGGTCACCTTCGATGCGCTGGACGCCGCCTTCGAAGCCATCACCGGCAAGTCCCGCAACCGCCAGATGCGGGCGATGCGTGGCGAGATGCAGGACTGGATCGAGGCCAGCCTCGGCCGCGGCTACTGGGAGCAGGACACTTTCGGCGATGGCTTCGACGCGCACATCGAGCAGATGGCCGAGACAATGGCCACGTCGATGACCCGCAGCGTGCTGTGGCAGGTATTCACCGGCCGCGCCGGCGCCATGGAGCGCCGCGCCGACCGCCTCGATGCCGAGGTCGACCGCCGCATGGAAGCGCGCAGCCAGCAGCTGGAAGCCAGGGCCATGGCGCTATGCCCGCTGGTGCAGTCGCTGGCGGATGCCCACGACGCGCTGGAGCTGCGCTACCAGGGACAGCCGCTGCGGCTGCTGGAGCGCGGCGACAGCGTGCGGGTAGAGCATGGCAGCGGTTCGGGGCTGCATGTGTCGGCCGGGCCGGAGGAGCGGCCGCGTGACGACGCCTTGGCGCCCTCCCGATAACCACGCGGCTCTACAAACGGCACGACCCTCACGCCCGGTGCGGGGTACCCAGGTACTCGGCGCTCTGCATCTCGATCAGGCGCGAGGCGGTGCGCTCGAACGCACCCTGCAGGCGCTGGCCGGTGTACAGCTCGATCGGCGAGGTGCTTGCGGTGCACACCAGGTTGACGTGGCGGTCGTACAACTCATCGATCAGGTTGACGAAGCGGCGCGCGGCATCTTCGTTCAGGCGGTCAAAGGCGGGAATGCCGCCCAGCAGCACCGTGTTGAACTCGTGCGCGATCTCGATGTAATCCGAAGGGCCGCGCGGACCTTCGCACAGCGCGGCGAAATCGAACCAGGCAATGCTCTTGCCGCGGCCACGGACCGGGATCTTGCGGCCCTCGATCTCGATGTTGCCGGGCTTGGCCGGCTGACCACCACTCAGTTCGTTCCAGCGCGTGGCCAGCCAGTCGTCGCTGTCGGCGGCCAGCGGCGCGCGGTACACCGGCGAGCGGGTCAGCGCGCGCATCCGGTAATCCTCGGTGCCTTCGGCGTACAGCTCGACGCAGAACCGCTGCAGCAGGCCGATCGCCGGCAGGAAGCTCTCGCGCTGCAGCCCGTTGAGGTACAGGTTCTCCACCGCCGTGTTGGAGGTGGTGATCAGGGTCACGCCCTCGGCGAACAGGCGCTCCAGCAGCCGTGCCAGCAGCATGGCATCGCCGATGTCGGTAACGAAGAACTCGTCCAGCACCAGCACGCGCAGGTTGCTGCGCCATTCCTGGGCGATCTTCGCCAGCGGGTCGCTCTGCCCCTGGTGCTCGCGCAGGCGCTCATGGACGCTGCGCATGAAGCGGTGGAAGTGGGTGCGGTACTTCTGCTTGATCGGCAGGCCGTCGTAGAACAGGTCGACCAGGAAGGTCTTGCCGCGGCCGACGCCACCCCAGAAGTACAGCCCCTTTACCGGCTCGGGCTTCTTCCAGAACGAGGACAGGCGGTCCAGCCAGCCGTCCTCGGCACTGTCCAGCAGGCCCAGGTGGATGCGGTCCAGCTCGGCCAGCGCCGCATGCTGGGCCGGGTCGTTCTGCCAGTCGCCACGGGCGACCCCTTCCGCGTACCGCTGCGACGGGGTCAACTCGGTTGCACTCATGCCGCCGCGCCCAGCCAATGCTTCACGCCGTGGGTCAGCGCGCCACGCAGGTCGATCAGCTTGCGGTGGAAGAAGTGGCTGGTCTCGGGCATGCGCACCAGCTCATGCGGGAAATCCAGCGTGTCCAGCCACTGATAGACCGCCTGCGGGTCGACGATCTCGTCCTGCTCGCCCTGGATCACCAGCCAGCGCGCCGGCGGTGCGATGCCATCGAAATCCCAGCGGCCGGCCGGCGGCGCGATCGAGATCAGCGCTTCGGGCTGCAGCGCGGCAGCGGCCTTCAGCGAAACGAACGAACCGAAACTGAAACCGGCCAGCCACAGGCGGTCGTCGGGGCGCTGGCTCTGCACCCAGGCAGCCACGGCCTTCAGGTCATCCTGCTCGCCCACGCCGTGGTCGAACTCACCGGCCGAACCACCGACGCTGCGGAAGTTGAAGCGCACCGTGGCGATGCCCAGCTCGCGCAGGGTGGTGGCGGTCATGGTGACCACCTTGTTGTGCAGGGTGCCGCCTTCGGTGGACAAAGGGTGGCAGATGATGGCCACGATCGGCTGCACCGGCACATCGGCCTTGGGCAGGTCGACGACCACTTCCAGCGGGCCGGCCGGGCCGTCCAGTTCGAGGCAGGCGGTTTCGCCGGGGGCAACGGGGAACAAGGGCTTGTGCATGGCACCATGATACCGTCCCCCGCCCCTGCCCTGTGCCCGCCCCATGCTCTACCTGTCTTTGGCCGTGATCTGCAGCGTGCTGGTTTCGGTGTTGTTGAAGGTGGCTGGACGCCGCCAGCTGGATGTCGCGCAGATGGTCACCTGGAACTATCTGGTGGCCGCGACAATGACGGCGGTGGTGCTGCAGCCGCCGCTGGACGCACTGCGCGCGCCGCATGCCCCGTGGCTGTCATTGCTGGCGCTGGCGGTGGTGCTGCCCTCGATCTTCCTGGTGCTGGGCCGTGCGGTGGCGGTGGCCGGCATCGTCCGCAGCGATGTGGCGCAGCGGCTGTCGCTGCTGCTGTCATTGGCCGCCGCGTTCCTGTTCTTCGGCCAGAGCGCCACGCCGTGGAAGCTGGCCGGCCTGGCGCTGGGCCTGGTCGCCATGGTTGCGATCAGCCTGCGCCCGCGTGGGCCGGCCCTGGCGGCCTCACCCGGCGGTTGGGGGTGGTTGCTGGGCGTGTGGGGCGGGTTCGCGGTGGTGGACGTGCTGCTCAAGCAGGTGGCGCTGTCGGGCACACCGTCGATGGCGGCGGTGCTGGCCAGCTTCAGCGTGGCCTTCGTGCTGATGCTGGCGCTGCAGTTGTCGCGGCATTTCAGCGGCCGCAGCCGGCTGGCCTGGCGCAACCTCGGTGCCGGCGCGCTGCTGGGCCTGCTCAATGGCGGCAACATTCTCTTCTATGTGCATGCGCACCAGGCGATGCCGCAAAGCCCGGCTACCGTGTTCGCCGGCATGAACATCGGCGTGGTGGTGCTGGGTGCGCTGGTGGGCGTGTTCGCCTTCGGCGAGGCGACCACGAAGTGGAACCGCGCCGGCCTGGCACTGGCGGTGCTGGCGATCGGGTTGATCGCCTGGGGGTGAGCATGTGCATCGGGGTGGGGGGGGGGGCGGGGGGGGGGGGGGGGGGGGGGGGGCGGGGGGGGGGGGGTGTGGGGGGGCGCCCCTGGCCTCGGGGGGGCCCCCCCCGTCCTGGCGCGGGGGCCCCCACCCCTGCGTTGGGCGTTATTTATCGAAACCCAGCAGCAGCGGGTCGTGGTCGGAGCTGCGCCACGGCCCCTGCACATTGCGGCCCTGGTAGCCGCTGGCGTCCTGCTCGTCGGCGTTGCTGTGCCATTCGGCGGCGCCGCGCAGGCGCTTGGCCATGCCCGGGCTCAGCAGTGCATGGTCGAGGCGGCCGGTGTAGCCGTTGTAGACGTAGCTGTAGGGATGCTCGACCTTGGCCACCTTGAACGCGTCCTGCCACCCCAGGTCATGCAGGGTGCGGATCGGGTCTTCCATCGCATAGGCGTTGAAATCACCCAGCAGCACGGCGTCCTTTGCACCGGTGCCGGTTGGATCCGTCTGCAGCCAGGCGTGCAGCTGCTGCGCGGAGGTCACGCGGGTCGCATTCCAGCAGCCCTGGTTGTCATTGTGGTCGGCGTCTGCACCGGCGGCCTCGCGACAGCCCTTCGACTTGAAGTGGTTGGCCACCACCACGAACGGCGCGCCCTGCTTGCCCTGGAAGGCCTGCGCCAGCGGCACGCGGCTGTGCTCGACGAACGGGCCACCGGTCAGCGTGGCCGGCTTTCCCTGCGGCTGCAGGCGGTTGCTGCGGTAGATGATGCCGACCCGGATCGGATTGTCGCCGGGGCCGTTGCCGGCATCGACGAAGCGCCAGTCACCCTGCGCGCCGCGGTCCCGGTTGAGCGCATCGACCAGTTCGGCGATGGCCGACTGCGGGCCGTAGCCATCGTTTTCCAGTTCCATCAGCGCGGCGACGTCGGCACCCAGCGCGTTGACCGTGGTGACCAGCTTGGCCACCTGCGCCTTGTGTTCATCCAGTGTGCGCGCACCGCGCAGGGTCGGGAAGCCACCGCCCTGGCCGTCGCCGTTGAAGAAGTTCTCCAGGTTGAAGGCCGCCACGTGCAGGCTGCCCGGCACCGTCGGCACCGCCGGGCGCTTCAGCTCCGGCAGCTTCAGCACGCCTTCGACCTGCAAGCGCGGGTGCCCCTGCGCGTCCACGTGCACGACACCTTCCACGTTGCGCAGCTGCATGCCGGCGCGCAGCACCGGGTTGCCCGGCAGGTACGGCACGCTGGCCGGGTCGCGGGCATCACTGCCATCGTCCAGCACCAGGCGGCGGCGCAGGTTGTCGGCCATCACCTGCTCGTAGCCGGCAGTACCCGGCGCGGCCACTTCGGTGGGCTGCCAGAGGCGGCCATCGAAGGCGACAGTGAGCTGGCCGAAGCGCTCCAGGCCATCGGTGCCGGCCAGGGTGAGCGGCGCGGCGATGCGCACACGCTGGCCGTCCAGCGCGCGCCAGTCAGCCGGCGCGGCGGTCAGCACCACGGTCGCGCTGCTGCGCGCGGCAGCGGGCGTCGTAACCGGTGCGGCCTGCGGCTGGGCCTGGGCGAAGGCGCTGGCCGGCAGCAGCAGGGACAGGGCAAGAGCAAGGGAACGGCGGCGCATCGACGGGCGATTCCAGGGAAGAGGGCGCACAGACTAACCCTGAAATGCGAAACCCCGCTTGCGGGCGGGGGAATATGGGCGATCAGGCCTCGGTGGGCAAAGCCGGTGCGGTGACCGGCGTGACCGGCGGTTAGGCGATTCGGTCGTTCGGCGGTTCGGCGGTTCAGCAGTTCGGCCATCCAGCGGTTTGGCCGTTCCGCCGTTCGGAGGCTATTTCAGGTTGCCCAGCATCCAGTCCACGGTGGCGTGGATCTGCTCCTCGGTCAGCGCCGGGTTGCCACCCTTGGGTGGCATGATGCCGCCGTCCGGGCCGGTATAGCCCTCGATGGCGTGCTTGTAGAGCGTGTCCTTGCCCTGCGCGATGCGCTTGTCCCAGTGCGAGTGGTCCAGCGTTGGCGCCATGCCCACACCCGTGGTGTGGCAGGCAGTGCACAGGTTGTCGAAGATGACCTTGCCGTCCTTGGTGCCGCCGTAGGCCACCTGCGACGCGGCCTTGGCCAGCGCGGCGGCCTTGGCGGCGGCCTGCGCGGCAGCGCCGGTGCTGCCGGCATAGACCGCGCCGGTGGGCGAGATGCGCTGTTCGGTGCGCTTGGCCGCGGCCGGCGACACCTCGGGCGGAATCCGGGTGTGGATGTAGGCGGCAAGGAGGATGAGGCCGAGGGTGATGGTCGCCAGCAGCGCGATCACCATGGAGAAGCGTTTCAGGAACTCCAGATCGTAATTCCGCACTCTTCGTTACCCCTGGCTGATAGTCGTTGGACCACGGCTGAGCGACTGCGTGATGGACCGAGTATAGAACGCGCTTTGCGTGCGACAACAGGCGTCACTGCTGGTGCGGCGCAACATGCCGGGGGGCTGGGGTCAGATCCCTTTTGCCACGCAGAAGGGATCTGACCCCGGCAACGCAAGCGCGGCAACAGCCGCCGGGCATGGCCCGGCGCTACCGTTTTGCGGAGGCGCCGATCGCGCGCAGGCAGAAGCTGCAGATCGCATCCACCAGTGCGCCTTCGTCGCGGTGCGCTTCGCGGCTGGGCGCGGTCGGGCCGACCATCGCTTCGGTGAAGGCACCGACCAGGCACGCGGCCGTGGCGTGCGCGTCCTGCGCCGGCAACTCACCGGCGGCCACGCCCTCTTCCACCAGGCGCAGGAAGACATCCCCAAAGGCACGACGACCGCGCATGCGTTCGGCTTCCACGTCCGGGTCGACCGGCTCGACGATGAAGGCATGGGCCAGCCCCGGCCCGGCCAGGGCGCGGCGGACGAAGGCGGTGATCGCCAGCCGCAGCCGCTCGCTGGCCGCCTCCGGACCACTGGCAATGCGCTCCATGATCGCCACTTCATGGGCCACGGCGGCGTTGAGCACCTCCACGAACAGTTCGGCCTTGGACGGGAAGTGGCGGTAGATCAGGCCGGTGGACACCCCGGCCTGGGTCGCTACGGCGGTCACCGGGGCGTTGCGCCAGCCACCGGTGGCGACCAGCTCGCGGGTGGCCAGCAGGATCCTTTCACGGGCCCCGGCCAGGCGTTCTTCCATCAATGCAGAGCGTTTATAGGCCATGTTCTGATTCTAGTTTCAATTTTTGAATTCGTATTCACTTCTTACCCGAACCCCGCTACGCTGGGGTCCAATCGCCCGTGCGGGCAGCGGTCCTGCAGACCGCCGCCCGCTCCCCCGCCGGGTGCGTCCATTTCCTGCCATCCCGCCGTGGAGCCACCACAATGCACGTGCCATCCCTGAACTTCGATCTTGGCGAAGACATCGACCTGCTGCGCCAGAGCGTGGCCCATTTTGCCGCCGCCGAGGTCGCACCGCTGGCCGCCGAAGCCGATGCCAGCAACCAGTTCCCGCTGGCCCTGTGGCCCAAGCTGGGCGAACAGGGCCTGCTCGGCCTCACCGTGGAGGAAGCATACGGCGGCACCGGCATGGGTTACCTGGCCCATGTGGTGGCGATGGAAGAAATCTCGCGCGCCTCCGGCGGCATCGGCCTTTCCTATGGCGCGCACTCCAACCTGTGCGTGAACCAGCTGCGCAAGAACGGCAACGAGGAACAGAAGCAGCGCTTCCTGCCCGACCTGTGCAGCGGCGCCAAGGTCGGCGCGCTGGCAATGAGCGAACCGGGCGCCGGCTCGGACGTGGTGTCGATGAAGCTGCGCGCGGACAAGCGCGGCGACCGCTACGTGCTCAACGGCAACAAGATGTGGATCACCAACGGCCCGGATGCCGACGTGCTGGTGGTCTATGCCAAGACCGACATGGACGCCGGCGCCAAGGGCATCACCGCCTTCCTGGTCGAAAAGGGCATGAAGGGCTTCTCCACCGCGCAGAAGCTGGACAAGCTGGGCATGCGTTCCTCGCCCACCTGCGAGCTGGTGTTCCAGGACTGCGAAGTGCCGGAAGAAAACGTACTGGGCCAGGTCGGTGGCGGCGTGCGCGTGCTGATGTCCGGCCTGGACTACGAGCGGGTGGTGCTGTCCGGTGGCCCGCTGGGCCTGATGGCGGCGGCCATGGACGTGGTGATGCCCTACGTGCACGAGCGTCACCAGTTCGGTGAGGCGATCGGCAGCTTCCAGCTGATCCAGGCCAAGATCGCCGACATGTACGTGGGCCTCGGCGCCTGCCGCGCCTATGTGTATGCCGTGGCGCGCGCCTGCGACCAGGGCCGCACCACCCGCCAGGACGCAGCCGGTGCCATCCTGTACGCCGCCGAGAAGGCCACCTGGCTGACCGGCCAGGCGATCCAGATCCTGGGCGGCAACGGCTACATCAACGAATACCCGACCGGCCGTTTGTGGCGCGACGCCAAGCTGTATGAAATCGGCGCCGGCACCTCGGAGATCCGCCGCATGCTGATCGGCCGCGAACTGTTCCAGCGCACCCTGTAAGGCCACCGCGATGACCGTCCTGAACAGCCAGCTGCAACCGGGCAGCGATACGTTTGAAGCCAACCGCACGGCCATGCAGGCCGTGGTCGACGACCTGCACGCCACGCTTGCCCGCACCGCACTGGGCGGCAACGAAGCGGCACGCGCCAAGCACACCGCACGCGGCAAGCTGCTGGTGCGTGACCGCATCGACGCCCTGCTCGACCCAGGCAGCGCCTTCCTCGAAATCGCGCCGCTGGCCGCGCATGGCATGTATGAAGACGCCGTGCCCGCTGCGGGCGTGGTGGCCGGCATCGGCCGGGTGAGCGGCGTGGAGTGCGTGATCGTGGCCAATGACGCCACGGTCAAGGGCGGCACCTATTACCCGATGACGGTGAAGAAGCACCTGCGCGCGCAGGAGATCGCCGAGCAGAACCACCTGCCCTGCATCTACCTGGTCGATTCCGGTGGCGCCTTCCTGCCGCTGCAGGACGAGGTGTTCCCCGACCGCGACCACTTCGGCCGCATCTTCTACAACCAGGCCAACCTGTCGGCGCAGGGCATTCCGCAGATCGCCTGCGTGATGGGCAGCTGCACCGCCGGCGGCGCCTACGTGCCGGCCATGAGCGATGAAACGGTGATCGTGCGCGAACAGGGCACGATCTTCCTCGGCGGCCCGCCGCTGGTGAAGGCGGCCACCGGCGAAGTGGTGACCGCCGAGGAACTGGGCGGCGCCGACGTGCATACGCGCATTTCCGGCGTGGCCGACCACATGGCCGACAACGACCTGCAGGCACTGGCACGCGTTCGCGCGATCATCGCCCAGTTGAACTGGCGCAAGCCGGAACCGGCGATGGCGGTACAGCCTTCCGAAGAACCGCTGCTGCCGGCGCACGACCTGTACGGGGTGATCCCGGCCGACACGCGCAAGCCCTACGACGTGCGCGAAGTGATCGCGCGCCTGGTCGATGGCTCGCGTTTTGATGAGTTCAAGCCGCGCTACGGCGCCACGCTGGTCACCGGCTTCGCCCATCTGAACGGCTACCCGATCGGCATCATCGCCAACAACGGCATCCTGTTCTCCGAGTCGGCACTAAAGGGCGCGCACTTCATCGAGCTGTGCACCCAGCGCAACATCCCGCTGGTGTTCCTGCAGAACATCACCGGCTTCATGGTCGGCCGCAAGTACGAACAGGGCGGCATCGCCAAGGACGGTGCCAAGCTGGTGATGGCGGTGGCCTGCGCCAGGGTGCCCAAGTTCACCGTGGTGATCGGCGGTTCGTTCGGTGCCGGCAACTACGGCATGTGCGGCCGCGCGTACTCGCCGAACTTCCTGTGGATGTGGCCGAACGCGCGCATCGGCGTGATGGGTGGCGAGCAGGCGGCCAGCGTGCTGGCCACGGTCAAGCGCGATGGCATCGAAGCCAAGGGCGGGCAGTGGCCGGCAGCGGAGGAAGACGCGTTCAAGGCGCCGATCCGCGACCAGTTCGAACAGCAGGGCCACCCGTATTACGCCAGCGCGCGCCTGTGGGACGACGGCGTGATCGATCCGGCCGACACCCGCCGCGTACTGGCCCTGGCGCTGTCGGCCAGCCTCAACGCCGCTCCACAGCAGACGCGCTTCGGCGTGTTCCGCATGTAACCCATGCCATGACCGAGCACGCTCCCATGAAGCCCGTTGCCATGTTCACCAAAGTCCTGATCGCCAACCGCGGCGAGATCGCCTGCCGCGTCATCGCCACCTGCCGCCGCCTCGGCATCGCCACCGTGGCGGTGTATTCCGATGCCGACCGCACTGCGCGTCACGTCCGGCTGGCCGACGAAGCCATCCACATCGGCCCGGCCGCCGCGCGCGAGAGTTACCTGCGCGGCGATGCCCTGCTCGACGCCGCACGCGCGACCGGCGCGCAGGCCATCCACCCCGGCTACGGCTTCCTCTCCGAGAATGCCGACTTCGCCGACGCCTGCGCCGCCGCCGGCATCACCTTCATCGGCCCACCGGCCAGCGCCATCCGCGCGATGGGTGACAAGAGCGCGGCCAAGGCACTGATGGCCCAGGCCGGCGTACCGCTCACCCCGGGCTACCACGGCGACCAGCAGGCGCCGGACTTCCTGCGCGCACAGGCCGACGCCATCGGTTACCCGGTACTGATCAAGGCCAGCGCCGGCGGCGGCGGCAAGGGCATGCGCAAGGTCGAGCGCAGCGAGGACTTCGTCGATGCGCTGGCCAGCTGCCAGCGCGAGGCGGCCTCGGCGTTCGGCAACGACCATGTGCTGGTCGAGAAGTACGTCGAGCGTCCGCGCCACATCGAGATCCAGGTGTTCGGCGATTCCCACGGTGATGCGGTGTACCTGTTCGAGCGCGACTGCTCGGTGCAGCGCCGCCACCAGAAGGTGCTGGAAGAAGCGCCGGCGCCGGGCATGAGCGCCGAGCGTCGTGCGGCGATGGGCAAGGCCGCGGTCGATGCCGCGCGCGCGGTGGGCTATGAGGGCGCGGGCACCGTGGAGTTCATCGCCGGCCCGGACGGCGATTTTTACTTCATGGAAATGAACACCCGCCTGCAGGTCGAGCACCCGGTCACCGAGTACATCACCGGCACCGACCTGGTGGAGTGGCAGCTGCGGGTGGCTTCGGGCCAGCCGCTGCCGCTGCGCCAGGAACAGCTGGCCATCCACGGCCACGCAATTGAAGCGCGGCTGTACGCCGAGGATGCCGATCGTGGCTTCCTTCCCTCCACCGGCACCCTGCGTCGCCTGCGCCTGCCGACGCCGTCGGCCAACGTGCGCGTGGATACCGGCGTGGAGGAAGGCGACAGCATCACCCCGTACTACGACCCGATGATCGCCAAGCTGATCGTCTGGGACGTGGACCGCGTTGCCGCGCTGCGCCGCATGAGCCAGGCACTGGCCGACTGCCAGGTGGTGGGCGTGACCACCAATGCCGGCTTCCTGCGCCGGCTGGTGAACACCGATTCGTTCACCCACGCCAAGCTGGATACCGCGCTGATCGAACGCGAACAGACGGCGTTGAGCGTAGTCGGCGACAGCGAACATGCACTGTGGCTGCTGGCAGCGGTGGCCGCCGTGACCAGCACCGCAGGAGCCATCACCGATGCCCGCGACCCGCATTCGCCATGGCAGGCACAGGACGGCTGGCGCCTCGGCGCATCCGCCCCGCGCGTGCTGCCGCTGCAGCAGGGCGAGCGCCGGCACACGCTGAGGGTGTGGCCGCAGGCTGATGGCTGGCGCGTGCAGTGCGACGACGCAGCACCGGTGCAGGTGATCGGCACGGCCGATGCACAGCATCTGACCGTGCAGCTGGGCGAGCGCCGTTGGTCACTGCAGCTGCTGCGCGAAGGCGACCAGCTGTACCTGTTCGGCGCCGACGGCCAGCACCGCTTCACCCTGCATGATCCGGTGGGCGAATCGGACCACGCCGTGGCCGATGCCGGCAGCCTGCTGGCGCCGATGCCGGGCAAGATCGTCGCCACGCTGGTCGCGGCCGGCACCGAGGTCAAGCGCGGCACCCCGCTGGTGGTACTGGAAGCGATGAAGATGGAGCACACCCTGCAGGCACCGGCCGACGGAACGGTGAAGGGCTACCGCGCCAAGGCAGGCGACCAGGTGGGTGATGGCGCGGTGCTGGTGGACTTCGAAGCGGCGTGATGTGGCAGAGGCCGCGCGGGGTCAGCCCGCGCGGTCTTCAAGGTTCCAGATCACGCCTGCCGGGTCCAGCTCGCTGGTCGTCATCCGTGATGCACGCCATCCGAAACCGCAGACCGCGAGCACCCCCTCATTGATCGTGTCCAGGCCCAAGGCTCGTTCGATCGGCTTTTCGTTGATCGCCGCAGTAATGAATGCTCCCAGGCCGGCATCCGTGGCCGCCAGATACAGCGTCTGCGATAGATGTCCCGCCTCCATCGCGACAACCCGATAGCTTTTCCCATGCTGGCGATACTTCCAGTACGTCCTGTTGAAACGCGGGGCCAGGATCACCAGCACATGCGCATCCGCAAACCAGTGCTGCTGCCCGACCATGGACATCACGAAGTCGCCATCGATGGCCACGGGGCAATCAATCGGCAGCAGTCCGTGGCCCTGCGCTCGATAGAGATACATGCCGGCAGCAAGTCCTTCGACATTACGCACCAGCACGTAGGCTTCGACAGGATGCAGTCCGCCGCCTGAGGGTACGTTCTTCTTCAGGAACACCAGATCATCGCCTTCTCGCTGGCAGCTGCTGCTGCCGAATGCCCGCTGCAGCATCTGGCTCAGCAGGGGCAGTGGCAGTGATCGGGTGACATCGAAGTTCCGGCAGGTGACGCGCCGCGCCAGCAGTGCGTCGAAATCGTTGGACTGCTGAGGCGGCAGTGGTACCAATCCTGCTTCGGCAGCGGCAGCGGCAGCGTGCGGTGGGGGCGCTCCCAACGTCCTGCGCATCTGCGAGGCTGTTTCGATCTGTGATTCACGCATGTTGCGAACGGCGTCAACATCCTCCCAGCGTGAGAAGGCATGCATGACCGCAGCCAGCGGGTGCCAGTGCGTTGCACGCAGCCGCTCATCACGAGCGGCAACATCGTCATCCTGTCCGCGGGTCAACACCAGGCGACTGGCAATCAGCAGGTCCATCGCAGGTGAACAGGCTTTCTCTGCCTCAAGCGTGGTCCATGCACTTGGGCTCAGGCTTCCCAGCAGCGCCTGTGCCGTGGCGTCCAGCACCACCGGCGCATCCAGGTGAGGGGCGAGTGCCTCCCAGGCAAGCGTGCGCACCAGGCCATCACCACCGCGCAGCAGGCCTTCAAGCTCAAACCGGATCTGCTCGGTGGGCTGTACCACTACGATCGCGCAGCGCCTGACATCCATCGGATCAGCCTTCCTTCATCGTGAATCCACGTTATCGAACCGCGGCCCGATTCCTTTACATCTTCCGCTCCACCCTCTCAAGAACCGGTTTGCCAGGCCGACATCACCACTGCCCCTCGACACTCCATGGATGCAGGACACAATGCCCACGTTGACGCTCTCGCTGCCGGTTGCCAGGACGCTGGTTCAGCGCCTCGCCACCGATGACACCTTCCGCCAGCTCTTCGCCACCGACACGGCCGCCGCGATACTGCTGGCTGGACACGTTCCATCCAACCCGGCTGACCTTCAGCAGTTCGTCCAGGATTGCTGCAAGAACATCTGCCTGGCGGAGAAGGACGTCATCGCACAGGCCGAAGACCAGATCGTCGCCATGCTGACCAGTGGTACCGGCTACTCCGTGCCGATGCTTGAGGACGGTTACGGCTCGCCGCGCACGCTGCGCTGAGGCATCGAGGCCATGGTGTCGGCAGCCTCGATTGCCGGCGCCGCCATGAGCCTGCGCACATCCACTACGTTAAGTGCCTGCAGGCAGAAGCTGCATTGCGCTTCTGCATAGGCAAATCCGGGGCGATCACGCAGCCAACGCGTCTGCTCATGGGCAACATCCTTCAAGCCCGCCTCCAGCGCCAGGTCACGCACTGCCAGCCGCACCTGCAGGCGTGGCTGCTTCTTCAGCAGCGGTACGAGCAGGTCCAGCCCGGCCTGGGGCCGACCCTCATGCTGCATCATCCGCCCGGCCAACAGGGTGACGTACTGGCGCAACACGCTGCTGTCAGGAAGATCCTGAAGCGCGTTCATCCGGGCCTGGACCGCCTTGGCCGGTGCGGCATCGCCCAGTCTCAGTGCCAGCAAGGCTGCCGCGTGTGCTGCAACCAGGCGATCCACTACCTCCACCGCGGGTTCGCCGCTCAGCTCTTCGAATGGCGCGGTCGCGGACGCGCGCGCCACCATCAAGGCTTTCGACTTTCTGCCGGCCATCATGTAGGCGACGGCCAGGGGCATGTCGAAGTTGTACCGATCCATGCCCTGGCGCCGTGCGGCAAGCATCCTCCCCTGTTCGGCGAGCTTGATGGCGCCCTCGACATCGCCTTGGTCAAGCGCAATCGTGGTAGCGAAATTACCAGCATGGAAGTTGTTCGGATCGATCCGTCCAAGCAGCGCATTGGCCTTCTCGAACTCGGCACGCGCTGCCGCCACCGTCGCCTGGCGCATCAATGCACCCTCCCAGCCATTGCTGGCGGCACGGCTGAACGCGATGTCAGCGTCTGCGTAGCGCTCGCTGGCCAGCAAGGCGCGGCCGTACTGGTCCTGTGCAATCTCAGGCAATTCGACCCTGCTATGTGCAACACGCCTGGAAAGCGCCAGGGCCTCGGCAAGGCGGTTCTCGTGGAAAAGATTCAGACCGGCGTTGTAGCTTGCAGGCATGTAATCCGGATACAGCTCTGCCATGCGCGCCCAGCCATCGGTGGCACGATCCGGATCACCGATCTGCAGCGCCCAGTTCTGCACATACAGGCGCTCGCGTGGCGTAAGGTGCCCTGATCGACGGTCGGCCTCTTCCAGCAGACGCTTGGCATCGTGGTAGTTCATCATGGCGAAGCGACAGCGGGCTTGGCCCAGCCATGCCAGGGCGAACTCAGGATCGACCTGGATCGCCTGCTCGAAGAACGCCATCGCGCCGTTGAAATCTCCGCGGCTGTAGCGCTTCTGGCCCAAGGCAAACGCACGCAGCGCATCCATGCTGCCCGTGGTCACCTCGGGCAGGGATTGGCTGTCGCGCTGGATCAATGCGGGCTCTTCGCCCAGGCGATCGCGCAGCTGGCGCGAAACATCGTCCACCGCCGCCAGTACCGCACCCGCCTTCGCATCGGCGGATACCACGGCCAGGGTGCGCAGCGTCGACGGCTCGACCACCTCCACGCTGAAGCGGGTGCGGCCGCCGATATCGGTAGCCGATGGCACGAACACCAGGCGGGCGCCGGTGCGCACCGCCACAGCGGCGGCATCGCCGCGTTCGCGGAGGCCACCATCCAGCGGTTTCCGCATCATCTCAAGGGTACGGCCAACGCGGTCGTCACTGACGACATTGACGTAGCGGGACTGCTCGAGACTGATCCGGAACGCCTGGTCCAGGGCGTCATCAAGCAAGCGGTTGCCGGTGAGGTTGTGCAGCCCGCCAAGCACCACCCAATCGCGTTCAGCGAATGCGATGGCCGGCTGTGGCCGGGTCAGCAACCAGACGCCAAGCACCGCGGCCAGCAGTACGGCGGCCTGCGCCGCCATCGCCAGTGGACGGCGCCACAACGGAAGATCACGCCGGGCCTTGGCCGTGTGCCGCAGCCGCCCCGGCGTGGGCATGCCCGCCGCCTGCACGCCGTAGACTTCAGCAGGCTGGCTCACACCCTTGAAGCGCCAGCGCCCGAACGATCGCCATTGCAGGCCTTCAGCCATCGCGCCCAGCGACCCACTGGAGCGACGCATGATGGATTCGGCCACCGCCGAAAGCAGGATCTGGCCCGGCCGTGCCAACTGCATCAGGCGCGCCGCCGTCGGCTTGGCCAGGCCTTCGACTTCAATCGCCTTGGCGCCAGCCCGCACTGCCTCGGCGCTGTTCTCCCACGTGAGCACATCGCCAACATGCAGACCGGCCCGCGCCTGCAGATGGATCTCGTGTCTCTGCCCCAGCGGCTGCAGCCCACGCTGGTAATCCAATGCGAAGCCAAGCGCGTCGATCGGGCGCTCGAACAGCATGAACAACCCGTCGGAGCGATCGATCAGCTGGCCGTTCCAGCGCTGCTGCAGCGCCAGCACCAGCCGGTCGTGTTCCTGGAACAGTTCGGCGGCAGCGACGTCGCCGATGCGTTCGACCAGCAGCAGCGAGTCACACAGGTCGGTGAACAGCAGGGCGCGCAGTTGCTGGTTGTGCGGCGCCGACGTTCCGTTGTCGCCATTCATCGCCTCTGTCTCCCGATCTAGGGTGAGTCCACTGCGTCTGCCCAACGCAGGCAGTTGCCACCATCACGCTTGGCCTGGTACAGCGCACGGTCCGCGCTGGCGTACCACTCGCTCCAGCCCGCCTCCGGTGCCAGCAGGCTGGCGCCGATGCTGACCAGGCTGACGTGCGGCGTGCCGTGGCTGCGTTCCAGCAGACCGTGTACCGCGCTGAGGATGAACTCGGCCGCGTGCTGCACGATCTCGTGGTTGCCACGACGCAGGATCAGGCAGAACTCGTCACCGCCGAGGCGGCAGGCAAGGTCCTGCTCGCCGGCCATCGAGCGCAGGATGTTGCCCATGCTCTGCAGCACGCGATCGCCGGCCTGGTGGCCATGGCGGTCGTTGATCTGCTTGAAGCGGTCGCAGTCGATCAGCAGCAGCGCCTGCGGCAGCCCACTGCCATCGGCGCGGCATTCCTGCAGGTACAGGGTGAGGCCACGGCGGTTGTGCAGCCCGGTCAGTTCATCGGTACGCACCAGCTCGCGGGTGTGGGTCAGCTGGTGGGTGGTGATGTACAGGTTGTCCAGCGCGGTTTCCAGGTCATGGTTGCACCGGCGCAGCTGGCTGATCAGGGCCTGTTCGTTGGTCAACACGCGCATGATCGTGCGGCGCAGGAAGTAGGCGACCAGGCCCGGATCGGATTCGACCAGGCGATGGAAGTCGGCGGGCCCCAGCTCAAGCACCTCGCAGTCCACCAGGGCGCGCGCACTGGCGCTGCGCGGGTGGTCACCCACCAGCAGCCCCAGTTCACCGAAGAACTCGTGCTGGCCAAGCGTCTTGATCACCAGGTCCTCGCCGAAGTCCAGTTCGATCTGGCCTTCCAGGATCACATACATGCGCTCGCCACGATGCCCGCGCTGGAACAGCCACTGTCCGGCATGAAGCTTGCATGGACGGGCAAATCTGGCGAACAATGCGACTTCGGCATCGGACAGCAGCGCATGCACGATCTCGGCCATCGCCACCCGGGCGATACCTGACGTCACATCACTGTTCTCGGCCGCACCCCTGCCGGTCATTCCCTGCACCCGCCGCCAGCGTCCCCTGGTGAGCCGCGGAGCATAGCACCGCTTTAAAATGTGCGCCCTATCTCATTTTGAGCCTTGTGGTCCACTTTCCCGATGTGAAGGCGCGCGGTGGCCGTTCTGCCCGCCACGGTCGAGGGAAAAGTCGTTCCGGATCAATCTGATGGCCACCTTCACAGGGTTTCGGCCAAGTTGCCGGTCTGTGGGGTGCGCCGGATTGACGCTGCCTGCGTTCATCGCGTTTCCATCGATACAACAACGCCGGCAGGTCCCCCGACCGGCCGGCGTTGTCTGGCCCTTCCCTGGCCACCCTGATCGTATTTCGAGGCTTCGGTAGCGCCGGCCGCTGGCCGGCACTACCGATCAGGCGGCGCGCTCGCTACGCCCGCCGTGGAACTGCTCTTCTTCGGTCGAACCGGTCAACGCGGTGGTCGAGGACTGGCCCTGCTGGATCGCCTGGGTCACGGCATCGAAGTAGCCGGTGCCGACCTCGCGCTGGTGCTTGACCGCGGTGAAGCCACGCTCGGCCGCTTCGAACTCGGCCTCCTGCAATTCCACAAAGGCGCTCATCTGGCGGCGTGCATAGCCGTGGGCCAGGTTGAACATGCCGTAGTTCAGCGCGTGGAAGCCGGCCAGGGTGATGAACTGGAACTTGTAGCCGTAGCTGCCCAGCTCGCGCTGGAACTTCGCGATCGTTGCGTCGTCCAGGTTCTTCTTCCAGTTGAAGCTGGGCGAGCAGTTGTAGGCCAGCAGCTTGCCCGGGAACTTCGCATGGATCGCCTCGGCGAACTTGCGCGCGAATTCCAGGTCCGGCTTGCCGGTCTCGCACCACACCAGGTCGGCATAGGGCGCGTAGGCCAGGCCGCGGCTGATCGCCTGGTCCAAGCCATTACGCGTCTTGTAGAAGCCTTCCACGGTGCGTTCACCGGTGGCGAACGGCTTGTCGTTGCCGTCGATGTCGCTGGTCAGCAGGTCGGCCGCCTCGGCATCGGTGCGCGCCACCAGCAGGGTCGGCACGCCCAGCACGTCGGCGGCCAGGCGCGCGGCGTTGAGCTTCTCGATCGCCTCGCGGGTCGGCACCAGCACCTTGCCGCCCATGTGGCCGCACTTCTTCACCGAGGCCAGCTGATCCTCGAAATGCACGCCGGCGGCGCCGGCCTCGATCATCGCCTTCATCAGCTCGAACGCGTTGAGCACGCCGCCGAAACCGGCCTCGGCATCGGCCACGATCGGCTGCAGGAAGTCGATGTCATCCTTGCCTTCGGCGTGGTGCAGCTGGTCGGCGCGCAGCAGGGTGTTGTTGATGCGCTTGACCACCGCCGGCACCGAATCGGCCGGGTACAGCGACTGGTCCGGATACATCTGGCCGGCCAGGTTGGCGTCGGCCGCCACCTGCCAACCGGACAGGTAAATCGCCTTCAGCCCGGCCTTGACCTGCTGCATGGCCTGGTTGCCGGTCAGCGCACCCAACGCGTTGACGAACTCGCGCTCATGCAGCGACGCCCACAGCTTCTCCGCGCCCAGGCGGGCCAGCGAATGCTCGATGTGCACGGTGCCGCGCAGGCGCACCACGTCGGCGGCGCTGTAGTTGCGCTGGATGCCTTCCCAGCGCGGGTTGGTGTCCCAGTCGTGCTGGATCTGTTCGGCAGTGGGCAGCTTGCTCATGTCTTTCTCCAGTTCGGTTCGTGCGTGCAGCGGGGAG
Organism: Stenotrophomonas sp. SMYL89; assembly: GCF_036319985.1. Classification (NCBI taxonomy): domain Bacteria; kingdom Pseudomonadati; phylum Pseudomonadota; class Gammaproteobacteria; order Lysobacterales; family Lysobacteraceae; genus Stenotrophomonas; species Stenotrophomonas sp. SMYL89. The sequence continues at coordinate 169,650 of NZ_JAWIRW010000006.1, read as the reverse complement.
GGAAACGGCGGGATTGCGGGCGGTCGGTCAGTCGATGCGCGCGTAGGCCGGCAGGGTCAGGAAATCGGTCAGTTCGTTGCTGCGGCTCAGTTCGGCCAGCAGCGCGATGGCTTCGCCGATGCGTGCGCCACCGGGCAGCGCGCCGGTGTCGCCCAGCCGCGCCGGCAGCTGTGCCAGCGTGGCGTCGAGCAGGGCCAGGTCGATCGCGGTGCCATCGTCCAGCTGCTGGCCCGGCGTGTGCAGCCACTGCCACAGCTGGCTGCGGCTGATCTCGGCGGTGGCCGCGTCCTCCATCAAGTGGTGGATCGGCACGCAGCCGTTGCCATCCAGCCACGCCGCCAAGTAGCGCACGCAGACTTCCACGTTGCCTTCGAAGCCGGCGCGGGTGATGGTGCCCGGCGGCCTTGCGATCAGCTCATCGCGACCGACGCGCACGTCCTGGCGCAGCACGCTGTGCTGGTTCGGGCCGGGCATGTGTTCGTCGAAGATTGCCATCGCCACCGGGATCAGCGCCGGGTGCGCGACCCAGGTGCCGTCGTGGCCGGCTGTGACCTCGCGCAGCTTGTCGGCGCGCACGCGGGCCATCGCCTGCTCATTGGCGGCGGCATCGTTGTTGATCGGGATCTGCGCGGCCATGCCACCCATCGCATGCGCACCGCGGCGATGGCAGGTCTGGATCAGCAGCTCCGAATAGGCCTTCAGGAACGGCTGGGTCATGGTCACCTGGCCGCGCTCGGGCAGCACGCGGTCGGCGTGGTGGCGGAAGGTCTTCAGGTAGGAGAAGATGTAATCCCAGCGCCCGCAGTTCAGGCCGACGATGCGGTCACGCAGCGCGTGCAGGATCTCGTCCATCTCGAACACCGCCGGCAGCGTTTCGATCAGCACGGTCACCTTGATCTGACCGTGCGGCAGGCCGAGCATGCCTTCGATGTGTGACAGCGCGGTCTCCCACAGTGCAGCCTCTTCCATGCTCTGCAGCTTGGGCAGGTAGAAGTACGGGCCGCGGTCCTTGCCCTGCAGGGTGCGGGCGTTGTGGAAGGCGAAGACGGCCGCGTCGAACAGGCCACCGGCCAGCGGCTGGCCGTCGATGGCTACGTGCTTTTCGTCCAGGTGCCAGCCACGTGGGCGCACGATCAGCACCGCCTGCTCGTCGTAGGGGCGCAGGCGGTAGTGCTTGCCATTGGGTGCGGTGTATTCCAGATCACCGCGCACCGCCGCCGCCAGCGACTGCTGCCCGGCCAGCAGGTTGCGCCAGGTCGGCGAGGTCGAATCCTCGAAGTCGGCCATGAACACCTTGGCGCCGGAATTCAGCGCATTGATGACCATCTTCGGGTCGGTCGGCCCGGTGATCTCGACGCGGCGGTCCTGCAGCGCGGCCGGCAGCGGCGCAACGGTCCAGTCGCCGCTGCGGATGGCGGCAGTGTCTTCGCGGAAATCCGGCAGGCCGCCCTGGTCGAAGAACGCCTGGCGCTCGCGGCGGGCCAGCAGCCGTGCCTGCCGGCCCGGTTCCACCGCACGGTGCAGCGACACCAGCAGGGCCAGCAGCGGCGCCGGCAGCATGGTGTCCTGGCCGGCCACGCGGGTCGCCAGGGCGATGCCGGGGGTAGCCTTGCTGGCAGGGGTGGGAACAGCGGAAGCGACGGCGGACATGAGGCGACTCCAGCGGTGGGGGAACGTCTCCACGGTGCGGCCGGGGCCGAGTATTTGGCAAAACAGTTTTTGCAATGTTCTACATAAATTGTGCTAATACTTATGACGCCATGACCACGCGTCCCTCGCCAAGTCCGCGTTTTTCCTACAAATCCGACCGGTTGAAGCCGCTGCGCGCGTTCTGCCAGACGGTGCGCCTGGGTTCGGTCTCACGGGCTGCTGAGGCACTGTTCGTCAGCCAGCCGGCCATCAGCCTGCAGCTGCAGGCGCTGGAACGGGAGTTGGGCGTGCCGCTGTTCGAGCGCAGCGGGCGGCGCCTGGTGCCCAGCCGTGAGGGCCAGCTGCTGTACGAAATGGCACAGCCGCTGGTGGAGAACCTGGACGGGCTGGAGGCGCGCTTCCGCGACAAGGTGCGCGGCCTGGACGCGGGCGAGCTGAACATCGCCGCCAACAGTTCCACCATCCTGTACCTGCTGCCGAAGATCGTGGAGCGCTTCCGCCTGCATCACCCGGACGTGCGCCTGACCCTGCACAACGCGATCAGCGCCGACGGCACCGACCTGCTGCGCGAGGATGCCGCCGACCTGGCGATCGGCTCGATGACCGACGTGCCGGCCGATCTCAGCTACGCCCCGGCCTACCGCTTCGAGCAGGTGCTGATCGCGCCGCACGATCATCCGCTGGCCAGTGGCGGCGAGCTGGAGCTGGCCGACATTGCGCGCTACCCGCTGGTGCTGCCGCCGAAGCGGCAGATCACCTACCGGCTGGTCGACCAGGTGTTCCAGCGCCACCGCATCGCCTACACCGTGGCGCTGGAGGTGGGCGGCTGGGAGGTGATCAAGCAGTACGTGGCGATGGGCATGGGCATTTCCATCGTGCCGGCGCTGTGCCTGAACGAGGCCGACCGCGAGCGGCTGGCGGCGCGGTCGATGAAGCGCTGGTTCCCGGAACGCAGCTACGGGGTGATCGTGCGACGTGGCAAGGCATTGTCGGCGCAGGCGCGGGCGTTCATCGAGCTGATCCAGCCGGAGTTGTTCAGCCCGCGCGATTACGACCAGAGCGGGCATTCCGAGCGGTAGGGGTGTTCTGGTTTGCAGGGCTGCCGCCCTGCACCTGCAGAGGCCGAAGCAACGGCAACGTCAACGGCAACAGCGGGCATTCCGTGGGATGGCGGGGTGGGTCCGGTTGCGGGGGACGCCGTAAACCCGTCCATGGGGGCTTGGTCGCGGCATCCATGCCGCTCACACCCCCGCAACCGGACCCACCCCGCCTTCGACAGTTGGTCGCTGCTGTTGGTGCCAGCTGCTGTTGGTGGGTGCCGACCGTTGGTCGGCACGGGATCGGATCCCATCTCTGATTCATTTCCGGCTGACGATGAATAAACTGGCCCCATGTCCATCGAACTCCGTCACCTGCGCTACTTCCTCGCTGTCGCCGATACGCTGCACTTCGGCCAGGCGGCGGAGCGGCTGGGCATGTCGCAGCCGCCGCTCAGCCAGCAGATCCGCCAGCTGGAAGACCTGATAGGTGCGCGCCTGTTCGTGCGAAGCCATCGCCGCGTGCAGCTGACGCCTGCGGGCGAACTGCTGCAGGAACGTGCACGCGCCATCGTGCAGCAGGTGGAAATGGCCGTGGACGAGGTGCAGCGTGTGCAGCGCGGTGAGCAGGGTGAACTGCATATCGGCCTGACCCGGGCCACGCCGCTGTCGCCGCAGATTCCACGTTCGATCCTGCATTACCGCCAGCAGTATCCGCAGGTACGGTTGCAGCTGAGCGAGATGAACACGCTGCAGCAGATCGACGCGCTGCTCGACGGTTCACTGGACGTGGGCATCATCCGCAAGCGCGCACTGCCCCCGGAACTGGTGGCACACAGCCTGTTTGTTGATCCGCTGGCGTTGATCGTGCATGCAGACCACCCTGCCCTTCATCGGCTCTCGAAACAGGGAACGCTGTCGCTGCGCGACTTCGCGCAGGAGCCGTTCGTGGCGTTCCGGCGCAGTGCCGGCGCGGGCATCCATGACCACATGATCGCGTTGTGCGCGGCTGCCGGATTCACGCCGCGCATCGTGCAGGAGGCAGGCGAAGCCTCGACGCTGATCAGCCTGGCCGCCGCCGGGCTGGGTGCGGCCATCCTGCCCTCCTCGTGCGATCACATCCGCGTGGAAGGGGCGCGCTTCGTAGCGCTGGCCGATGCCGGTGCGCATTCGGAGGTGCAGCTGGCCTGGCATCGCGAACGGGTAACGCCGTTGATCCGCAACTTCGCCACGCTGCTGCGCGGGGCGTTCGCCGGTAGAGTCGACTGTTAGTCGACTATCGCGCGCAGCGCGGGGCTTTTGCGGTCTGATGGAAGAGCAGTCGACTGACAGTCGACTCTACCAAGGCAAGCGCAACTCCACAGGATCAGGCAGTGACCGGCTGCGGCGCGCGCTGCTGCAGCGCCCAGACGATGCCACCACCAATCAGGGTCAGCACCGCAGCGAACGCGCACACACCCAGCCAATCCCAGGCCGCATAGGCCAGGCCACCGACCCCGCCCAGCACACTGGACCCCAGGTAGTAGGCGAACAGATACAGCGCCGAGGCTTCCGCGCGCATCGCACCGGCACGGCTGCCAACCCAGCTGCTGGCCACCGAGTGACCACCGAAGAAGCCGAACGTCACCAGCGCGATGCCCAGTGCCATCGTGCTCAGCCATGGCAATGCCAGCAGCGCGATGCCGGCGCCGATCAGCGCGAACGAGATCGACAGGATGCGGCCGCGCCCGTACCGCGTGGCCTGCTGGCCCATCCACGCCGAACTGAAGGTGCCCACCAGGTACACGCTGAAGATCAGGCCGACCACGGTCTGGCTGAGGTGGTACGGCGGCGCCAGCAGGTGGTAGCCCAGGTAGTTGTAGAGGGTGACGAACACGCCCATCAGCACGAACGAGGTGGCGAACAGCCACGGCAGGCCCGGGTCGGCGAACAGCATGCGCCAGCGCGACGGCAACTGGCGCAGGCCATCGCGACGCGCGTGGAAATGGCGCGACGGGGGCAGCTGCAGCCACAGCAGCGCGGTGCTGGCGATGGCGATGATCGAGACCACGCCGATACCCCAGCGCCAGCCCCAGTGGTCGGCGATGATGCCGGCCAGCAGGCGCCCGCTCATGCCACCGATGGCGTTGCCGCCGATGTACAGGCCCATCGCCAGGCCCAGCGCGCGGCTGTCCATTTCCTCGACCAGGTAGGTCATCGCCACCGCCGGTACGCCGCTCAGCGCCAGGCCGAGCAGGGTGCGCAGCACCAGCAACGTGGTCCAGTCGTCCACCAGCGCGGTGCTCAGCGACAGCATGGCCGAGGCCAGCAGCGCAGCGATCATCAACGGGCGACGGCCGACCGCGTCGGACAGCAGGCCGGCCAGCAGCATGGCCACCGCCAGCGTGCCGGTGGTCAGCGACAGCGACATCGCGCTGCCGGCAGCAGAAACGCCGAAGTGGCGGCTGAACTCGGGCAGCAGCGGCTGCACCGTGTACAGCAGGCCGAAGGTGGAAAAGCCGGCCAGGAACAGCGCCAGCGCAGTGCGGCGGAAGGCCGGCGTGCCCTGCTGGATGCGGGTGTCGGAAGCGGGGTCAACAGCGTGGGGGCAGCGTTCGACGGTCGCGGCGGTTTCGCCAGTCATGGGATCGGTGGGCCGGTGGGGACGGCCGGGTATGGGAGGGAACGGGCCTCAGACTAGGCCCGTCCATCCAGTCGATCCATAACCTGATAGGTCATGATTGATACACAGGAAGTATCAATTCAGCTTACAGGCGCTGCCACTCGAAGCCGTCGCCCCGGCGGTAGTACACCGCCACCGCCCGGCCGTAGACCTTGTCCGCATCGACGAAACCGAAGAAGCGGCCATCGAAACTGTTGCCACGGTGGTCTCCCAGCACCAGCACCTTGCCGGCTGGCACCACCAGATCGGCGATGTCCGGACCACCGCCCATGTCCAGGTCCAGGCGGGCACGACGTTCACCGAAGGCTTCCACGTCCTGCAGGTCAGCGATCTGCAGCGGCTGGCCGTTGATGCTCAGGTGTCCCTCGCGCATGTGCACGTGGTCCCCCGCCACCGCCGCCACGCGCTTGATCAACCGGGTGCCATCGGCCGGCGAATCAAACACCGCCACTTCGCCGCGCTGCGGGGTACCGGTCGCCAGCAGTTCCTTGTTGGTGAACGGCAGGCGCAGGCCGTAGGCGCGCATGTCCACCACCACCCGGTCGCCCGGTTGCAGGGTCGGCTGCATCGAGCCGCTGGGCACCACGTAGTGGTTGGCCAGGGTATCGCGGGCAGCGGCGAGCAGGCCGAGCATCACCAGCAGCGGCAACGCCTCCTTCTTCAGCCAGGCCAGCGCGCGTTCGGAAAAGGGAGGGCGGGCAACAGCATCCATGGCAGGCTCCGGGTGGGTGGTAGCTGCATCAGACCACAGGCGGGCGGGAGAGGTTCCCGCGCCACGATCCTGTAGAGCCGAGCCTACGCTCGGCTGCTTGTCGAGCGTCGGTTTGCGTCAGCCGAGCGTGGGCTCGGCTCTACAGGAAGGGTTACGCAGGTTTTACGCGCGGGGCCGGCCAAGGGCATCGCACCTTTACGGCCGCCGCGCGCATCGTGTGCCCACCGCGCCGCAGGGCGCATTCCGCAAGGTGTTGTATGACCCTCCTGGTGATCCGCCACGCGTCTTCGTCGGCGCCGCGTCCGCAGCTGCCGGCGCAGCTGGCCGGCCATCGCGTGCTGTGCAGCGATTGCGCCAGCCTGTCCGAAGTACGCCAGTGCCTGTGCCAGCCGCAGGCGCGTTCGGCCGACTGGGTGCTGCTGGATGTCGGCGTGGCCGACGAAGCGCAATGGCAGGCCGAGGGCGGTGCGTTGCAGGCGGCGCTGGAACGTCTGCCGGCGCAGTACATCGAGCTGCAGTCGCCCAGCGAGCTTGGCCTGGATGCGCGCCTGCGCCTGCAGCATGGCCCCGCCGCAGTGGTGATCGACCAGCGCAGCCAGCAGGCCGGCTATCCGCTGTCGCTGGCCATTGTCGGTCGCCGCCTGGCGCAGGAGGGCTGAGCCATGTCGATCTTCATCATCCGTGGCCCGGAAGCCGCCGGTGCGTTGATCCGTACCGCCATGCCGCTGCCGGCGCCGGTGCTGAAGTCGCTGGTGCATCGTGCGATCGACGCCGGCACCAGCGTGGCGATCCGTGCCTGTGGTTCGGAACAGGAACTGCTGGATGCACTGCGCGTGGCCGACCACAGCCGCGGCGAGGTGACGCTGCTCGATCCGGGCGCGTGCGCCAACAGCCTGCGCCTGCAGCGTCTGCTGCCCTATCTGCACAACGCGTACGTGGAAGTGCATGACGACGGCGCGGTGGCCGAGCCGTGCCTGCCGGCTGGTGTCGGCCATCGACTGGGCATTGCTGCAGGGTATGGCGCGCAGAGCTATGTGCTGGCGCTGGACATCGCGCTGGATCACCTGGGGCTGGCCGAGCAGGCCAATCGGGTGCACGTGGGGACGTAAACCGCTGGTGTAGCGTCGAGCCATGCTCGACTGGCTTTTCCGCCTTTGTAGAGCCGAGCCCATGCTCGGCTGCCTTTCCAGGAAACATCAGCCGAGCACGGGCTCGGCTCTACAGAAAGAAAAACGGCGGGGTTTCCCCCGCCGTTTTTTGTTTCTTACTTCAGCCCGCGGAACTTCAGCAGCGGTTCCACCGACGGGTCCTTGCCGCGGAAATCGCGGTACAGGGTCGACAGCTCCACGCTGTTGCCGCGCGAGAGGATCTTGTCGCGGAATTCCTGGCCGTTGGCCGCCGTCAGGCCACCGTGTTCGGTGAACCACTGGTAGGCGTCATGATCCAGCACTTCGGCCCAGAAGTAGGCGTAGTAGCCGGCCGAGTAACCGCCACCCCAGATGTGGTCGAAGTAGGTGGTGCGGTAACGCGGCGGCACCTGCGGCAGATCGACCTTGAACTTCTTCAGCGCGCTGGCTTCAAAGGCACCGACATCCTGCAGCGGCGCGTCGGCCTTCTGCGTGTGCCAGGCCAGGTCCAGCAGTGCGGCCGACAGGTACTCGGTGGTCGCATAGCCCTGGTTGAAGCTGCGTGCCTTGAGGATCTTGTCGACCAGTTCCTGCGGCATCGCCTCGCCGGTCTTGTAGTGCTTGGCGTAGTTGGCGAACACCTTCGGGTCCAGTGCCCAGTGCTCGTTGAACTGCGACGGGAACTCGACGAAGTCGCGCGAGGTGGCGGTGCCGGCGATCGACGGGTACTTCACGTTCGAGAACATGCCATGCAGTGCGTGGCCGAACTCATGGAACATGGTGGTGACGTCGTCGAAGCTGATCAGCGCAGGCTGGCCGGCGGCCGGCTTGGTGAAGTTGCAGACGTTGTAGACCACCGGCTTGGCACCGGTCAGGCCGTCCTGTTCGACGAACACGTCCATCCAGGCGCCACCGGACTTGCTGTCACGCTTGAAGTAGTCGGTGTAGAACAGGGCCAGCGAGGTGCCGTCCTTGTCGAACACTTCGTACACCTTCATGTCCGGGTTGTAGGTCGGAATGTCGGTGCGCGGCTTGAAGGTGATGCCGTACAGCTGGGTGGCGGCGTAGAAGACGCCGTTCTGCAGCACGTTGTCCAGTTCGAAGTACGGCTTGACCTGCGACTCGTCCAGATCGTACTTGGCCTTGCGCACCTGCTCGGCGTAGAAGTCCCAGTCCGAGGCGGCGACCTGGAAGCCGCCCTTCTGCGCGTCGATCACCTTCTGGATCTCGCCGGCTTCGGCACGGGCCTTGGCAGTGGCGGCCGGCACGGTGTCGGTCAGCAGCTTCAGCGCGGCGGCCGGGGTCTTGGCCATCTGGTCGCCCAGCTGGTAGTCGGCGAAGGTGTCGAAGCCAAGCAGCTTGGCCTTCTGCGCACGCAGCTGGGCCAGGCGCTGCACGGTCTGCCGGGTGTCGTTGGCATCGCCGCGCTCGGCGCGGGTTTCCGAGGCCTTCAGCACAGCGGCGCGCTGGTCGCGATCGCTCAGCGAGCCGAGCACCGGCTGCTGGGTGGTGTTCTGCAGCGGCAGCAGGAACTTGCCATCCAGCTTGCGGTCCTTGGCGGCGGCCGCAGCATTGTTGATCGCGTCCTCGTCCAGGCCGGCCAGCTTTGCCTTGTCGTCGATAACCACGGCCGCAGCGGCGGTGGCCGCCACCAGACGGGTGTGGAACTGGGTGGAGAGGGTGGTCTCTTCCACGTTGAGCTTGCGCAGCGAGGCCTTGTCGGCGTCGGACAGCTGCGCACCCGCACGCACCAGGCCGTCGTAGTAATGCTCGACCAGGCGCTTCTGCACCGGATCCAGTTCCAGCGTGTCGCGCTGGTCATAGATCGACTTCACGCGAGCGAACAGCTTCGGGTCGAGATTGATCTCGTCCTGGTGCGCAGCCAGCTTCGGCGCCACCTCTTCCTGGATCTTCTGGCGCGCATCGTTGGTATCGGCCTGGACCAGGCCGAAGAAGATGCGCGACACGCGGGTCAGGGTCTCGCCGCTGCGCTCCATCGCCACGATGGTGTTGTCGAAGGTGGCCGGCTCGCTGCTGTCGGCGATCTTGCGCACGTCGGCCAGGTGCTGGCGCATGCCTTCTTCGAAGGCCGGCAGGTAGTCGCTGTCCTTGATCTTGTCGAACTGCGGCGCCTGGAACGGCAGCGTGCTGGCGCTCAGCAGCGGATTGGTGGAGGCCTCGGCCGGCTGCTGGGCCGGGGCTTTCTGGGCATCGGACACGGGGGTGGACTCCTTGCCGGAACAGGCCGCCAGCGCCAGGCTGATGGCGGCGGCCAGGACTACGGTACGCGACATGTAAAACGCTCCTTGGGCAGACGGTATGGAATACCAGCCCTCCACCCTACTCCTGTCGCGCTCGCCCGGCATGTGCCGGACGTGGCGTCTATGCGGCGGCCTGTGACCGGCTCAGACCGTGCCGCGGGTCTTGCCGATCCACGGCCGGTAGAACTCGCGGATGGCGGCCATGTCGGCGGCGTCATCGCCGCTGGGCGTGAACAGCGGGCCGATGCCGATGGTCTTTTCCGGATAGTGGAAATACGCGGCCAGGATCGGTACGTCGGCCATCCGGGCGATCTTCAGGAAGCCGGCCTTCCAGTCCTTCACCGCCTTGCGGGTGCCCTCGGGCGTGATGGCGAACCACATCTTCTCGTTGTTGCGCAGCAGATCCACCGCCTGCCCGACCGTGCCCTGCGGCGAGCTGCGATCCAGCGGGATCACGCCCAGCTTGTGCAGCAGCGGCCCCAGCGGCCACCAGAACAACGAGGCCTTGCCCAGCACCTTCACCTTCATGCCCAGCGCGATCTTGGCCGCCATGCCCCACAGGCCGTCCCAGTTGGAGGAGTGCGGGGCGATGATGAACACCAGCCGCGGGATGTCAGGCAGGGTGCCGGTCACCTTCCAGCCGCCCATGCGCAGGGTGCAGCGCGCCAGCCAGCGCAGGAAGGCGTTGGGTTTGACCTGTGGCATCTGCGGCGGCACGGCCGGCAGCAACGAAGTCGGCTTGTTCAAGCAATCACTCCCAGTCACGTGATGAGCGCCCGCGCTTGATCTGCGCGCGCCCGCGTTTGGCGTCCAGACGACGCAGTTTCGACCCGAGGGTCGGCTTGGTGGCCTTGCGCGGTTTGGGCACGCTCAGCCCGGCCTGGATGAAGGCCGCCAGCCGCTCGCGCGCATCCTCGCGATTGCGATCCTGGGTGCGGAAACGTTGCGCGTCGATGACCAGCACGCCTTCGCCGGTCATGCGCCGGTCACGCCGCGCCAGCAGGCGCTCGCGCAACGGGTCGGGCAACGAGGGCGAGTTGGCCACATCGAAACGCAGTTCCACCGCGGTGGAGACCTTGTTGACGTTCTGGCCACCGGCACCGCTGGCGCGCACGAACCGCTCGACGATCTCGCCGTCGGGGATTTCAAGCTGCGCGCTGATGGTGACCGGTCCACTGCCCATCCGCGCATTGTAGCGGCAGCCACGTGTCGGAGTGCGCATCGCGCGCCGTATGCCGCCGATCAGGTACCGAACACGCCGCCTTCGCCTTGGCTGCGGGTATGCTGGCCATCCCATGTACCGCAGGAAGCTTCGCATGACCCGCTCCGCACCCGCCCTGCCATCCCTGCTGCGCCGCGCTGCCCTGTTGCTGGCGCTGGCCGTGGCCAGTGTCCCGGCCCTGGCCGCACCGCCGACCGACGGCGACATCAACCGCCTGCTCTCGGCCTCGCGCGCGCAGAGCATGATCGACACCATGCTGCCGCAGATCGAGGCGATGCAGCAGCAGCAGTTCCAGCAGGTGGCCGCGCAGCGCCAGCTCAACGCCCAGCAGCAGGAACAGCTCAAGCGGATCCAGGCACGGACCAGCCAGACCCTGCGCCAGGCCCTGTCGTGGCAGCAGCTGCGGCCGATGTACGTGGACCTGTACAAGAAAACCTTCAGCAAGGAAGACGTGCTGGCGATGGCCGAGTTCTATGAGAGCGCGGCCGGCCAGAGCCTGCTGGACAAGACCCCGGCGCTGATGCAGAACGTGATGGTAGCGATCCAGGCGCGCATGCAGCCGCTGTTCGCAGACCTGCAGAAGGACCTGGAAGCGATCGTCAACGAGCCGGAAAAGAAATAACGGGGTGCGCCGGGCCACGCCCGGCCGCTGGCTGTAGAGCCGAGCCCACGCTCGGCTTACCGCAGCAGCATCAGGCGTCGTCCACCTGCCAGCCGAACAGGTCCAGCGCCTTCTGGAACCCATGGTCCAGCGGCGCACGTACATCGACCACGCCACCATCAGGATGCGGGAAACGCAGGCGCTCGGCGTGCAGCAGCATGCGGTGCACGCCCTGCATGCGGAAGATGCGGTTGTGGCGGCCATCACCGTGGCTGGTGTCGCCGATCATGTGATGTGACAGGTGCTTGAGGTGCCGGCGGATCTGCCGGAAGCGCCCGGTCTGTGGCTGGCAGCGCAGCAGCGCGTACCGTGAGCTGGTGAACTCGCCGACCGGCACCGGCAGCTCGCCGATGGCCAGGCGCTGGAAATCGGTGATCGCCGGCTTCTTCACCGGCTTGCCCGGGCCACCGTCGAGGTCGTGGTCGACCCGCCAGGACAGTTCGGCCGGCCAGCCGCGGCAGACGGTCAGGTAGTCCTTCAACACCTCGCCGCCCATCAGGGCCTTGCCCAACGCACTGGCGGTATCGCGGTCGAAGGCCAGCAGCAGGCAGCCACTGGTGGCCCGGTCCAGCCGGTGGACCAGGAAGATCGGGCGGCCCAGCTGCTCGCGCAGGCGGTCGGCCAGGAAATCGTCTTCGCCACGGGCCAGCTTGCTGTCGTGGACCATCAGCCCGGCAGGCTTGTTGACCACGGCCAGGCGTTCATCCAGGTTCAGCAGCTGCAGGGGCGCGGTGTCGGTCTCGACCGCGGCGAGGGTCTCGGGTTCGGTGCTCACCGCGGGATTATCGCAGATCGGGGTCAGAACCCTTTTCCTTCGGAAAAGGGTTCTGACCCCGATGCGGGGCGGCACGGCAATCAGGCGTTGCGCACGGCCAGCAGTTCACCGTTGCCCACCGGCACCAGGCTGGTGCTGAAGTCCGCGTCAGACTCCAGCAGCGTCCGCAGCGGTTCCATCTCTTCCGCGTGCGAGGTGGCGTTGTCCACCACCAGCAGGCCGCCCGGGCGCAGCACGCGACGCAGCTGCGGCCACCAGCCGGCGTACTGCCCGCGGTCCGAATCGAGGAACAGCAGATCGATGCTGTCCTCACCGGCCTGAGCCAACCACTGCCCGGCATCGCCGTGCACCAGCGTGATGTGCTCGCCCAGACCGCTGCGTGCAAAGTTCGCACGTGCCATCGCCACCTTGTCCCCGGCGAACTCCAGCGTGGTCACGTGGCCGTCGATGGCGGCGGCGGCCTCAGCCAGCCACAGCGTGGAATAGCCGTTGGAGGTGCCGACCTCCAGCACCCGCCGCGCTGCGCCGAAACGCACCAGCACCGCCAGGAATTCGCCCGTATCCGGTGTGATGTTGAGCATGCGGCGGCCGCGTTCGACTTCACGGGCGTCGTTTTCGGCACCAAGCCGGGCCAGTTCATTCTTCAGTTCCGACAGTTCCAGAGCCATTTTCCCACTGAGCTCGCCATGAGGCAGCGTCCATTCTTACCCGAATCCCGAATTTCGTACTAATCCTAGAGCCGCTGCATTTTCACGCTGAGATAGTTCCCGCCTCCTTCACGCGGGGGCAGCATGCCTGGCCGCCGCGAACCCGGCTTCCGCTAGGACACAGCCATGACATTGAACATTCTGGCAATCGGCGCCCATCCAGATGACATCGAACTCGGTTGCGGTGGCAGCCTGGCAAAGCTCGCCCGCGCCGGCTCACGCATCCATGCACTGGTACTCAGCCGCGGCGGCCGCGGCTGCCACGCCGGCATCGATCGCAGCGAGGAATCGCATCGCGCGCTGCGCCGACTCGGGGTGGCCGAGGTGATCCAGAAGGATTTCCCCGACACGCGATTCCCCGCCTGCCGCAACGACATCATCGCGTCGATCGAACAGGCCTGCGCCGTGAACGGACCAGGCCGCGTCTACACGATGTGTGGCGAGGATCATCACCAGGACCATCGCACCGTCCACGAAGCGTCGATCATCGCCTGCCGCCACATTCCGCAGATCCTCTGTTATGAGAGCCCCAGCACCCTGCCGCAGTTCGCGCCACAGGTGTTCGAGGACATCAGCGCGCAGCTGGAGCTGAAGATCCACGCGCTGCGCGAGCATGCCAGCCAGGGCGATCGCCATTACATGCAGGAAAGCCACCTCCGCTGCCATGCGCAGTTCCGTGGTCAGCAGATCGGCATCGGGCCCAGCGAGGGTTTCCTGCCATACCGGTTGGTGCTGTGATGAAGACACTGTTGTTCCTGGCCATGTGCGCCTTCATCCTGGTGCGCATCTGCGTGCAGGTCTCGCGCCGGCCCAGCACCCGCCTGTACAGCATCGACGCGATCGTGCCGGCCTACAACGAAGCCCCGTGCCTGGAGCGCTCGCTGGCCAGCCTGTTGGAAAACCCCTACGTGGCGCGGGTGATCTGCGTCAACGATGGTTCCACCGACAACACGGCTCAAGTGCTTGATGCGCTGCAGGTACGCTGGCCCGGGCGTCTGGTGGCCGTGCACCAGGCCAACACCGGCAAGGGCGGTGCACTGATGCACGGGCTGCAGCACGCGACCGCCAAGCAGGTGTTCCTGACCGATGCAGATACCTATATCGATCCACGCAGCCATGGCCTGGGCCATCTGCTGGACGAGATCGAACGCGGCGCCGATGCAGTTGGCGGCATCCCTTCTTCCAGTCTGCAAGGTGCCGGCTTCCTCCCCCATGTGCGCGCCAGCCTGAAACTGCCGATGATCGTGATCAAGCGCAGCTTCCAGCAATGGCTGGGCGGCGCACCGTTCATCGTCTCCGGTTCGTGTGGCCTGTTCCGCACTTCGGTGCTGCGCAAGGTCGGGTTTTCCGATCGCACCTGCGTGGAAGACCTGGACATGTCCTGGTCACTGGTTGCGCAGGGCTATCGGGTTCGCCAGAGCGTCCGCTGCGTGGTCTACCCGCAGGAATGCAACACGCTGGTGGAGGAGTGGCGGCGATGGCGACGCTGGATCGTCGGCTATGCGGTATGCATGCGCCTGCATCGGCGCCTGTTGCTGACCCGCTTCGGCCTTTTCAGCATCCTGCCGATGATGCTGCTCGCCCTGGCCGGCATCGTCCTGTCGCTGCAGGTATGGTTCGGCGCGGCCCGGCTGCACGGACCCGGTGGCCTTGTACTGTCGGTGATGCCCCTGTTCTGGGTCGGCATCGTCATGCTGCTGGCAGTGATCAGCGCCGTCCACCACCGACGCGCGTGGCTGGTGCCGGCGGCGGCCTTCTCGATGCTGTATGTACTGCTCGCCTACGCGATCTGGCTGCTGCACGGCCTGGCGGGACTTTTCACCGGCCGTGAGCCGGTGCGCGACAAACCGACGAGGTACCCGCATGTGGTGGAATGACCTCGACGCCATGGCAGAGGCGCTGTCGACACTGGCGCCCCACACTGACCCCAGCGCACGGGTCTCGCCACGGGCCACCCTGCAGGGGGCCGTACGGATCGGTGCCGGCAGTCGCATCTGCGACGGCGCCCATGTCCAGGGTCCGGTGTCGATCGGCCGCGACTGCCTGATCGGCAACAACGCGCTGCTGCGCGGCCCGCTGTGCATCGGTGACGGCACGCGCATCGGCTTTGCCAGTGAACTGAAGAACGCGCGGTTGGGCAGCCAGGTCAGCGTCGGTCCGCAATGCTTCATCGCCGACAGTCGTATCGATGACCGGGTCTATCTCGGCGCTCTGGTGCGCACCAGCAACCACCGCCTCGATGGCGCCGCCGTCAGCGTGCACATCGAAGGCACCGCCATCGACAGCCAACGCGAGAAGCTCGGTGCCTGGATCGGTGAAGGTGCCGCGCTGGGTGTCGGCGTGATCATCCTGCCCGGTCGCATCGTCGCGCCGGGGAGCCAGTTCGGCCCACGTATCACCGTGGAACGAAACCTGCCGCCCGGCCGCTACCGGCTGCTGCAGTCACTGCATTCCCAACCCCTGGAGTAACCCCATGCGATTGATCATCCGTAGCGCACTGCCGTGCGCCCTGCTGCTGGCTGTTTCCAGCGCCCACGCCGGCGTCGACCGTGTCACGGTGCAGCTGGACCATGCCGACTACAGCGATGGCTTCGGCAAGCGTGACGTACAGACCGTGGACGTGGCCGGCCGCAATGGCGACAGCCGCTGGCACCTCGGGCTGGCCCATGGCGAGCGTGACTACGGCAGCAGGCGATTCAGCGGCAACCGCGTGCAGGGCTCGCTGCACCATCGCTGGAGCCCGCGCCTGTCCACCCGCACTGCCGTCACGGCATCCAACGATGATCCCGTGTTCGTCAACCGCCAGGTGAACCAGGACATCCTGTGGAAAGTGGCACCGCAGACCGTACTGAGCGTGGGCGGCAAATACGCCCAGTACCATGCCGGCGCCTACGTGAGCGGGTGGTCGGTGGGTGCCTCGCATTACTTCCCGCGCGTGACCACCTCACTGCGCCACGAGCGGCACCGCCAGTCCAATGGACCGGATGGGCATGGCACCACACTGTCGCTGCGGCTGAAGGATGCGCAAGGCCGTGGCTCGACCCAGCTGTGGCTGGGCAGCGGTACGTCCGGCTACACCGCCGAGTCCGATCCGCTGCTGCTGCGCGAGCACGACGCACGGCGTGCCTTCCTGCGCCGCAGCCAGCCGTTGGGTGAGCACCTGGTGCTGGACGTGGGTGTCGGCAAGACCTGGCACAAGACGCGCCTGGACAGCTTCCAGAGCGTGCAGTCGCACCTGGGCCTGGGCTACCACTGGTAAGCCTGTGGTCGATCGGCGGCGCACATTGCCGCCGATCTTCAATCTGCTGGGGTCAGCGCCACCACGCGCGTGCCAGCGCAACGACACCTACCACACCGGACAGCCAGCTCCACATCGGCAGGTCGCCCCAGTACCAGCCCGGCGGCTGCAGCACATACATCAGCGCGGCAATGGCGAGCAGGCCGACACCGGTGATCGCACCCACCGCGCGCTTCTGCAGGCGCTGCAGACTGGCATCGAGCGCAACCAGGTCGCGCGAACGCATCGCCAGTTCGTGGCGGCCCTCCACCTGCTGGGTCAA
Source organism: Stenotrophomonas sp. SMYL89 (assembly GCF_036319985.1). Lineage (NCBI taxonomy): Bacteria > Pseudomonadati > Pseudomonadota > Gammaproteobacteria > Lysobacterales > Lysobacteraceae > Stenotrophomonas > Stenotrophomonas sp. SMYL89. The sequence continues at coordinate 153,276 of NZ_JAWIRW010000006.1, read as the reverse complement.
CCAGGCGTGCACCAGGCGCGGCATGTCCGGCGCGTGGGTCATGATCTCCGGCAGGCGCTTGCCGATCTCGCGTACCACCCGGCGCGGGCTGTAGCGCTCGCGCAGGATCTTCGCCAGTACCGGCTTGGCCACCGCCCAGATATCGATCTGCGGGTCCAGCTGGCGGCCGACGCCCTCGATGTTCAGCAGGGTCTTCTGCAGCAGGATCAGCTGCGGCTGCAACGTCAGCTGGTAACGCTGCGCCACGCGGAACAGCTTCATCAGCACTTCGGCCAGCGAAATCTGCGACAGCGGCCGGGTGAAGTACGGCTCGCATACCGAGCGCACCGCCGCTTCCAGATCGTCGATGCGTACGTGGTCGGGCATCCAGCGTGCCTGCACGTGCAGTTCGGCGATGCGACGGTAATCCCGGTTGAAGATGGCCATGAAGTTCTCGGCCAGGTAGTACTGATCTTCCTGCGAGAGCTGGCCCATGATGCCGAAGTCCAGCGCGATGAAGCGCGGATTGGCTCGGCGCGCCGGATCGGTGTCGACCCAGATGTTGCCGGCGTGTGCATCGGCATGGAAGAAGTTGTCGCGGAACACCTGGGTGTAGAACACCCGCACACCCTTGGCGGCCAGCGCCTTTCGGTCGATGCCGGCCTTGTCCAGCGCGGCGATGTCGTCGGACGGAATGCCCCACACCCGCTCCAGCGTCAGTGCGCGCTCGGCGGTGTGGCTCCAGATCACTTCCGGCACGTACAGGTCGTCGCTGTTCTCCCAGAAACGACGCAGCACGCTGGCATTGGCGCCCTCGCGCTGCAGGTCCAGTTCGGCGGCCAGGGTGTTCTCGACTTCGGCCACCACTTCGCGCGGGCGGATCTTGTCGGCGCGTGGGTGGGTGCGCTCGACCAGCGCGGCCAGCGAGTTGAGCAGCGCAATGTCGGCGTCGATCTGCTTCTCGATGCCCGGACGCAGCACCTTGACCACCACCTGGCGGCCATCGGCCAGCGTGGCCGCGTGGACCTGCGCGATCGAGGCCGAGGCCAGTGGTTCGGTATCAAAGCTGGCGAACGCTTCGCTGACCGGCAGGCCGAGCGCGTCCTCGACGATGCGGCGCGCGGTCTCGCCATCGAACGGCTTGACCCGGTCCTGCAGCAGGGTCAGCTCGTTGGCCACGTCCGGCGGCACCAGGTCGCGGCGCGTGGACAGGATCTGGCCAAACTTGACGAAGATCGGGCCGAGGTCCTGCAGCGCCAGACGCAGGCGGGCGCCACGCGACTGCGAAGCGATACTGGCCGAGGCGCGCGGCACGAACGGCTTGGCCAGGCGCAGCCAGCGCTCGGCCGGCGTGCCCTGCAACAGGTCGTCGAGACGGTAACGCAGGATCACCCGGCCAATGCGGCTTGCCCGCAGCACGGCCTTCATGCGGCACCCCGCAGCCGCTGTACGCGTGCACCAAGGCGCTCCACGTCATCGCGCAGCACATCCACGTCGTCGTGGAAGGCATCCAGCTCCGCACGTGGCACCACGTCGCGCGATTCCTCGGTGATGAACTCGGCAGCGCTGTGGGCCAGGTCGATGGCACCCTGGCGTGCATGCTGCAGGGCGCTGCGCAGGGTGTTGGCGACCTGCACGCCCAGCACTTCGCCGAACACGCTGACGAAGGGCTGCTGCCAGTCCGGGTCGAAGCCCTTGGCCAGCTGCTGCAGGCGACGCGCCAGCTCGGCATCGCCGGCCACGCGCACACGGCCCTTGCCGTTGTTGTCACCGCGCCGCGCGTTGGCCAGCAGCGGCAGTTGAGCGAGCACGCCGGCCAGGCTGCTGCGCACGGCCAGGTCGGCCTCCTGCGCGTCCACCGGGCCGACCCGCAGTGCATCGCCGTCGACGCTGATGCGCATGGCCAGCGAAGGCGCTTCCAGGGTCAGGTCGATATGCCGGCCGTCGAGGCTGACCAATGCATGGCGGGTATCCGGATCCAGCGCCAGTGCGCGGTTCAGGGCGATCTGCAGGGCGCGGCCAGCGACCGGCTTGAGGGACTTGAGCAGGGAGAGAGCCATGTGCGCATTCTACCTGCGTGGGTGGGGGGCTTGGGCCGGGCTGCCGCCCGGCACCCGCAGACGCAACGGCAACTGCAATAGCCGAAGCAACAGCAACAGCGGGCATTCCGTGGGTTGGCGGGATGGGTCCGGTTGCGGGGGACGCCGTAAACCCGTCCGTGGGGGCTTGTCCGCGGCATCCATGCCGCGGACACCCCCGCAACCGGACCCACCCCGCCTTCGACAGGTTCCTGCCGTCTGTAGGGTCGGATCCCGTTGCTGCGCAACGGGCTCTGACCCCTGTTGATGGGCCATGAGGACGGTAGATCCACGCCATGCGTGGATGGATGGTTGGTTCATCCGCGCCTCACCTGGGCGGCAACGGAAGGTTCATGCTGTACGGCCACGCAACGCACAGGACATCGCATTCGCCATGGCACGGACCCGGGTCGGCATCATCTTCGGTGGCAAGTCTTCCGAGCACGAAGTTTCACTGCAGTCGGCGAAGAACATCCTCGACGCGCTCGACCGCGAGCGCTTCGAGCCGGTGCTGGTCGGCATCGACAAGCAGGGCCAGTGGCACCTGAGCCAGCCGGAGACGTTCCTGATCAATGCCGATGATCCGTCGCGCATCGCGCTGCATCGGTCCGGCGCGTCGCTGGCGGTGCATCCCGGCGCCGAACAGGCGCAGCTGCGCCCTTCCGATGCGGCCGCAGCGCTCGGCCAGATCGATGTGGTGCTGCCGATCGTGCACGGGCCACTGGGCGAGGACGGTGCGCTGCAAGGCCTGCTGCGCATGGTCAACCTGCCCTTCGTCGGTTCACCGGTGCTGGGTTCGGCCGCAGCGATGGACAAGGACGTGGCCAAGCGCCTGCTGCGCGATGCCGGCCTGCGGGTGGCACCGTGGTTGTGCATCCGCCGTCATCAGGCCGCAGCGGTCGATGTCGATGCGGTGATCGCCCAGCTCGGCCTGCCGTTGTTCGTGAAGCCTGCCAACCAGGGTTCGTCGGTGGGCGTGAGCAAGGTCAAGGATGCCGCGGGCTTCGCCGATGCGCTGGAACTGGCGCTGCGGCATGACCACAAGGTGCTGGTGGAATCGGCCATCGTCGGCCGCGAGATCGAATGCGCGGTGCTGGGCAATGAGCAGCCGCAGGCCAGCGTATGCGGCGAGGTGGTGGTGCACGACGAGTTCTACGCCTACGACACCAAGTACATCAATGCCAATGGCGCTGACGTGGTGGTGCCGGCCGACATCGATGCCGCTACCCAGGCACGCATCCAGCAGATCGCGCTGCAGGCCTACCAGGCGCTGGAATGCGCGGGCATGGCGCGGGTCGATGTGTTCCTCACGGCCCATGGCGAGATCATCATCAACGAGATCAACACGCTGCCGGGCTTCACCCGCATCAGCATGTATCCGAAGCTCTGGGGCGCCAGCGGCGTGGACTACACCACCCTGATCACGCGGTTGATCGAGCTGGCGCTGGAGCGCCATGCGGCCGATCGCGGATTGCACAGCGCCTTGTAGAGTCGAGCCATGCTCGACTCATGAAAGGGCGGCGGGGCAGGGGCGCCGGGACCGTGGGGGGGGGGGGGGGCCCGGGGCCCCCCCCCCACCCGGGGAGGCCCCCCCCCACCCCCCCCCCCCCACCGGAAAGAACAGTGCCGGCCAGCGGCCGATCCTGCCCTGCGGTCTGCTATCCGCGCTTGCGGAACATCGAGATCACCGCCAGCACCAGGAAGATCACGAACAGGATCCAGGCGATGTTGCTGGCAGCACCAGCGATGCCGGAGAAGCCGAGCACGGCGGCGATGATGGCGATGACGAAAAATATGACGGCGTAATGCAGCATGGCGCTCCTCGCAGATGTCCGGGCCGTTGGATGGCGTAGGTCCATCCTCCCGATCTGGCGGTGTGCAACCAGTGATGGCGATCTATGCGGCAGATGAAGCCTTCAGCCTGCGCAGCCCTTCTTCGATGCTGACCTGCGGCACGTAGCCGAAGTCGCGGCGCGCCGGTTCCATGCTGTACCAGTGCGGCGTGCACAGCTGCTCGGCCAGGAAACGGGTCAACGGTGGTTCGCCGCGCAGGCGCAGCAGCGGCCACAGGCGCTCGCAGATGGCGCCAATGCGATAAGCGGTCTTGAAGCTGATCGCCTTGTCCACCGTCGGTGCACCCACAGCGGCCAGCAACTTGTTGACCAGCTCGCGCATCGGCAGCGGTTCGCCGTTGGAAATGAAGTAGGCCTTGCCCGCACACGCGGCACCCGGCGCCAATGCCTCGAAAGCGAGGAAGTGCGCGAGCGCGGCGTTGTCGATGTAGGTGGTATCGACCTTGTTGTTGCCATCGCCCACCAGGCGCAGCCGGCCCTGCCGTGCACGTTCGGCCAGGCGTGGCACCAGCTGCTGGTCACCCGGGCCCCAGATCAGGCGCGGGCGCAGCGCCACCGTGGCCAGCACGGCGTCATTGGCGGCCAGCACGCGCTGTTCGGCAATCGCCTTGGTCGCCGCATACGGGGCCTGGAAGTCCTCGCCGTACGGCACTTCGTCGGCGCCGAGGCCTTCCACCGGGTGGGTGGCACGGTGCGTCACGCTGGGCGTGGAGGTATAGACCAGCCGGCTGATGCCATGCGCACGGCAGGCGGCGATCACATTGTCGGTGCCGACCACGTTGGCCTGGTGGTAGCTGTCATAGCTGCCCCAGGCGCCGGCCTTGGCACCGTTGTGGAATACCGCGTCGACGCCGGCCACCGCGTGCAGCACCGCCTGCGCATCGGCCAGGTCGCCACGGATCTGGCCCACGCCCATCGCCTGCAGTTCCGGGTAATGGCTGCGGTTGAACGCCAGCACCTGGTGGCCACGCTCGACCAGACCGCGGCACAGCGCTTGGCCAAGGAAACCACCACCACCGGTGACCAGGATCTTCATGCGCGCTTCTCCAGTTCGGCGCTGGCCCAGACGGCGAGCTTCTCGCGGCCGATCTTGGCGTTGTGACGGATATCGACGGGGAATGATGGATGCACCAGGAAGTGCTGCAGGCCGGCCTCGGGCACCCGTGCAGCGGCCTGCGCGCGCAGCGCTTCCTGAAGCGCCGGGCTGTCGGACTGGCCGCGCAGCAGTTCCACGCACAGCACCGGCACCTGCGCACCGGCCACGCCGACGCCGACCAGCGCGGTGCGCGCCACGCCTGCGACGGTGTTGAACACCGGCTCGACCTGTTCGGTGTACAGCGGTCCGCGCGCTGTCTCCACGCGCTGCGTCTTGCGTCCGCAGAACCACAGGCGGCCCTGCGTATCGAAGTAACCGACGTCACCCATGCGATGGACCACGCGCGTGCTGCCATCGGCCAGCGTCTCGCGGATCTTCGCTGCCGCCGTCGCCTGCGGGCGGTTGAAGTAACTGTCGGTGGCGGTCGGCCCGGCCACGGTGATCTCGCCCACCTCGCCGGTGGACAACACGCGCGCCTGCGACCAGTCCGGCAGCGGCGCGTCGTCGATGGCGATGATGCGCACTTCATTTGGTTCAACCACATTGCCCACGCAGGTACCGGCACCGGTCTCGGTGGCGGCGCGCGTACGCTCCAGCTCACGGCCTTCGACCACGGCCACCGGCAGGCACTCGGTGGCGCCATACGGCGTCCAGAACTGCGCGTCGGCCGGCAGCAGGCTACGGATGGTGGCGACCACGTCCGGCGGCACCGGCGCACCCGCCGAGGTCACCCGGGTCACCGTCGGCAGCGGCTGACCATGCTTCGCCAGCACCCGCATCAGCGCCGGCGAGCCGAACAGCTGGGTCACCCCGAAACGCTGGATGGCGTCGTGCAGGCGCGCCGGGTCGGCCTGCGCCGGCCGGGTAGGGTCCATGTCCGGGATGACCGAGGTCAGGCCCAGCGCAGGATCGAACAGGGCGAACGGCGGGAAGGTCGGCAGGTCCACCCCGCCCGCTTCCATGCCGAAGGCGCTGCCCAGCAGCTGGATCTGGCCGACGAAGTGGCGATGGCGGTAGACCACGCCCTTGGGCACGCCGGTGGAGCCGCTGGTGAACAGGATCGCGGCCATGTCCTCGCCGTCAGTGGCGGCCAGCATCGGCCCACCGCTGGCACCTGCGCGCTCCAGCGCGGCCAGCGTGGTCCCGCCCCAGCCGAGGCGGCGGCCGACGGTCACCAGGCGGGTCGCCGACGGTGCCCAGCGCAGCACCAGCCGCGCCACATGCGCCAGCGGAATGCCGATGAAGGCCTCTGGCTGCGCCTCGTCCAGGCACTGCTTCAGCGCGCGCTTGTCGATGCCCGGGTCGACCAGCACCGGCACCGCGCCCAGCTTGAACAGGGCAAACATCAGCAGGAAGAACTCTGGCGACGGCCGCACCATCACCACCGTGCGCACCCCACGGCCGATCCCGTAACCGGTCAGGCCAGCGGCCATGGCGTCGCTGCGGGCGTCCAGCTGTCGGTAGTCCAGGGTCACGTCGTAAGCGGCCATGCCGTTGCCGGCGCCACGGCGGCCAGGGCAGCGGATGGCGATCTGGTCGGGCCGTTCACGCGCCAGTTCAGGCAAGCGGGCGGCAATATTGCAGGGTCGGTTCATCCGTTCATTGTCGCCGCTTACGGAATTTCTTGCGCGGCGGCCCACTTCGTGGAAAATCCGCACCCTCGTTCCTGATTCCGACTGCCGCCCGAGGCGGCTTGCCCATGCAACATCCCTGCATGACCTGCGGCGCCTGCTGCACCCAGTACCGCGTGGCCTTCCACTGGATGGAATCGGACGAGGTCACCCCCGGCGGCGTACCGCACCAGCTGACCGAGGTGCTCGACCCGCATCGCCTGTGCATGCGCGGCACCCATTCCAAGCCAGTGCGCTGCGTGGCGCTGGATGCGCAGATCGGCGTGTATTCACGCTGCACCATCCACCCCAACCGGCCCAGCGTGTGCCGCGAGGTGGATGCATCGTGGGAGTACGGCAAGGCCAGCCCGCAGTGCGACAAGGCGCGCATTGCCTACGGCCTGGATCCGTTGACGCTGGCCGACTGGCGCTGGCGCGATGACGCCGACAATGACGACGACCATCCGGACGACAACGGCAACAGCCCGTCTTCGCCGCCGCAGGCGCCGGTCGCCGCGTGACCGGCGGGGTCGGATCCGTTTCCGGCACGGAAACGGCTCTGACCCCATGTACGACAACGCCGGGCATGGCCCGGCGCTACCGAAGGGTTCCGTCTCAGATGGGGTCAGAGCCCTCTCTGCGAGAGGGATCCGACCCCGCATCCGGTTACAGCGGGTTCTTGTCCAGGAACGCGCGGATCTCCGGCACCAGCACCTCGTGCTTGTCTTCCAGCACGTAATGCCCGGCATCCTCGAAGGCATGCACCTGGGCCCGCGGCAGCGCGGCCTGGAAGCCCTTCAGGAAATGATGGTCGAACACGAAGTCGCGCAGGCCCCAGCCGAGGAAGGCCGGGCGGTCGGCGAACGACGGCAGCGCCTTGCCGGCACGCTCCAGCAGCGACCACGCCTTGTCGGCCGGCGACAGCGGGATGTCCTGCATGAAGCGGATGGTGCTGATGCGGTTGGCGTAGCTGTTGTACGGCGACACATAGGCGCGGCGCACATCGGCCGGCATCTTCCGCTCCACGCCCAGCCACGAGGCACCGGACGAGAAGGCGTTGAAGGTGCGGATGATCCACTCGCCGATCTTCCAGTGGCGCCCCAGCGCGATCTGCCACGGCATCTTCTTCGCCGCCGGCATCGGGAAGGCAGCGGTGTTGAGCACCACCAGGCGCTTCACCTGCTCGTGGTGCGACAGCGCCCATCCGAAGCCGATCATGCCGCCCCAGTCGTGCACGGCCAGGGTCACCGGGCCGGTGATGCCCAGGTGCTTGAGCAGCGCATCAAGATCGTCCACACGCGACTGCAGCGTGTACTCGTAGCGGCTGTCGTCCGGCTTGTCCGACAGGCCCATGCCGATGTGGTCCGGCACGATGCAGCGGTACGTGTCCGACAGGCCTGCCACCAGCGTGCGCCAGTAATAGCTCCACGACGGGTTGCCGTGCACCATCACCACCACCTCGCCGTCGCGCGGGCCTTCGTCGAGATAGTTCATCGACAGGCCGGGGCGGACCTCGAAGCGCTGCGGGTGGGCGGGGTAACCGGGAAGATCGCGCATGCGGAGCACCTTGGAAGAATCGCGGCGCGGTGTAGCGCCGAGCCATGCTCGGCGGCTCTCCGGTCAGGCCGCGGAAGAACCGCGCTGTGCGCGTGAGCCGAGCGTGGGCTCGGCTCTACAGGGAGTCAGGCAGCGGGCTGCTTACCAGACCACTTCAGCCATCGAACAGTTCAGGCCCGAGCCGATGCCCAGAAGCGCGATGCGATCGCCCTTCTTCAGCTTGCCCAGCTGCTTGAGCTTGCTCAGCACGATCGGCACCGAGGCCGGGCCGATGTTGCCGTGCTCGCCGAAGATGGTCATGACCTTCTTCGGGTCGATGCCGAAGTTCTTGATGAACGCGGCGGTGTGCGGCTGGCTGACCTGGTGGATCACGAACTGGTCCAGCTCTTCCACGGCCCAGCCCAGGGCGATCTTGGCGGCGCTGAAGGTCTTCTGCGCCAGCTTGATGCCTTCGATCAGCAACAGGCGGGTGTCGGTGACCATGCGGTCCAGGTTGCCCAGGCACAGCTGGTTCCACTCGGTGGCCGAACGGGTCACGCCGCCCTTGTAGCGCGGCGCGTCCGGCACCAGCTCCGAGCGCGCCATCACCATCGCCGCGGCACCCGAACCGGTGGTCAGCGCGGCCAGTTCGTTGCGGAAGTCGTCGGCGGTGACGTCCGGGGCGGTCATGCGCTCCAGGGTCTTCTCGTACACCAGGTTGGCGGTCTCACCGTCCACCACCAACGCGTAGTCGATATCACCGCGCTCGATCATGCGCGCGGCGATATCCATGCCGTTGATGAAGGCCAGGCAGGCATTGGCGACGTCGAAGGTCATGCACTCGTCGCTGACGCCGAGGTTGCCCGACACGATGGAAGCGGTGGACGGTTCCAGGTAGTCGCGGCTGACCGAGGTATTGACCAGCAGGCCGACCTGCGTCGCATTGATGCCTGCGTCTTCCAGCGCCTTGCGGCCCGCCATGGTGGCAGCGTCGGACGCCAGCACGCCGTTATCCCACAGGCGGCGGGCGTGGATGCCGGCGATGTCGCCGAGCACGTCGGTGCGGATACCCAGGCGGTCCAACGTCGGCTGCAGCCGCTCGTTGATTTCCTTGGTCGTCAGCGTGTGCGGCGCGTCGACGTGTGCCAGGCCGGCGATCGAGACATTCTTGAAGAGCATCGAGGTTAGCGCCAAGGCTCAGGCAAAAGGGGGCGCTATTCTATAACCCCCGGGGCCTTCACCGCATCTTTACGAATTCAGCCTTGCCCGTATGGTGAAGCGTTCAGCGCGGCGGGCACTGGAACGCAGCAAAGCGCTGGCTGCCATCGGCGGGGGCCGCGGCGGCCTGCACGGCATTGGCGCCGGCACTCGGAGCCTCGTTGCGGGCCAGGGTTTCCAGCTCTTCCTGCACGCGCAGCGGGTTGCGGTTGTAGAAACCGACCTTGCTCTTCACGGTCACCACCACCTCGCCCTTGGCAATGCAGCCGGCCGGAACCGGGCCTGCCGGCAGCACGCGGGTCGCCTTGCCGGCCGGTTCGATCGGCACCCAGGTACAGGCGGTGACGGTGAGCAGCAGGGAGGAAAGCAGCAGAACGCGCATGGGCAGATCCTGGAAGGGTATGGGGGGATTCTGCCTGAACAGCCTGAATCGGGGGTAGCCGGGGCGGAGCCCAGGTAGCGGGGGGGGGGGGGCGGGGGGGGGGCGGCGGGGGCGCGCGGGGGGGGGGGGGGCGCGCCCGGCGGCGGGCCGGCGCGGACCACGCCGGGCCATGCCCGGCGAGCGCACAGCTCGGCATGGCTGGCCGCTGGAAGGCCGCCGGGCATGGCCCGGCGCTACCACGGGAGACCTGCCCGCCGTGGCGGGCAGGCACGTCCCTTATTTCTTGACCGGGTTGCCTTCGGCATCGATCACGGTCACCTCGCCCAGGTTCAGCGCGCGCACGGCCGCTTCGGTCTGCTTGAGGTCACCCACCACCACCCAGGTCAGCGCCTGCGGCTTGATCTCGGCGGCGGCCTGCTGCACCTGCGCCGGGGTCATCGCTTCGATCTCGGCCTTGCGACGCAGCACGTAATCGTCCGGGCGCTTGAATTGCACGATCGAGCCGATGGTCGATGCCACCGCGCTGGCGGTCTCGTAAGCACCCGGCAGGCTCAGGGTCTGGATGTTGCGGATGCGGTTCACCTCGTCGGCGGTGGCCGGCTTGCTGCCATCGGCAAACGCGGCGATTTCCTTGCGCATTTCCGCCATCGCCGGCCCGGTCTTGTCGATCTGCACCGGCGCGCTGGCCATCCACGGACGCTGGCCCACCGAGTTGACCGCGCTGCTGCGTGCACCGTACGACCAGTGCTTGTCTTCACGCAGGTTCATGTTCAGGCGCGAGGTGAAGTCGCCGCCGATCACGCCGTTGGCGATGTCGAAGCGGGTCGAGCTGGCAGCGCTGGAGGGCGCCACCACCTGGCCGGCGAACAGGTTGGCCTGCACCGCGCCCGGCTGATCGATCAGGAACACGCGCGGACCCTTCGGCAGCGCGACGTCGGTGGCCGCCTTCACCTGCGGAGCGTCGCCACTGGCCTTCCAGTCGCCCAGCTGCTTGTCCAGCAGCGGCACGATCTCGGCCAGGGTGGTGTCACCGACCACGATCAGGGTGCCGTTCTGCGGGCGCAGCCAGTCATGGTGGAAGTCGACCAGGTCTTCGCGGGTCAGGCCGTTGATCGCCGCTTCGTCACCGCTGCCGGTGAACGGAATGGCATACGGGTGGCCCTTGCCGTACAGCAGCGGCGGCAGCACGCGCATCGCCACCGCACCCGGGTTGACCTTCTCCTGCTGGATGCCGGCGATCCAGCTCGCCTTGACCCGGTCGATCTCGCCCTGTTCGAAGCGCGGCTCGCGCAGCAGGTCGCGGTACAGCGCCAGCGACGGCGCCAGGTTTTCCTTCAGCGCCGACAGGTCCACGCTCATCGAATCCAGGCCGGCCGAGGCGTCCAGGCTCGCGCCCAGCGCGTCGGCGGCATCGGCAAAGGCCAACGAACCGAGCTTGCCCGCACCCTCGGTCATCAGGCTCATGGTGAAGTTGGCGGTGCCCGGCTTGCGGCCCTGGTCGGCACTGAAGCCGCCCGGGAACTGGTAGCTGAACTGCACCACCGGAATCTCATGGCGCTCGGCCAGGATCACCTGCGTGCCGTTCTTCAGCGTGGCGCGCTGCAGCGCCGGGAACTTCAGCTGCGGGAACTCGCGGGTCTGCGGTACGCCGGCCTTGCGGTCGACCTGCTCCGGCAGGGTGCTGTACTTCGGGTCCACTGCAGGCACATTGAACGGCTTCGGCGCCTGGCTCGGGTCTTCCTTCAGTGCCACACGTTCACCCGGTGCGATCACCAGGGTGTGGCTGCCCTTGTCCAGCCACTGCGCGCCGAGCCGGCTCAGATCAGCGGCACTGGCCTTCTCGATGTTGGCCAGCGAGGTGCGGAAGCAGCCCGGGTCGCCGGTGAACACCGCGCACTCGGCCAGTGCGTCGGCCTTGCCGCCGAAACCACCGATGCGCTCAATGCCGCGGATGAAACCGGCGCGGGCACCGGTCTTGGCGCGCTCCAGCTCGGCCGCGGTCGGGCCCTGCTTGATCAGCCGGTCCAGTTCCTCGTCGATGATCTTCTCGACCTTGGCCGGGTCCTGGCCCTGCTTGACCGTCGCCATGATCACGAAGTTCGAACCCAGCTGCGAGGTCGACAGGCCCGACGCGATGCTGTCCACCAGCTTGTCCTGGTGCTGCAGGCGCTGGCTCAGGCGCGAGGACTTGGCACCGCCCAGCACCTGCGCGAACAGCTGCAGCTGATCGACCTCGGTGGTGCCGACCTGCGGCACGTTCCAGGCGCGGTAGATGCGCGCCTGCGGCACCTTGTCGGTCATCGTCTCGCGGGTATCGGCAGTGCGCTTGGCCACGTTCACCGCCGGCTGCGCCATGGTCGGGCCGGCCGGAATGCTGCCGAAGTACTTGCCGACCTTTTCCTTGGCGGTGGCCAGGTCGATGTCACCGGCCAGCACCAGCACCGCATTGTTCGGGCCGTACCAGGTGCGGAACCAGGTTTTCACGTCATCCAGCGACGCGGCGTTCAGATCGTTCATCGAACCGATCACGCCGTGGTGGTACGGGTGGCCCACCGGGTACATCGCCTTGTTGAGCTGGTCCCAGGCCTGCCCGTAGGGTTGGTTTTCGCCCTGGCGCTTCTCGTTCTGCACCACGCCGCGCTGCTCGTCCAGCGCCGCCTGGTCGATCGCGCCGACCAGGTGGCCCATGCGGTCCGATTCCATCCACAGCGCCATGTCCAGCGCGGTGGTCGGCACGTTCTCGAAGTAATTGGTGCGGTCGGTATTGGTGGTGCCGTTCTGGTTGGTGGCACCCACCTGCTTGAACGGCTCGAAGAATTCGCCGCTGTGGTTTTCGCTGCCCTGGAACATCAGGTGTTCGAACAGGTGCGCGAAGCCGGTGCGGCCGGCCGGTTCGTCCTTGCTGCCGACGTGATACCAGACGTTGACCGCGACGATCGGCGCCTTGCGATCGGTATGCACGATCACGCGCAGGCCGTTGGGCAGGGTGAACTGCTCATACGGGATATCGACCCTGGCCGGTGCGGCCGGCTTTGCCGCCAACGCATGGGAAGGCACAAGCGTGCCCAGGGCGGTGCTGAGGGCGACGGCCAGCAGCGCAGCGCGCGGGCGAAGGGCGAGAGACATATCCGGATCCTTGGTCACATAGGTGAACCCCGATCCTAGCGTGCGCACGCAATGGCAGGAATCGGTCGCCAGTCACTGGGGGTGTTTGCCCCGATTCGCCATCCGGGCAGCCGTCCCAGGCCGGCGTGGGAAGTCACATGCGCCCGCAGCAGGCGTCCGGACAGTGTCCGCGGTGCATCGAATGGACAGGTGTCCGCCCACCGGACACCTTTCTATCCCAAAAAAACCCTTGTAAATCAACAACTAAAAGTTGGCACGAGGATTGCTTGGTAGTTCCTGCGCCAGGAAGGGCTTCAGACAAAAGCTGACTGAAGACTGAACAAATGCGGGAAATCGAAAATTTTCCTTGCAAGCCCAGAATTGGTGTACTACCTTACTACCACACCACCGATCACCAACACTAAACAGGCCCCGTCATGAACGCCAAGACCATTGCCATCGCCATCGCCCTGATCGCCGGCACCGCGGTTGTTTCGTCGGTGCAGGCCTCCGAATCCATCAAGACCCTGTCTACCGTGCAGGTCCGCCCGGCCGCCGACCAGCTGGCCCAGCAGGCCTGGGAACAGGCCAGCGGCATCCCGACCCTGGCCACCGTGGAAGTGCGCCCGAGCGCCGACCAGCTGGCCGAGCGCAGCGGCTACGTCGCCGCCCCGGTCGCCGCCGCGATGCCGATCACCACCCTGGCCTCGGTGGAAGTGCGCCCGAGCCTGGAACAGCGCGTCGCCCTGGCCGCCGAACTGGAAGCCCAGCGCTACGCCGCCACCCTGGCCGCCGCCGCCACCAGCGTCGCCAACCAGGTGATCGTCAACCTGCCGGCCCTGCAGGTGCGTCCGAGCGCTGCCGACCTGCAGGCCCTGGCAACCGAAACCGCCCAGGTCCTGCTGCGCCCGTAAGCGGTGCCGCCCTGCCTCGCGCAGGGCGTGCGCCGTAAAGGCGGCGGCCGTCGCAGGTACACTGCGCCGATGAATGCCGCGCCCCAGTTCCACGTGATCCTGTTCCAACCGGAAATCCCGCCCAACACGGGCAACGTGATCCGGCTCTGTGCCAACACCGGCGCGCAGCTGCACCTGGTCGAGCCACTCGGCTTCGCACTGGAAGACAAGCAGCTCAAGCGCGCCGGCCTGGACTACCACGAGTATTCGCGCCTGCAGGTGCACCCCGACCTGGACACAGCGCTGGCGCGAATCGCACCGAAGCGGTTGTTCGCCCTGAGTACGCGTGCCAGCGTCCGCTATGACAGCGTGGCGTTCGAAGACGGTGATGCGTTCCTGTTCGGCCCGGAAAGCCGCGGCCTGCCGCAGGACGTGCTCGATGCCCTGCCTGATGGCCGCCGCCTGCGCCTGCCGATGCGGCCGGACAACCGCAGCCTCAATCTATCCAATACCGTTGCCGTGGTGATGTACGAGGCCTGGCGCCAGCACGGGTTTGCCGGCGGGGCGTGAAAGAAAGCAGCCGAGCATGGGCTCGGCTCTACACGTACGCTCCTTTAGAGCCGAGCCCGCGCTCGGCTCCCCCGTATCGCGTCCGGAAACCGGATAGCGTCAAAACGCGTTGATGCCGGTCAACTCACGCCCGATCACCAGCTGGTGCACGGTCTCGGTGCCTTCATAGGTGATCACCGATTCCAGGTTCAGCGCATGCCGGATCGCCACGTGTTCGGTGGTGATGCCGGCCCCGCCCAGCAGGTCGCGGCACTCGCGGGCGATATCAATGGCCATGCGGCAGTTGTTCCACTTGGCCAGGCTGACCTGCTGCGGCTGCAGCTGGCCAGCTTCCTTCAGGCGGCCCAGCTGCAGTGCCAGCAGCTGCGCGGTGGTGATGCGGCGGGCCATCTCGGCCAGCTTGATCTGCGCGCTCTGCGTGGCCGCCAATGGGCGGCCGAACAGCACGCGCTCCTTGGCGTAGCCCAGCGCCTCATCCAGGCAGGCGATGGCGGCACCGATCGGGCCCCAGCTGATGCCGTAACGGGCCTGGGTCAGGCAGCCCAGCGGGCCCTTCAGGCCTTTTACGTTCGGCAGGCGGTGGCTGTCGGGCACGCGCACGTCGTCGAAGAACAGCGCGCCGGTCAGCGACGCGCGCAGGCTCATCTTGTGCTTGATTTCCTGCGTGGTGAAACCGGCCATGCCTTTTTCCAGCACGAAGCCCTGGATGCCGTCCTCGGTCTGTGCCCAGACGATGGCCAGGTCGGCCACCGGGCCGCTGGTGATCCACATCTTGCTGCCGCTGATGCGCCAGTCGCTGCCGTCGCGCACCGCGCGGGTCTTCATGCTGGCCGGGTCGGAACCGCCGTGCGCCTCGGTCAGGCCGAAACAGCCGATCAGTTCGCCGCGGGCCATCGCCGGCAGCCATTGCAGGCGCTGTTCTTCGCTGCCGTAGGCGTAGATCGGGTACATGCACAGCGAGCTCTGCACCGACACGAAGCTGCGCAGGCCCGAGTCACCGCGCTCCAGTTCCTGGCAGATCAGGCCGTAGCTGACCGCACCGAGGCCACCGCCGCCGTACTCGGCCGGCAGGGTCGCACCGAGCAGGCCCAACGAGGCGATCTCCGGCACCAGTTCGTCGGGGAAACGTGCCTGGTCAAAGGCATCGCCGATGATCGGCAGCACCCGCTCGTTGGTGAAGCGGGCGACGCTCTCCTGTACGGCGCGCTCTTCCTCGTTGAGCAGGGAACGGACATCGAACAGATCGTACGGATGCAAAGCCATGGCACTCACACGCAGTCAGGACCCGGCCATTGTCGGTCATCCGGGCAGAGCGTGCCGACCAAGGTCGGCATCCACCAGAGCTGCGGCCCTACGCTGCATTGCAGCAATCCGGGTGTGAACATCGGCGATCTAGCTGGATCCGGCGCGTCCCGGTACCCTGACACATTCAAACAACCGTTTCGCCCGTGGCCGCACGCGCGATTCCCAGGCACCGCCGGTGGCCCCGATGCCGGCCCTACCCACGAGTCATGCAATCGATGAGCGCTGAAGCCAACGCCCTGCCCCCGCGTGAAGTAATGGAATTCGACGTGGTGATCGTCGGTGCCGGCCCCGCCGGCCTGGCCACCGCGATCCGCCTGCGCCAGCGCGCGATCGAAGCCGGCCGCGAGCTGTCGGTGTGCGTGCTGGAAAAGGGATCCGAACCAGGCGCTCACGTGCTGTCCGGTGCGGTGATGGACCCGCGCGCGCTGACCGAACTGTTCCCGGACTGGGCCGAGCGCGGCGCACCGCTGAAGCAGAAGGTCACCCGCGACGAATTCCTGTTCCTCAGCGAAACCGGTTCGCGCGGCACGCCCAACGCGCTGCTGCCGGAGTGCTTCCACAACGAAGGCAACTACATCATCAGCCTGGGCGAAGTGACGCGCTGGCTGGCGCAGCAGGCCGAGGCGCTGGAAGTGGCCATCTTCCCGGGCTTCGCCGCCGCCGAAGTGCTCTATGGCGACAACGGTGAAGTGATCGGCGTGGCCACCGGCGACATGGGCATCGAGAAGGACGGCAGCATCGGCCCGGCGTTCGAGCGCGGCATGGCCCTGCAGGCGAAGTACACGATCTTCGCCGAAGGCGCGCGCGGCCACCTGGGCCGCCAGCTGATCGCACGCTACAAACTGGACGAAGGCAAGGACCCGCAGGCCTACGGCATCGGCATCAAGGAACTGTGGCAGATCGACCCGGCCAAGCATGAGCCGGGCCTGGTGGTGCATGCCGCCGGCTGGCCGCTGGACAGCGACACCTACGGCGGCGCGTTCCTGTACCACGCCGACGGCGGCAAGGTCGCCATCGGCTACGTGGTCGGCCTGGACTACAAAAACCCGTGGCTGAGCCCGTTCGAGGAATTCCAGCGCTTCAAGACCCACCCGGACATCCGCAAGCACCTGGAAGGCGGCACCCGCATCGGCTACGGCGCACGCGCGATCACCGCCGGTGGCCTGCTGTCGTTGCCGAAGACGGTGTTCCCGGGTGGCGCACTGGTCGGCTGCGAGGCCGGCTACCTCAACGCCAGCCGCATCAAGGGCAGCCACGCGGCGATCAAGACCGGCATGCTGTGCGCCGACGCCGCGTTCGACGCGCTGGCTGCTGACCGCCAGCACGATGAACTGAGCGCCTATCCGAAGGCGTTCGAAGCCAGCTGGCTGTTCACCGAACTGCAGCAGGCCAAGAACTTCAAGCAGTGGTTCAAGAAGGGCCAGACCGTGGCCACGCTGATGACCGGCGTGGAGCAGTGGCTGCTGCCCAAGCTGGGCGTGCGCAACCCGCCGTGGACCCTGCACCGTACCCAGCCGGACCACGCCTGCCTGGAACCTGCGTCCAAGCACACCCGCATCGCCTACCCCAAGCCCGATGGCGTGCTGACCTTCGATCGCCTCAGTTCGGTGTTCCTGAGCAGCACCAACCACGACGAGAACCAGCCCAGCCATCTGACGCTGAAGGATCCGAGCATTCCGGTGAAGGTGAACCTGGCCGAGTACGCCGGCCCGGAAGCGCGCTACTGCCCGGCCGGCGTGTACGAGTTCGTTGGCGAAGCCGACAACGCGCGGCTGCAGATCAACGCGCAGAACTGCGTGCACTGCAAGACCTGCGACATCAAGGACCCCACCCAGAACATCGTGTGGGTGACCCCGCAGGGCGGCGGCGGCCCGAACTACTCGGGCATGTGATCGCCACGGGCTGCGACCGAGCGTCGCAGTCCATCGCTTGCCGCGCACCGCTATCCTGCCCGCCCATGCGTGCATCACTCCCGCTCATCGCTGTTGCCGTGGCCCTGGTCGCCACGGCCTGCCAGCGCCCGCCTGCAGCGCCCCCCACGCCGGAACAGGCGCACCAGCAGGCCATGCAACGCGCGTTCGAGTTGTGTGCCGGCTGCCACACCGTGCAGCCTGGCGGCATCCACCGCTTCGGCCCGAACCTGCACGGCGTGATCGGCCGTCGCGCCGGCAGCCTGCCCGACTACGGCTATTCCGACGGCATGCGCCGCGCCGACATCACCTGGTCCGCACAGACCCTGGATGCGTTCCTGCAGTCACCCACCCATGTTGTACCGGGCACACGCATGTACAACGCCTTCCCCAGCGCCGAACGCCGTGCGCTTGTGATCGCCTACCTGCAGCAGCAGTCGGCTCAGTGAGCCAGCCGCTGCAACTGCTGTTGCAGCCGCGCCACGAATGCCGCCACCGCGGCGAACAACGGCACCGGATCGGTCTCGGCCGCGTCCTGCAGGCGCTCGACCAGTGCATTGGCCTGCCCGGCCAGTGCCGTCGCCCCCACCGCACCCAATCCACCCGCCTGACGATGCAGGTGCAGCGCGGCAGCCTCACGGTCGCCGGCCTCCAGCGCGCGCTGCACAGCGGCCAGGTCACCTTCACTGGCCTGCAGCAGGCTGTCGCGCAACTGCTCGGCCACGGCCTGTGAACCGAAGCGCTGTCGCAGCGTGGCCAGGTCAGGCAGCATCACGCCGTCGGTGGCGGACTCCAGCACCGCCTCCTCGAACCGTTGACCCTGCGCCTGCGGCAACCAGCGCAACAGGGCCGCGCGCAGCGTCGCCAATGACAATGGCTTGGCCAGCACCTCATCCATGCCGGCTTCACGGCAACGACGCGCATCGTCGTCCAGCACGCTGGCGGTCAGCGCCAGCACGGCCAGCCGGGGTTGCCCGGTGCGTCCCTCGCGCTCGCGCAGAAGCCGGGTGAAGGCGAAACCATCCAGTACCGGCATACGGCAATCGGTAATGACCAGATCAAAGTGCTCCGATGCCAGGCGATCCAGCCCCTGCTGGCCATCACCGACCAGCACGTGCGGCACGCCCAGCTGCTGCAGCCGCCAGGCCATCATCGCCTGGTTGGTCGGATGATCCTCGATCACCAGCACGCGCGCCTGGCGCAGAGCCGACGGCAGCAGGGCAGCCTGTTCCTGTTCGGCAGCCAGCGCTTCAGCATCGGCAATGCCCGCTTCCACCAGCGATAGCCGTACCTCGGCGCAGGTACCTTCGCCGAGGGTACTGTGCAGCTCCAGCTCGCCCTCCATCATCTGCACCAGGCGATGGCAGATGCTCAGACCGAGGCCGGTACCACCATGGTCGCGCTGGATGTAGGCGCCGGCCTGGGTGAACGGCGCGAACAGGTGCTGCACCTGTTCGGGCGCGATGCCCATGCCGGTGTCGGTGACGCTCAGGCGGAGCGGTTGGCGGCCATCTTCGGAGGTCGGGCCCATCACCTCCACCTGCAGCCGCACTTCGCCGCTCGGGGTGAACTTGATGGCATTGCTGAGAAGATTGAACACGATCTGGCGCAGACGAACGCCATCCACTTCATGGGCCGCTGCCAACTGCGGATCGATCTGTACCTGCAACGCCAGGCCGCGCGCGCTGGCCTGTGCGGAGAGCAGGCGGCACACGCTTTCCAGCAACGGCCTCAGCGGTTGTGGTACCGGCTCCAGCCGCAATGCGTTGGCCTCCAGCCGCGAGTAGTCGAGGATGTCGTCAAGGATCTGCCGGAGCATCTGTGCCGAGTCCTCGATCACGCCAAGGATGCGCTTCTGCTCTGCATCCAGCGGTGAGTGCGCCAGCACTTCCAGCATGCCCAGCACGCCACTCATCGGCGTGCGGATCTCATGGCTCATGGTCGCAAGGAAACGGGATTTCGCCTCGGCCGCCTGCTCGGCCTCGGCCTTGGCTGCGGTCAGGGCATCGGCCTGCGCACGGGCCTCGCTGGCATCCACCCAGTAGCCACTCCAGGTCACCACTCCGGCCTCGGCGGCATAGGGTTGCGCCTGGGTACGCACCCAGCGCGGGCCTGCGCCGTCGCCACGCAGGCGGAATTCCAGCACGAGCGGTGCGAACTGGTGCGCGGCCTGTTCGACGGCCTGCAGGATGCGCGCGCGATCGTCCTCTTCAACACGTTCCAGCAGCATCCTGGCGTCCTGCTCGGCCTGCTGCCGGGTGATCCCGAACAGGGCCTGCAGGTCGCCGGCAATGAACGGGAAGCTGAGCGTGCCATCAACCTCGCGACGGGCCTGGTAGACCACGGCAGGCAGGTTGTCGGTCACTTCGGCCAGACGCTGCTCCAGGTGGCGCCGCCCGGCCACTTCACGGCGCAGGCGCCAGTAGCCGATGCCATGGACCAGCAGCGCGGTCAGCAGCACCAGCAGCAGTGGTACGCCCCAGCGCAGCGCACCGCTCCAGTTGATGCCGTTGCGGTACTCGACCGCCAACCAGTCACCGCGCAGCGCCTCGCGCTCGCGTGGAGTCATCTGCATCAACAGCCGGTCGAAGGTTGTGGCCAGGGCGGCATGGCGGCGCTCCACCGCCAGCACCAGCTGGTCGTTGAAGCCCGCCGGCGCAGCCACCTGCAGGCGGCCCGGGAAGCGGTCGCGCAGCAGATGATCAACCACGGCCAGATTGCCGACGTAGGCGTCGGCCTCGCCATCGATAAGTCGCTGCAGCGCCTGCTCCGCACTGCGCGCGGCGATGATCCTGGCCTGTGGCGCCTGCTGCAGCACGTAGCCACGCACGCGCTCGGGATCGGAAAGCAGCACGCGCTTGCCCTGCAGGTCCGACAGGCCCAGCAACGCCGCCCCGTCGTGGCGGCTGACGATCACGTTGGGCACGCTGATGAAGGGCTGGCTGAACACCCACTCCGGGCCCAGGTAGCGCGAATCGGCCGGAATGCCCATCACGGCCTGCACCTCGCCACGGCGCGCCTTCTCGCGTACCTCGAACCAGTCATGGCTGTTCTGCGGCTGCAGATTGGCACCGGCCTGCGTCAGCCGCTGCAGGTATTCGCTGGCCAGGCCACTGGGCCTGCCCTTCTCATCGGCGAACGACAGCGGCGCAGCGTTCGGTGCAAAACCGACCTTCAACGGCGTCTCCAGCACCCGCTGCTCGGCCTGGCTCAGGGCCAGCTGTGCCGAGGCCGACCACTGCGGCGGCGGCAGCCAGCGCCGCGCCAACGCGTCGCGCTGGGCCTGGCTGGTCGCGGCCAGGGCGACGTCCAGCGCTTCGGCCAACGGCTGCTTGCCGTTGGGAACCCCGAAATGCAGCCGCTCGGGAGGCAGATCACTGGGCCTCAGCAGCACCACGCCCTGCAGACGCTCACGCGCGATCAGCTCGTTGGCGACATAGGCGTTGCCGATATAGACGTCAGCTTTGTCGTCTCTGACCATTAGCAATGCCGCAAGCGAGCTGTTTGCGACAAGCTGCCGCGCGCGCGGGAAACGCGCGCGCACCTGCGGACCGGTCAGGAAATCCTGTTCGATCACCACCCGCAGGCCATCCAGATCGGGGGTATCGGAAGCGCGCAGATCGCCCGGTCGCCCCACCAGGGCCAGCGGCGACTCGCCATAGGCCGCGGTGTAGACCATGCAGCGGGTACGGTCGGCGCTCAGAGCGACGTTCATGACCACATCGATCTCGCCACGGCACGCCGCATCCAGCACGGATGTCCAATCGGGGTAACGACGGGCTTCGACCTTCACACCCAGATGATGGGCAAGAAGCGACAGATAATCCGGCCCCAGGCCAACCTGCTGGCCATCACGGAGGGACTCGAACGGTGGCCAGCCGCTGTCATACTGGCCCACGACGATGCTTGGATGGGCGGCGAGGTACTCGCGCTGCATGGAGCTGAGCGGCAACAGCCCAGGCACCGCCTGTGCCAGCGCCACGGGCAGCACCAGCACGGCCAGCAGCAGGACCAGCCCGCGAACAGCCCAGCTACGCATCGGCGTCGATCTCCTAGAATCCTGACAGGGCCGCGATGGTCGCGGTCCGGCTTGCCCGGTGGCCATACTAGAGCATGAGCTTGCGCATCATCATCGCAGACGACCACCCGGTGGTCCGTATCGGTACCCGCGCCGTCATCGAGTCGAGCGGGGTTGGCCGCGTGGTCGGCGAGGCCGACAGCGCGCAGGCGCTGATGGCCCTGCTCGGAAGCCAACCCTGCGACCTGCTGGTGACCGACTACTCCATGCCGGGCAGCCCACAGGCAGACGGCTTCGCCATGATCGGCATGATCCGCCGCCGCTACCCCGACCTGCCGGTGCTGATGCTCAGCGTCTCCAACAACCTGGCGATCCTGCGCATGGTGCTCGACAGCGGTGTGCTCGGTCTGGTCGACAAGAGCTCGTCGATGGACGAACTGCCGCAGGCCATCCAGGCGGTCTACCGGGGCCAGCCCTACATCAGCCGCAGCCTGCGTGAGCGGGTCGAGGCTGCGGGCAGCTGGCGCATGCGCGAGGGTGATGGCAAGCCCCTGTCACCGCGCGAAGTGGAAGTGCTGCGGCTGCTCGGCACCGGCATGACGGTGAAGGAAATCTCGCTGCAGCTGCACAAGAGCGTCAGCACCATCAGCCGGCAGAAGGGCGACGCCATGCTCAAGCTGGGCCTGAAGGGCGACGCCGAACTGTTCGACTACCTGCGCGACGGCAAGATCTGAGAACCAGATCACACTGTAGGGGCCTCTGTCACCGCCCTCTTTGACCGGCCGCCATTCTGTGCCAAGATGATCCGGCATGGGTTTTCAATGCGAGGTCGAAGGAATCGACCGGCTCATGTCCTCGCTCCCGTCCCTGGTGGATGGGGTGCGGTTTCCTGCCGGCCGTCTGGCCCGGCAACGCTGACCATGGAGAGGCGCATGCATCACCCCCCCGAGCTACGTTGGACCCTGCCGTTGCGGCCCCTGCGCGCATTCGCGGCGTGCCTGCTCGTCTCTCTTTCCGCTGCCGCCTGCAGCGCCGCCGATCCGGCCCCCTCGTCCTCCCAGCCTGGTGCCCCCGTGCAGGCTGCCGATGCGCCCCGACAGGATGTTGCCCCGATGCAGAACACCTCTCCCGACACCGCCGTCACCCCGCCCGACGCGCCGACCGTGATGTACTTCACCTACCAGGTGGACGGTGATGGCGCGACCTCCTACGAGGTACAGAACGGCAGCGTGGCGACCTTCTGGTTCGGCCACACTTTCACCCTCGACGGCACCACGTATTACACGGGTTTCTCCTGGGATACCCGCGAGCACTACGGCAAGCCGGGCGAGCAGTCACCGGCCGGCCCGGATGACCGCGCCAACCTCGCCGAGGCCACCTTCGTGCTGGCCGGCAGCGATGCGAACAAGCCCTGGAAGTTCCGTGGCCAGGAATGGACCATCGGCGCACTGGGCGCCTACGACAAGGCCGACGACGTCGATACACGGCGCAAGCCGCTTGAACACCGCACCGCCGACGGCCGCCTGCTGCTGGCGGTGCCAACCAGCAGCTTCGACCGTGGCATCAGCAGCACCGGCTACGCGCTGCTGCTGTTCAACCCCAAGCGCAGCGAAGACAACGTGGACAGCAAGGTCTGGCGCTATGTCGGCTCGGTGCGCACCGGCGAGGACAACAGTGCCGCCTGCGACGAGGGCAACGTGATGCCCTGCACCGACAGCGATGGCGAGCTGGCGTTCGCTGCCGACGGCAATGGCCTGCCGCGACTGACCGTGACCTTCAAGGGCACCACCATCGACGCCCCGGGCAAGACCCGTGCGCTGGCTGCCGGCGACGCCGTGCACTACACCTTCGACAGCGCGACCCAGCAGTACGTCGCGCCCTGATTGCCACCCGCACACGCGGGTTACCTGTTGACCGACATGTTCTTGACTCATGGATGAGTCCGGTTGGCGATTCGCGGCACGCGCCGCTCCATCAACCCCGAGGAAGACGTCATGGCACAGCATGACTACAGCAGAAAGGAAGTCCTGGACATCGTCGAGCAGGTCGCCCGGCACAAGGGCATTCCCGTCGATGATTTCATGCGCTTTGCGCACATCGAGACCGGCGGCACGTTCAACGAGCGCGCCCACAACACCTCGTCCGGCGCCAAGGGCCTGTTCCAGTTCGTGCCCGGCTCCGCGCGCCAGTATCACCTGACCGGCCACGAGTTCGACCCGACCCGCAACACCGAAGCGGCCGCACAGATGTACCAGGACAACCTGGACTCGATGGCACGCCGCAACGAACGCACTGGCCACCCGTACCTGTCCGGTGGCAGTACGCCGACCGGGCTGGACCTGTACCTGGCCCACCAGCAGGGCAGCGCCGGCTATGGCTCGGTGCAGACCGCAATCGCCACCGGAACCTTCGGCGTGGTGCGCAACGGCCATGGTGAAGAGATCAACATGCGCCGCAACGTGCTCAACCAGATCGGCTCCGATGCCAAAGCGCTCACCGGCCACACCCTGGCCGAGATGCGCGGCATGAACGATGGCGACCTGGCGCGCACCTTCTCCAGCTACTACATCCACAAGTACGCGGCGATCAGCATTCCGGAAAAGAACATCGCGCCGCAGACGGTGGCGTCGGGCCAGGGCCAGGCCCAGACCCCGGCAGCGGCCAGCGCCGCCGTGGCGGCCGGTGCTGCCACGCTGGCGGCGACCGCAACCGCTGCTGCCGCGCCGAAGCCGGGCATCGAACTGCAGGCGGCCTACGAGGCCGGCGTGAAGTACGACCACGTCAAGTACGCCATCAACATCCCGGGCCACGCGCTGTACGTACCGGGCAAGACCGGCAAGAACGTGGAGCAGGGCTACATCGACTGTTCCGGCTGGGTCGGCACGCTGCAGAACCGCACCATGGACGAGATCAACCAGAAGGCCGGGCATGCGGTGTTCAGCAAGGCCGATCGCATCGACCTGGGCAACCTGGGCTCCGGCGGCATCGTGCGCAAGGCATTCGACCAGTCCGGCGTGCTGCTTGACCGCGACGCGATCCTGAAGCCCGATGCGCTGAAGGAAGGCATGATCATCGGCCTGGATACGGCCAGGACCCGTCACGAGCATTGGAACGGCATCGACCACATCGTGATGGTGGTGCGCGACCCCAACACCGACAAGCTGCTGATCAGCCAGTCCACCGGCAGCAAGGGCGTGCACACCATGCCGGTGGAGGACTACCTCAAGCAGGTGAAGGAGCACCCGAACTGGAAGCTGTACGCCTCCGATCCGCTGTCCAAGGCGCGCGACCTGCTGGAAAACCGCACCCAGTCGCATGAGCAGACCCAGGGCAAGCCTGCCGCCGAGCACAAGGCCGCTGCCACGCCGCACGCCGAACTGTACAAGCAGGGCGCGCACAGCGAGGGCGTGCGCAAGGTGCAGGAGCAGCTGGGCCACCTCGGCTACGTCGGTGCCGACGGCAAGCCGCTGGTCGAGGATGGCCGCTTCGGCCGCAACACCGACGCGGCGGTGCGCCAGCTGCAGAAGGACAACGGCCTGGTGGCCGACGGCATTGTCGGGGTGAAGACGCTGGAGGCCATCAAGGAAGCCCGCGAACGGCCGTTGCTGAACGACGAGCGGCACCCGCGCAATCCATTGTTCATCCAGGCCAGCAAGGGTCTGGAACTGATGCCGGCAGGCACCTTCAAGGATCGCCATGCGCTGGAAAGCGCCGCTGCGGCCCTGACCAAGGAGGCGCATGCCGCCGGCCTGCAGCGCATCGACACGGTGGTGCCGAGCCCGAACGGTGAGCGCCTGTTTGCCGTGCAGGGCACGATCGGTGACCCCGCCGCCAGCCGCGTGGCGGTGGATACCCGTGCCGCCAGCGAGCAGAGCCTGGCGCTCAGCAGCGGTGCCGTGCAGGGCGCGCCGAACGTGCTGCACCAGCAGCAGGATGCCCAGCAGGAGCAGGCCCGGCAGGCACAGAAGGCGATGGGCGTCTAAGCCCGCAGCGCCTTGGGAGAGAAGGGAGGGCCACGTCCGCGTGGCCCTTTCCCTTTCTGCCAGCTGAGCGGCCGCAGCCGCTTTCAGCCTTGCTTCATGCCGCCTGCCGCTAGATGAATGCGCAAGCCGACCGGTGGACCAGGCAATGTTCCGGCAATGTTGGAACGCCAGCGTGGACACCACGGCAGCCGGGGCGCCCCGCGCCCTCCCTGCCCAGCGTGGCATGCACCTCACAGGAGAACGAACATGCTCAGTACTTCCACACTCAGCTTCCGTGGTCTGGCGATGGCGCTGGCACTGGTTGCCGGTGTCGCCGTGGTCAGCGATGCCAGCGCGATGTCGAGGAAGGACAAGCGCACCCTGGTCGGCGCCGTGGTCGGTGGCGTGGCCGGCAACCTGCTCTCCAACGGCGATCCTGCGGCCACCGTCGGTGGTGCCGTGGCCGGCGGCGCGATCGGCAACCTGACCACCTCCGACCGCCGCGACCGTCGCTATTACGACAATCGCTATTACGACAACCGCTACGACCGCCGCTACGATCGTGGCTATTACCGCAGCGGCTATTACGACCGTGGTGACGACCATCGCTGGCAGCGCGAGCGCTACTACGACAACCGCTACTACCACGACCGCGGCCGCCATCGCGGCTGGTAAGCGGCGCGGCGGCATCATCGCAGGTGATGCACGGACGGGCGGGTCGATGACCCGCCCGTTTGCGTTGGCCGTGGTCATGGCGTTGAATGCGCAGCCTTGGATGTGATTTTTCCCACTCGGGCTGCGGCATGACGTCTTCCTCCCACCGCGTGCAGGGCCTCAACAACGACGAGGTCGCTGCCGACTGGCCACCCATCAGCGCCGCGGACATCGCGTGGCTGGGTGCGCGCTACCCGCAGCTGGGCGAGCACAGCCAGGCCCGCTGGCACAGCCCGCGACCACTGTCGGCCGCCGCCATCGTCGACGGCGTGGACGGCGTGGACGGCGCGGTGTTCGTCAAGCGCCATCACCACAGCGTGCGCAGCGCGGCCTGCCTGGAAGAAGAACATCGCTTCATCGCCCGTCTCGCCGCAGGGGGCGTACCGGTGGTGCAGGTGCTGGCGGCGACCGATGGCCGCACGGCCGTTGAACACGGCGAATGGACCTTTGAACTGCATGCCGTCGGCGTGGGCGAAGACGTCTACCGCGACGCCGTGTCGTGGTCGCTGCTGACCGATGTCGCGCAGGCACGCGAGGCGGGCCGCATGCTGGCCACGCTGCACCGCGCCGCCGCCCGCTACCAAGCGCCCCAACGCAGTACCCACCTGCTGGTCGCGCGCGACGATCTGATCCGCGCCGACGATCCGATCGCGGCAATCAAGTCAGGGCTGCACGAACGCCCCGGCCTGGCACGTTACCTCGCACGCATCCCATGGGAGGCGCAGCTGCAGCGCGACGTGCTGCCGTGGCACGCCGGCCTGGCCGCGCGCCTGCGCGACGAGCCGCGGCTGTGGGCGCACAACGACTGGCATGTGTCCAACCTGCTGTGGCGCGACGGGCAGGTCAGCACCGTGCTGGATTTCGGCCTGGCCTCGCCCACCAGCGCGCTGTTCGACCTCGCCACCGCGATCGAGCGCAACGCGGTGGCGTGGCTGGAACTCGAGCGCGGCATGGAGGCGGTGCGCATCGATATCGCGCTGGCCCTGCTCGACGGCTACCGCCAGGTACTGCCGCTGTCTGCGGCACGCGTGCACCTGCTGGCCGACCTGCTGCCGATGGTCCATTTCGACTTCGCACTGTCCGAAGTGGAGTACTTCGAAGGCATCACCGGCTCCACCGCGAACGCGGACGTGGCGTGGCAGCCCTTCATGCTGGGGCACCCGGCATGGTTCCACAGCGCGCCGGGACAGGCACTGCTGCAGGCCCTGCACGCGGCAGCCTGAAGGGCGCCGGCTCGCAAATCCGTACCATTTGTAGTGAAATGGCCACCTGAAGCGGGGGTGCCTGGATCTGCCAGGCTGAGAGAGTCCCTTGGAACCTGATCCGGTTTGCACCGGCGTAGGGAGCTTTGAGCCGCAGCCACACCCCCGTCATGGGCCGGTGCACCTGCGCGCCGTCGCTTCGTCTCCCTTGTTGTCCGAAGACGAACCGAATGAACAGCTGCCTGCGCCCCACCCTGCTTTCCCTCGCCCTCTGCGCCGCGCTGCCATTGCACGCCAGCGGGGCCGATGCGTCCCCCGATGCGGCTGCCACCGGCGCCGAACGCTCGCCGACCGAACTGGCAGCGGTGCGCGTGCAGGCCGGCAGACCGAAGACCGATACTTCGCGCGTGAATGCCTTCGGTGGCGGCAGCTGGAAGGACACGCCGGCGTCGGTGAACGTGCTTGAGCGCGACTACCTCGATCGCCGCCAGGTGCGTTCGCTGTCCGAGCTGGCCAGCAACGATGCCTCGCTGGGTGATGCGTATGCGCCGGTGGGTTACTACCAGAACGTCGCCATCCGTGGCTTCGCACTGGACCCCGCCACCGGCTACCGCTTCAACGGACTGTCCATCGCCGGCGAACAGCGCCTGGCGCTGGAGAACGTGCAGTCGGTGGAGATCCTCAAGGGTGAAGCCGGCCTGGCCGCAGGCGTGATGGCGCCCGGCGGCATCATCAACTACATCGGCAAGCGCCCGGCCGAAGTGCGCACCGCCACGCTCGGTACCGATTCGGAAGGCTCGCGCTACGTCGCCGTCGATGTCGGCCACTGGATCACCCCGCGTTTCGGTCTTCGCCTGAATGCCGCCTGGGACTCCAGCAATTCCTATGTCGAGCACGCCGATGGCCGTCGCAACTTCTACTCGCTGGCGGCCGACTGGCTGATCGGCGAGCGCGGCAAGCTGGAAGTGGATGCCAACTACCAGACCAGCTCGCAGCGTTCGGTGTCCGGCTACCAGCTGCTGGGCGCACGCGACCTGCCGCGCGGCGTCGACCGCGAGCACCTGCTCGGCTACCAGCCGTGGCAGCGCCCGGTGGATATCGCCAGCACCAACATCACCGCCCTGCACACCTACGATTTCAACGACGCCTGGCAGTCGCGCGTCTCGGTCGGCCACAGCCGCTCGGTGATCGACGACAACGTCGCCTTCGCCTACGGCTGCTACTACGCCGTGCAATGCGCCGATGGCAGCGTGCCAGGCAACTACTTCGCACCCAACGGCGACTACGACATCTACGACTACCGCAGCCCGGACGACACCCGACGCAACCAGCAGGCCCGTGCCGAGCTGCGCGGTCGCTTCGAGACCGGCAGCGTCGGCCACCAGCTGACCGTCGGCGCCGACTACTTCCGCCGCACCGTGGACAAGCGCCCCAGCGTCAACGAGTACGTCGGCACCAGCAACATCCACGAAACGCCGGTGCCAGTGTTCGAGCCGTCGCCGAAGATGCCAGGCCCGTCCGCACGCCGCCTGGACAGCCGCCAGACCGCGTTCTTCGCGCTGGACCGGATGAGCTTCGGTGATGACTGGCAGTGGCTGGCCGGTGGCCGCTTCGTGCGCCTGGACGAGCGCGCCTACGACAAGCGCGGCACCCCGCAGCGCCACAGCCGCCTGTCGCGCTTCCTGCCACAGACCGCCGTGGTATGGAAGGCCACCGACCAGCTCAACGCCTACGCCAGCTACGTGCGTGGCATTTCGTTGGGCCAGGAAGCGCCGTTCTGGACCAGCAATGCCGACACCTTCCTGCCGTCGGTGCAGTCGCGGCAGCTGGAAGTGGGCGTGAAGTACGTGCCGGTCGAGGCGCTGACCCTGGGCGCGGCGGTGTTCCGAATTTCGCAGCCGTACCAGTACGCCAAGCCCGACAACAGCGACGTGGGCTACACCTTCGTCGAGGAAGGCACCCAGACCCACACCGGCCTGGAGCTGACCGCCAACGGCCAGCTGACGGACGCATTGCAGATCGTGGCCAGTGCAAGCCTGCTGCAGGCGCGTGCTCGCGATACCGGCACGCCCACCTATGAAGGCCATCAGCTGGTGAACGTACCGAAGGTTCGGGCCAGTGTGCACCTGGCCTATGCGCTGCCCTTCGTGCAGGGTCTGGACGTGACCGGTGGCTGGCGCTATGCCGGTGCCAAGGTGGCCCGCGCCGACGGCGGCGTGCGTGCACCGGACTACTCGGTGTTCGATGCCGGCCTGCGTTTCCAGCATCGCCTGCACGACCGTGCAGTAACCTGGAACCTGTCGGTGGACAACGTGTTCAACCGCTTCTACTGGCGTGATACCGGCAGCAGCGGCGGTGACTACTACCTGTTCCCCGGCGCGCCTCGACAGGCCCGCCTGTCGGTGACGTTCGCGCTGTGAGCGGCGTGATGCTCGAGTGGACCGCCGCCCTTTGCAGCATCCTCGGTGTCTGGCTGATGGCCCGGCGCCGGCTGGCGGCGTGGCCGGTGGGCCTGCTGTCGGTGACGCTGTACGGGCTGGTGTTCGCCGAGGCCAAGCTGTACTCGGACACCCTGCTGCAGGTCGCCTTCGGTGGCTTCCTGGTCTACGGCTGGCTCAACTGGCGGCAGCATGCCGTCGATGAGGGCAGCATCCGCATCGTGCCGCTGGCGCGCGGCAAGCTGCTGCGCGACCTGGCCATCGGCCTGTGTGGTGGCGTGGCGCTGGGAGCCGGCATGCACACCTTCACCGACGCCGCGCTGCCGTGGCTGGACGCGATGCTGACCACACTGAGCCTGGTTGGCCAGTGGTGGCAGGCGCGACGCCACGTGGCCTGCTGGTGGGTGTGGATCGGGGTGGACGTGGTCTACGTGGGCGCGTACCTGTTCAAGTCGCTGCACGTGACTGCCGCGCTGTACGTGTTCTTCCTGGGCCTGGCCGTGTTCGGCCTGCGTGCATGGAGCGCGGCCGCACGCGAACCGCAGGTGGCGCCGGTTCGTTGATGCGGATGGCCGGGCTGGGCACCGGTAGTCGCCAACCTTGGTTGGCGCGTGCGTGCCGACCAAGGTCGGCATCTACCCAGCACATTCACGCATGGCGTGGATCTACTGGGTAAGCAGCAGGCCCAGCCGCAGCGGCTGGCGCATGTCCGCCGGCGGGGCTGCCTGCAACGGCGCGGCCTGCAGCGTCGCGCGCAGGTCTGCGTCGACCTGGGCATCACCCAGGCTGTCGAACTCCAGCTTCGAGATGCGGCCGTCCGCCGCAATCCACAGGCTCACCGGCAGCGGCGTGGGTGTATCCGGGTGTGCACGCAACCACTCCACCACGCGCTGCGCCTGCGGGTCCTGCTCCTGCTGCAGGCGCTGCTGCAGCTGGCCCCCCACGGTGGCGGCATAGGCCATCCAGTGCGCAGGGGCCTCCTGCGCGGAAACGCTGGCACTCCCCAGTGCCAACGCGCCGAACAACGCAGCCAGCGGCCGCCACCAGCGCCGCGCGCCGGTCCCGTTCCCAGTCCTGACCATCGCCAGCCTCCTGCACTCCCATCCAGCGCGCCATGGTCGGCGCCATAGATGACAGGCAGATGGCGGGCCGTGATGGCCCGGCGCGATCAGTCGCCAAGGTCGGCCAGCACCTTGCGAGAAGGCGCAAAGAAGGTCACGCCGGTAGTGGCGGTGGAGAAGTCGAGGATGCGGTCGTGCAGCGGCGCGGGATTGCCGATGAACATGCGCTCGAGCATCTTCTCGATCACCCACAGGCGGCGCGTGTAACCGATGAAGTAGGTGCCGTACTCGCCACGGCCCGGGTTGGCGAACGGCATGTTGTCGCGCAGGATCTCGTGCTCGCCGTCGGCGTCTTCAATGGTGCACAAGGTCTTGTGCGACTTCTGCGCATCCGCCGGTGCGTCATCCAACTCGATGTTGTCGTGCTTGGTGCGGCCGATGATCGCTTCCTGCGCCTCGGTCTTCTGAGCGCGCCACGCATCGAGGTTGTGCAGGTACTTCTGCACCACCACGTAACTGCCGCCGGCATGCTCCGGGTCTTCGTCACCCACGATCGTGGCTTCCGGCAACGACAGCCCTTCCGGATTGGCGGTGCCGTCGACGAAATCGAGCAGGTCGCGGCCATCGAAATAGCGGAAACCGGCTACGTCATCGACCGCTTCCACCGCATCGCCGAAGGCCATCAGCAGGTTGCGCTCGAACGCCACGATCAGATCCATGGTGCGTGCGCGGATGTGATACAGCAGGTCACCCGGCGTGGAAACAGCGGTATGGGTCGCGCCCTTGATCTCGCGGAAGGGCTTGAGCTCGCGCGGTGGCGTGGTGCCCACCAGCGGCTTCCACACGCGGTGACCAATGGCCACGTTGCAGGTAAAGGTGCGCTCGATCTCGCGGATGGCGGTGTTCTTGATCAGGTCATCGGTGCTGGCCAGCACCTCGCGCGCCTTGGCGATCGACGCTTCGTCACCCTTCACCTTCAGCACCAGGAACGCCGCCGAATGGGTCAGCGGCGCAGTGATCTGCTGCGGCTCGTTGTCGAGCGTGTGGTTGAGGGCGGTGATCGGTGCGGGCTGGGAGTTCACGGCGGTTCCTGCTGGCTTGAGGCGGGCGCATCGCGTGGCGATGTGCGGGCGATCATAGCGGAACCACCTGACCGGGGACGGAGCGGTTCTCGTTCCGTCCACCAGCGAAGGTACGAAGACCTCAATCCACATCACTCCAGACCGCCAACTCGTAGCCATCCAGATCGCGGAACTGGAAGCGGCGGCCACCAGGAAACGCGAACACCGCCTGCACCACCTCGCCCCCAGCGGCAGTCACACGCTGCTGTGCATCGGCCAGGTCCGCGCAGTAGAGGATCACCAGCGGCCCGCCGTGGGCACGCACCGGCGCGTCGGCCACGAAGCCGCCTTTCAGGCGGCCATCGTCGAACTCGGTGTAGGCCGGCCCGTAGTCGGTGAAGTGCCAACCGAACACCTCGCCGTAGAAGCGTTTGCTGCGGGCGATGTCGGCGACGTTGAATTCGATGTTGTCGATGCGGCGTTCGGCATCGTGAGGTGCGACGTGGCTCATGGCGTGGCTCCGTGGTGGGAGCCCCAGCTTCAATCAACGTGGCATCGCGGTCTTGAACGAAACGGCCATCATTGGCCCCATTCCAGGCGCAGCTCGCGTGCTGTCATGCTGGCAAGCTCACGTGCCTCGCGGCTGAGATGGGCCTGGTCGGCATAGCCGGCCTCGGCGGCCAGCATCGCCAGCGAGTGCTGCGGCAGCGCACGGCTGTGGCGAAGAAAACGTTGCAGGCGCAGGATCCGCTCCAGCGTCTTGGCGCCGTAGCCGAACTGCGACTGGCTGAAGCGCCGCAGGCTGCGCGGACTCAGGCTCAGGCGTGCCGCCAGCGCATCCAGCGTGGCGTCACCAATGGCGAGCGCCTGGAACAGGACATGTGCCCGCTGCGCCGGGGTATCGAGCGCGGACGCACCCATATGCTGTTGCAGGCAGTGCGCCATCCGCTGCAGGCGCTGTGCAGGCGTGGTGTCACCAATGGAGGCCGCCGCCTTGCTCGCCCACGCGCCCTTCAGATCGGCCAGTGGCACGGCCTGGCCGATGATCTCGGCCAAGGGCAGGCCCAGCGCGGCCAATGCCTGGCCGGGACGGAAGCGTGCCCCCAGCACCTGCGCACCGGGTGCCAGCGCCGGGTGCGCGGCCACGCGATCCGGGCCGACCACGAACAACGCACCGTCGCGCCAGAGGATATCCACGCAACCATCGGGCAGTACGGTGATGTGCCCATCGGCATCGGCAGGAAGCTGGCTCTGCCACAGCTGACCAAAGTGGCCGCGCAGCGGCGCAGGCGCCGGATGCTCCTGGTAGGCCGTGCCAGTACCTGCGAGGGGGGAAGGGTCGCCCATGCCGCATTGTGGCGCCACAGGGCCCATAAAAGTGAAGCCCGGCGCGAGGCCGGGCTTCGGTTGGCGTGTGGGAGAGAGAGAGTCACACGCCAGAACAACACGCACTAACGACAGGCGTTTGTTACCAGGTGAAGCGCGGGCCCACGAACCACTCGCGGTCGCCGGCCTTGGCCAGCTTCACTTCGCCACTCAAGCCCCAGTTCTGGTTGAACTTGGCGGTGGCGCCCACGCGGCCGTAGAACTCGCCGTCCGGGTTGTAGCCGTGCTTCTTGCTGAAATCTTCGTAGCCGGCCATCACGTAGCCTTCCACGTACGGGTTGAACGCGGTGCGCACGCCCACTTCGGTGGAGTAGCCGTTGAAGTCCAGGCCACGCTTTTCGTCGTACTTCTGGTACGCAACACGGGCCACCAGGTCGGTGTTCGGTGCGATGCCGTAGTTGTAGCCGACACCCAGGCGCCACTGGTCGACGTCATTCTTGAACTTGTCGGTCTCCTGCGCGCTGTAGTCGCCGAAGATGTGGAAGTTCGGGTGCACCGCCACGGAACCCTTCACCTTCCAGCCATCGGCGTCGCCGCCCTTGGCATCGGTGTTCACGTAGCCGCCTTCAACGTAGTTGTACGACAGGCCATCGGTCGCCGATGCAGCGAACGGCAGAGCAGCCAGAAGACCCAGGGCGAGCAGCGAATTCTTGTTCATCGGGACACACCTTTAATTATTTTGGTTTCGTCGACCGCCTCCCGGGAGGGGGAGAGAGAGGAGGTGGTCGACAGGTGTGAATTATCCGTTAGGGGGTCTAATCGACCCTGAATATTGAACTGACTGGTGTATAAATAAGGCTCCCGTTCAGGGAACTCCAACTGCGGTGCGTACGCATCAATCCAACCCAGGGTCGCGAGATGAAGAGATTGGCTTGCCTGCTTCTGCTGCTCACGATGCCGATGCTTGCGCACGGTGCGCATGCAGCCGCCTCCGCGGCGGGGGTCAATGCGGGCACGCTGGATGACTTCCTCGATCAGGTCGAGAAAAGCAACGCAGGCGTCGGCAGCGTATCCATCTTCAGGAATGGCCACGAGGTCTACAACAGAAGCTTCGGGCAGAACAGCCTGCCGCCCGTCGCGCACGACGACAGCACCCGCTACCAGATCGCCTCGGTGACCAAGATGGTCACCGCCATCCTGGCGTTCAAGCTGGTCGAAGAAGGCCGGTTGAGCCTGGACGATCACCTGTCGGACTTCTTCCCCGACATGCCGTCGGCGCAGCAGATCACCGTTGGCCATCTGCTGGCGCATTCCAGTGGCCTGGGCAACTTCGCGATAAAGGACGGCGCGGTCTGGGTGGTGGACGAGGTTAGCCAGGCACGGATCCTCGACGAGATACGAAGGCAGGGCACTGCGTTCGAGCCGGGGACGCGCGTGGCCTACTCCAACTCTGCCTACCTGCTGCTGCGGATGATCCTGGAACAGCGCTACGGCACCGACTACCAGCACATCGTCGAACAGCAGATTGCAGAACCGCTGGCGTTGCAGCACTTCGCTGCAGCACCGTCGCACACCGCCAACACCTTCAAGTCCTATGCATACGCAGGGCAGTGGAACGAGATCAAGGACATCGCGTACACCAACGTCATCGGCGTGGGCGACATCGCCGGCACCACGCGCGAACTGAACGTGCTGATCAACGCGCTGTTCCACAACCGGTTGCTGCGCAGGGAAAGCCTCGACCGGATGACGCCGGTTGCCGGCGCGGGCTGGGGAAAAGGACTGGCCGAGTTCCCGTTCGGTGAGCAGCGCTTCCTGGGCCACGCTGGCGATGTACTGGGCTCTCATTCGCGCGTCATCTACAACCCTGCCGATGATGTGTCGATCGCGTACTCCACCAATGGCGAGCGCATTCCAACCTCTGACTTCCTGCAGACCCTCGTTGGCATTGTCTACGGCAGTGGCTTCACGCTGCCGGCCTTGAAGTAGCCATACGCGCCGATCTACCGGGCAACGGGCAATCCGTGTTTGCAGCCTGTATGAACACGCGAAAGCCTCACAGGGTGATATCGGCTTCATACAGATGAATTGGCTGTTCTGAACAGGCACAAGGCGATCGGCCGGCGTACATCAGCTCGCCTGATCCCGCTTGTTAATGCTGGGTCAGAAGCGGACTTCACAACCCATCCACGTATTCAAATTTCAGCTGAAAGCGCTTGTCAGCAGCGGGAACAAACGCCGCTATATTCCAGCTTCCCCAGACGAAGGAGGGAGTGCAATGAACCTGAACCCGCAACACATGAAGACGGCCCGCGCACTTGCTGTAGCGCTCATCGCCACCGTCAGCCTTGGCGCCTGCGCCTCTTACAAGAACGAGTTTGCAACCATCAACTCGCGTCTCGATCAGCTCGACGTAAAGGTGCAGGGTGCTGCGCAGAGCGCGGAGTCCGCCAACCAGTCCGCGCAGCAGGCCAACCAGCGTCTGGACCAGATCGAAGGTCGCGTGCAGCAGCTTGAAAGGGCACCGGCCGGCCGCAAGCCGCGCGGGTAATTGCTCCCTCACTGTTTGAATTGATCCACCTCTGTATCGGGAGCCAGTGGCCTTCGCCGGCCACTGGCGTCCTTCCACCCAGGATTGCATTGCAAGGAGCCGTCCCATTCGTACCTACTCCTCCCCTGCACGCCGCGCCCTCCATGCCGCACTGGCCATGGCGCTGGTCGTTGCATGCAGCGGCGTAGCCAACGCCAGGGACAAGGACGCACCTGCACCACCGGTGGCCGCCGTTGATGAACTTCCACCTGACCAGGGCGTGTCCGAAACGGTGATCGAACTGGCCGGCTGGGTGGTGGCCAGCAAGGATAACCAGGGCTATCCGTTTGCAGTCATGGACAAGGCGGCGGCGCAGGTTCTGATCTTCAGCGGCGACGGAAAGCTGCGTGGCGCGGCACCGGCGCTGTTCGGTTCGGCCATCGGCGACCACTCCGCACCCGGCGTCGCCAAGCTCGCACTGAGCGCGATTCCTGGCCACGACCGCACCACGCCGGCCGGCCGCTTCATTGGTGGCTACGGCCCCTCCGACGATGCCGGGCGCGTGCTGTGGGTGGACTACGATTCGGCCGTTTCAATGCATCCGCTGCCACCGGGCAGCCCGAAGGAGAAGCGCGCCGAGCGCTTGGCATCGCCCACGCCGGACGACAACCGCGTCACCCACGGTTGCATCAACGTCTCGCCCGCGTTCTACGGGCAGATCGTGCAGCCCATGTTCGAGAAGGGCGGCGTGTTCTACATCCTGCCGGACAAGGATTCGATCGCGAAGACCTTTCCGGAATTCGCGCAGAGCCGCGGGGATGCGAAGGACGAAGACGAGAAGGGCGCGCGGCGCGCAAGCAAGTAATACGTCGATCGGCGAATTGGAATTCAGGAAGCCGCAGCCCCTGCGGCCCTCGCCAATGCAGCGGCGTGCGCGGCGCCCTTGCGCTCGCTGTAGCGGTCCACCAGGTAGTCCGACCGCCCTCGCGTCAGCAGCGTGAACTTCACAAGCTCCTCCATCACATCCACCACGCGGTCGTAGTACGGCGAGGGCTTCATGCGCCCATCGTCATCGAATTCCTGCCAGGCCTTGGCCACCGACGACTGGTTGGGAATGGTCAGCATGCGCATCCACCGGCCGAGCACGCGCAACGTGTTGACCGTGTTGAACGACTGCGAACCGCCGCTCACCTGCATCACCGCCAGCGTCCTGCCTTGTGTGGGCCGCACGCTGCCATCTTCCAGCGGCAACCAGTCGATCTGGTTCTTGAACACACCGGTGATCGTCCCGTGCCGCTCGGGGCTGACCCAGACCTGGCCTTCCGACCACTGCGACCACGCACGCAGCCGCTGCACTTCGGGGTGGCTCGTGTCCACGCTGTCCAGCATGGGCAGCGCATGCGGATCGAACACCCGGGTCTCGCACCCCAGGTGACGCAGCAGCCGTTCGGCTTCCAGCGCCAGCTTGCGGCTGAACGACTGCGGCCGCAGTGAGCCGTAGAGCAGGAGGATGCGTGGCGGCCCCAGATCGGCGGCGGCGAGCTGGCGGTGATCGGGCTGGGGCAATGACGATTCCACCAGGTTGGGCAGGTGGGTACTTGTGATCGGCTTATTCATTCGACTATTCTAGAAATATGGAAACGTTGAATGCAATCGCCGCCCTGACTGCCCTGGGTCACGCCACCCGCCTGGCGGCTTTCCGCCTGCTGGTGGAGGCTGGCCCGGCAGGTCGCATGGCGGGCGACATCGCCACGGCCCTGCAGGTGCCCCCAGCCACGCTCAGCTTCCACCTGAAGGAGCTGGTGCAGGCCGGGCTGGTGGAGAGCGAAAACCAGGGCCGCCATGTCTGCTATCGGGCCAACTTCGGCGCCATGAACGGCTTGATCGAGTACCTGACGCACAACTGCTGCGCGGGCTCGCCTGACGCGGAGTGCGCACCCGCAGCACCTGCGTGCAAGTGCTGACACCGCACACGACCTTCCCCATCGAAGCGATTGCCCATGACCCGTTCTGTCCTGTTCCTCTGTACCGGCAACAGCGCCCGCAGCGTGCTTGCTGAAGCCACCCTGCGCGCCTGGGGCGGCGATCGCTTCAGCGCATTCAGTGCGGGCAGCCAGCCCACTGGCCAGATCAACCCCTTCGCGCTGGCCCAGTTGCAGGCCGAAGGAATGCCCATTGAAGGGCTGCGCAGCAAGTCGTGGGATGAGTTCGTGGATGCAGCACCGATGGATCTGGTGATCACCGTGTGTGATGCAGCCGCAGCGGAGGCCTGCCCTGTGGTGTTCGGTGACTTCGTCCGCAGCCACTGGGGCCTGCCCGATCCGGCGGCCGTAGCGGGTAGCGATGCCGACAAGGCCGCAGCATTCGCGCAGGCCCATGCCATCGGGAAGCTGCGACTGCGTGCATTGCTCGCGTTGCCCGAATCGGTGTGGTCCGACCGCACGGCGCTGCAGCAGGCGCTGGACCGGATCGGCCGGCTGCTGCCGACCGACGGCGTGCAGTGACGGTGCCATGAGCCTGTTCGAGCGACACCTGACGCTGTGGGTTGTGCTGTGCATTGCGGCTGGCACCCTGCTGGGCCACGTCCTGCCCGGCGCTTTTGCCGCGCTGGCATCCGCAGAGGTCGCCAAGGTCAACCTGCCGGTTGCGGTGCTGATCTGGCTGATGATCATCCCGATGCTGCTGAAGGTCGACTTCGCTGCGATGCGCCAGTTGCAGCAGCACTGGAAGGGCATCGGCGTAACGCTGTTCATCAACTGGGCCGTGAAGCCATTCTCGATGGCGCTGCTGGGCTGGCTATTCCTGCGCCATGCCTTCGCCGACTGGTTGCCAGCAGCACAGATCGACAGCTACATCTCCGGGTTGATCCTGCTGGCAGCCGCACCCTGCACCGCCATGGTGTTCGTGTGGAGCAACCTGTGCCGCGGTGATGCCAACTTCACCCTGAGCCAGGTGGCGTTGAACGACGCGATCATGGTGGTTGCCTACGCGCCGGTGGTTGCACTGCTGCTGGGCCTGTCGGCGATCACCGTGCCGTGGGATACGCTGCTGCTGTCGGTGGGCCTCTACATCGTGGCGCCGGTGCTGGTGGCTGCGTTGCTGCGGCGCTGGATCCTGATGCGTCGTGGCGAGGCAGCGTTGCAGCGGGTGCTTCGCAAGCTTGGGCCCGTCTCGCTGTGTGCGCTGCTGCTCACACTGGTCCTGCTGTTCGGCTTCCAGGGCCAGCAGATCGTGAAGCAGCCGCTGGTGATCGCACTGATTGCGGTGCCGATCCTGATCCAGGTCTATTTCACTTCCGGCCTGGCTTACCTGCTCAATCGTCGCCTGGGCGTGGCGCATTGCGTGGCCGGCCCTTCGGCGTTGATTGGTGCCAGCAACTTCTTCGAATTGGCGGTTGCCAGCGCGGTGGGACTGTTCGGCGTGCATTCGGGGGCGGCGCTGGCCACCGTGGTGGGCGTGCTGATCGAGGTGCCGGTGATGCTGTCCGTGGTGCGGATCGTGAACCGTACTCAGGGCTGGTATGAGAGGCGCGGGGAGCGCTGACAGATCAGGCGCGCGGCCAGCGTGGTCCTGCGGTGTCGATGTCCGATCCGACGTGCCGCTGTCGCTATTGCCTTGGTGATGCCGCCCCACGCCACACCCTCAACTTCGATCCGTGTCGCATATTGCCAAAGCCGCTGCGGCCATTGCGCCGCCTCGATCTTCGGCAACTCAACAGCATGCAAGAATGCTGAAAGCGTCTTCGATCGAATGCTGTTTGCAACTTGTCTGATTGGCGTTGCGCAGCGACGGCGGTACAGATGACGTGCCACCGGAAAAGGGTGGCCGGGACTCGAAAACCCGTCAGATCACGAACGTTGTTTTGCGCTTGCCGGCCGGCGTCACCTTGTGTGGCGCCGGTCGGTAATCCGTCTGCCGGCCATGGCGGGCGGAGCGTGGAGGCCTTGCGCCTGCCGGTCTTGTTCGTGATCTCCCGGTTTTCGAGCCACGTCTCCGCCTGCCACCTCTGCGTGGCGGCTGCCGTCTGTCCTGCACGGAGCCCTTGCCATGAGCACACCCGAATCCTCCCGCCTGCGCGCGCAGTACGTGCCCGCCAACGCGGACGCGCCCTCGGAAACACCGCACCCGCACGATCCGCACGGTTTCATCGCCACGCTCGACCGCATCGGCCAGGGCGCGGCCGCCGACGGCCAGCCCTGGCCCGAACGTCATCAGATGCCAGGGCGCCGCATGGCGCTGGCCGACGCGGACTGTGCGTTGGCCGGGCTGCGCGTGGCGCTGGAAATGCTGCTGGCTGCCGAGCGCGTGCGCCAGAACGGACCCGACAAGGAGTACGTGGGCGACCGCGTGATGGAGGGCCTGATGATGGCCAGTCTGTCGCTGGCCGCACAGGTCAGTGCACGCATGCGGCCGGAAGGGTGATACGGGGAACAACGCTCACTGCAGCGCCGGGCACGGCCCGGCGCTGCAGAGCGCGCCACATCACTCGCAGAGCGCGCTGTCTTCCTTCAACGCGGCATCCTGCAGTGGCTGGCGCTGTTCGATCTGCGCACGCTGTTCCGCCGTCGGTTCGCCCAGCCACCACACACGGCAGCGCGCGGTAAGACGGCCGACCAGCTTCGACTGATCGGGCGAGTACAGCATCGCCAACGCGGTGCCGGGGCAATCGTGGGCCTGGCAGGCGGTGTAGAACCACCACGGCTCGCCCTGCAGCACTACCAGCTCGCCAGGGCCGCTGGGTCCGCTCAACAGGCGCTTGCGCAGCGACGGAATGTCCTTGTCGGTGGATTCGGCGTCCTGCGTGCCCTTCATCAGCGCATCGAACGCGGCCAGCACCTTCGGGTCCTTGCGGCCGCAGTCGTCCACGGTGTTGCCGCCCACCAGGGTGAAGAAGTGGGTCGCCAGCGGATTGTCCGCGCAGGTCAGTTCGCCGCCGGCGTCCGGGTCTTCCGGTTCGCCTTCGTTGTCCCACACCGCGGGATCCACGCCGTCTTCGATGGACGGTTCCTTCTCGACCACGGTGGCCGTGGCGGCCGGTGCTTCAGTCGTCGGCGCTGGCGCCGCAGCAGGTGCAGTCCCGCCAGTCTTCTCAGGTGCCTGCCCGCAGGCTGCCAGCAGCGCCGCCATCATCGCCATCCCTGTGATCCGCATCTTCATCGCGTGTCCTTGTCTGATCTGCGCTGCATCCGCCGAATTGGCGGCCGCGTGATTCTAACCAGCACCGCGCTAGGATGCGTTTGTAGCTTCCCGTCATCGCCTGGAGCCGGACGCATGCGCCGTACACCACTCGCCATGATCTTCTGCAGTGCCCTGCTGCTGGCAACGCCGGCAATTGCCCACGATTCAGAAGCCACGACGTCTGCGCACCTGCCCGATACCCCCCTGCCCGCACCGCTGGATCGCGTACTGCGCGATTACGAGCAGGCGTGGCGCACCGGTGATGCCAAGGCACTGGCTGCGCTGTTCGCCGAAGATGGCTTTGTGCTGCAGAGCAACCAGCCGCCGGTGCGCGGCCGCAGCGCGATCGAGGCCGCGTATGCCGGCCAGGGCAGCAGCCCGTTGCGGTTGCGCGCGTTGGCGTATGCAGTGGAGGGGAACACGGGTTACATCATCGGTGCCTACGGCTACGGCAACAACGTGGGCGATACCGGCAAGTTCACGCTCACGCTGAAGCGTGAGGGCGATGGGCCGTGGCTGGTCTTTTCGGACATGGACAACGCCAACGCGCCGCCACGGGCGCGGTGATCGGGCGTTGCAGTAGATCCACGCCATGCGTGGATATGCAGCGCGCGTGATGCCAAGCAAGCTTGGCACCCATCAATGCCTGTCTCCGGTCCGGCACCCGCATGGGGTACTCCCTGATGAAAAAACCCCGGCGCGAAGCCGGGGTTTTTCGATTCACTTGAACAGTGTGTCCGGGTATTCCGGTTTCTGTTCCCGCGCCAGCAATGCGCGCAGGCCTTCTTCCGGTGTCTGCTCGCCGTGCAGTACGGCGCGCACGCGGTCGGAGATCGGCAGGTCGATGCCATGGCGGCGTGCCTGTCGCATCACTTCGTCGGCAGTCTGCACCGACTCGACCACCTGGCCGATTTCGCGCACGGCATCCTGCAGCGTCTGGCCACG
The DNA here is from genome assembly GCF_036319985.1 of Stenotrophomonas sp. SMYL89. NCBI lineage: Bacteria > Pseudomonadati > Pseudomonadota > Gammaproteobacteria > Lysobacterales > Lysobacteraceae > Stenotrophomonas > Stenotrophomonas sp. SMYL89. The sequence goes on along the minus strand of NZ_JAWIRW010000006.1, from coordinate 111,306 downwards.
GCCCAGGGCAAGCCCCAGGCGGCGGTTGCGCGACAGGTCGCCGGTGCAGGTCAGCACCAGATCGCCCAGGCCGGCCAGGCCCATCAGCGTTTCCGGCTTGGCACCGATGGCAGCGGCCAGGCGCAGCATCTCGTTGAGGCCACGGGTGATCAGCCCGGCACGGGCGTTGAGGCCCAACTGCATGCCATCGGCCACGCCGGTGGCCACGGCCAGCACGTTCTTCATCGCACCGCCCAGCTCGGCACCGACCATGTCGTCGCCGGTGTAGGCACGGAACGCCGGGCCATGCATCGCCTCGGCCACCGTCTGCGCGAACTCGGGCACGTCGCCATGCACGGTGATCGCGGTCGGCAGGCCTTGGGTCACTTCCTTGGCGAACGACGGGCCGGTGACGACGGCCAGCGGCACGTCCTCGCCCAGCACTTCGCGCGCTACTTCATGCAGGAAGCGGCCCGAACCGGGTTCGAAGCCCTTGGTGGCCCAGGCCACGCCGGCACCGGCCGGGCGCAGCGGCGCCAGCGCACGCACGGTTTCACCGAAGGCGTGCGACGGGGTCACCACCAGGATCCAGGCCGCGCCCTCCACCGCCGACGCCAGGTCGGTGGTGGCACGCAGGCTGTCCGGCAGCGGGATGCCCGGCAGGTAACGCGGGTTCTCGTGGCGCTGGTCGATGGCTTCGACCACGGCAGCGTCGCGCCCCCACAGCACGGTCGGGTGACCGTGCCGTGCGAGCAGGCTGGCCAGCGCGGTTCCCCAGGAACCGGCGCCCAGCACGGCGATCTTGTCAGCGGTAGTGCTCATCCGTGACGTCGCGGCAGGAATCAGGCGTTGCCGGCCGGCTCGGAGTCAGCCAGCGACGGTGCGTCGCCCTGCTCCTGGCGCTGGCGCAGGGTTTCTGCGTACAGGCCTTCGAAGTTGATCGGCTGCAGGAAGAACGGCGGGAAGCCGCCGGCCTGGATCAGGTCGCTGACCAGCTGGCGCACGTACGGGAACAGGATGTTCGGGCACTGGGTGCCGAGCAGCACGTCGATCGACTGCGGGTCCAGGCCGACCAGGCCGAACACGCCGGCCTGCTTCACTTCGGCCACGTAGGCGGTGCGCTCACCGGCCTGGCAGGTCAGGGTGACGGCCAGCACGACTTCGAAGGCGTTTTCACCCAGGCGCTGCACCTGCTGGTTCAGGTTCAGCTGCAGCTCCGGCTGCACCTGGTCATTGAAGATGGTCGGAGCGTTCGGCGACTCGAAGGAGACGTCCTTGACGTAGATCTTCTCGACGGTGAAAGCGGGGCCGGTGGCGGCATCGACCGGCGCAGCAGCGCCGTTGGTGATCTCTTCGGACATTTCCAGTAACTCCAATGAATGCAATGAAAACGATGGTCGAATTACTGCGATGGGGGCGGCATCAGGCCCATACAAGGCCGGATCCGCCACCTGCGGCAATCAGTTGCGGCCCTTGACCAGCGGCAGCTCGGCCTGCTGCCAGGCGGGAATGCCGCCGTCGAGCACGTAGACCTTCTCGAAGCCGGCCTTCTTCAGTGCCTTGGCGGCGGTTTCCGAGGCGTTGCCGCTGCGGCACACCAGCACCACCGGCGACTGCTTGGCATTGGCCACCAGCTTGTTGTCCGGGCCGAAGGCACTGGCCTGGGCGTTGCGGCTGCCGGCAATGTGGCCCTTCTCGAAGTCACCGCTGGCCGACAGGTCGACCACCACCGTGCCACCCGCGTTCATCAGCTGGGTCAGTTCGGCGGGCTTGATGCCCTTGAAGCCCCGGAACAGGCGGCGGATCTCGGTGACGATGATGGCCACGGTCAGGCCGACCAGGGCCGCGGACAGCATCGGGTTTCGGCCTGCAAAGGCCAGCAACTCTTCGTAATTCACTCAGGTCACGGGTCGATTAAGCGGGCGCCGATTGTCGCACAAGCCGGACGCGGCCCGTCACTGCCCCTTCCACAGGTCCGGCAGGCCGGCGGTCTGCCACCAGCGCTTGGCCTCCGGATCCCAGCGCCAGCGCTCGACCACCATCACGGTGCGTTCGGCCTGGGTGTTCTGGTTGATCACCCCGATTTCGACCCGGCGCTCGACCAGGCCGCCTTCCAGCGCCGCGCTGCTGCGCTCGCGGTAGGACGACACGCGCAGCTGCGCGTAGCGGTTGAGCTCGAACTCGGTGGGCGGCTTTTCCTTGCGCTGCTTGGGGTCCAGATAGCCGATGGCATCGTCCATGCTGCCCCAGCGGATGGTCGCCCCATAGGCGATCTGGGTCTCTTCCAGCAGCTTTCGCTGCTTGCGGCTGAGGTCGTCGGCCGAGGCGGCGGCGCTGGCCAGCAGCAGGGAACAGATCAGGAACTGGATGAGGCGGCGCATCGGTGGTTTCCCCAGAACGTCAGCCTGCCATCCTACCCTCTGGCGAAGGCAACAAAGCGCCCGCTGAACTCGGCGGCGGGCTTGCCATCGGCGCCGGGCTGGGTGGCGATGATGCTGATGCGGGCCTTGCGGCGCTGGCGGAAGGTATTCAGGAAGGCGTCCCAGCCGCTGGCTTCGGCCGCTTCGGCATGGGCATGCAGGTCTTCGTAGACCGGGGCCAGGTAGCGCAGGTTGCTGTCGGCCACGTAGACCTCGGCATCGTGGCCGGCCAGGCGCAGGCGCAGGCTGACCAGTGCCCAGCCCGACAGGGTCAGCACCGAGGCCAGGCTGCCACCGAAGGCATTGCCCTTGTCGTTGACGTTGGCGGCCAGCGGCGCGGTGATGCGCAGCACGCCGTCGGCATAGCCGTCGAGCTGGATCTGCATGGCGCGGACCGCCGGCATGCAGTCCAGCACGTCCTGCAGGGCGGCCAACGAGGAAGTCAGGGCATCAACGGACATCGGAGCAGCGACCACGACAACGAAGGGCCCGCATAATGCAGGCAATGGCCGACCATACGATACCCACTGGCGCTGCCGGTTCCGAGGCGGGCTGGACCTTCATTTCGCTGCGCCCGCGGGGCCAGAATGCGACGCTGCGCCGCGCCGTTGCTGGGCTGGGCGGGCATGTCGTGGCCCTGCCGCCCTGGCGCTTGCAACGCCTGCAGGGCACGCCAGTGGTGCGCCAGCTGCAACGCGCGCTGAACTGCGATCGGGTGGTGTTCACCAGCCCGGCTGCGGTGGCCGCAGCCGCCACGCTGCTGCCGCTGGCCGAGGCGCAGCGCAGTCCTTGGCTGACGGTGGGCGAAGGCACCGCGCGCGCGTTGCGGGCGCAGGGCATTGACCAGGTGCATGCACCGCAGCGGATGGACAGCGAAGGCCTGCTCGCCCTGCCGGTTCTGGCGCAGGTGCAGGGCCTGCGCATCGGCCTGGTCACCGCCCCCGGTGGACGCGGCCTCATTGGTGCGCAGCTGCAAGCGGCCGGCGCCACCCTCGAACGCGCCGACGTCTATCAGCGCCGTCTGCTGGGCCTGCCACCGCGTATGTTGGCCCGGCTGGAGCGTTCAGCGTATCCCTGGGTGCTTGCGGTCAGCAGTGGCGAAGCGCTTCAGCATTTCTGGCGCCAGATTCCGCCTGTGCTGCAGCACCGCCTGCGGGCACATGCCAGCATCGTGGTCGCCAGCGACCGGCTGGGTGAACAGGCTCGCGGCCTGGGCCTGCACCGGGTCGTGCGCAGTGCCGGGCCAACCACTGAACAATTGGTCGCCGCTGCACACGCCACGCTCACCGGCCCGGCAGCGACCTGAACAGGGACGTGCGTCACGCTTGCCGCTGCCGTCGGCAACAGTGATGCTGTGCACAACGCGGCCTGCCGGAACCGACTGGCAACACAGCCGACAAGGAAGCCCGATGAACGACACTCCGCCCGCTGCTCCACCCCATCGACCCGTGCGCTGGCTGCTGCCGCTGGCCGGGGTGGTCGTGCTGGGTGCGGGCGGCTATGCCGGCTGGTACTTCTGGCAGCAGCAACAGGAAGAGCAGTACGCGCAGGCGCAGACCACCGCCGTGCAGCTGCAGGGCCTGGAAGCCACGCTGGACGCGCTGCGCCGCGACCAGCGCGCGACCAGCCAGCGCCTGCAGGATGCGGCGGCCACCAACCGCGTGCTGCGCGACGAGATGCTGGGCCTCTCGCAGCGCAGTGCGCTGCTGGAAGAGAACCTGGCCAAGCTGGCCGACAGCGCCAACCAGGGGCGCCAGGCGGTACAGCGCGATGAGGCCGAACTGCTGCTGACCCAGGCCGCGCAGCGCCTCAACTACGCCGACGACGTGGACGGCGCGCGCCGCCTGTACGCACAGGCTGCCACCGCGCTGGCCGACCTTCCCGACAGCGAAGGCCTGAACCTGCGCCAGGCGCTGGTGCAGGAGCGCGATGCGCTCGATGCACTGGGCGCCGGCCCGCGCGTGCAGTCGCTGCAGCGCCTGGATGCCTTGGCCAAGGCACTGCAGGGGCTGCCCTCGCACGTGACCGGCAACGCTGCGACCGCCCCCGCAAAACCATGGTGGCAATCGACGCTGGCCCCGTTCGTGGACATCACACCGAGCCGCCAGAACGGCCCGCTGACCGCTGCCGAACGCCGCAATGCCGACGATGCATTGCAACTGGAACTGACCCTGGCGCGCGCCGCGATCGAACGTGGCGACCGCGCCGGCCGCGATACCGCGTTGGCACGCGTGGAGCACTGGGCACAGCGACGCTGGCCGGATTCACCGGCCCTGCGCGCGCAACGTGCTGAACTGAAGGCCTTGCGCGAGCTTCCGCTGCAGGCCAGCAACGCCGTTCTTGGCAGCACCCTGCAGCAACTGCGCACCCAGACCGACCGGAGGTAATCCCGCATGAAACCCCTGCAATCCCTGGTCGTGCTGTTGCTGGCCGTGGCCATCGGCGTGGTCGCCGCGCAATGGCTCGGCGCCGATGACCTCAACCGCTTCGGCGAAGTGACCCTGCGCTACGGCGGCTACGACTATCACAGCAACCTGCCGAAGGTAGCGCTGCTGTCGGTGATCGCGGTGCTGGTGCTGTGGCTGCTGTGGAGCCTGATTGCCGCACCGTTCCGGGCCTGGGGCCGCTACCGCCGCAAGCAGGGCCGGGTGCGCCTGATCGACGGCCTGCAGGCATACGAACATGGCCAGTGGCAGCGTGCCGAGAAGCTGCTGGACGGCGCGGCCAAGGACCCGGAAGTGAGCGCGGTGGCGCTGGCCAACGCTGTGCGCAGCGCACAGGCGCGTGCCGACGGCCCCGCCGGTGAAGCACTGCTGCAGCGCCTGGGCGAAAGCGATGCCACGCTGCAGGCGCTGCTGCGCGCCGAACAGCTGTTGGCGCGCGACCTGCCGGTGGATGCGATCAATGCCCTGGACGTAGCGGCAATCCAGCCGCTGCCGCCACGCGGCCTGTGGCTGCGTACCGAAGCGCTGGCCCGCGCCGGCCGCGCCCACGAGGCCTATGGCCAGCTGGGTGCGCTGCGCCAGAGCAAGGTGCTGCCGACCGACGCGAACAGCGAACTGGAAGCACGCCTGGCGGCACAGGCGCTGTTGGAAGCGGCCGACGTCAATGCGCTGGCCGCGCAGTGGGAGGCCACGCCGAAGGCGCTGCGCCCCACCCCGGACGTGGTGGGCGCGTATGCCAGCCGTGCGGTAGCACTGAACTGGGACGAGCCCGCGCTGCTGGCGCTGGAACAGGCCCTGGACCATCGCTGGGACGACGAGCTGGTGGCGCTGTATGGCCGACTGCCGGCCGAGCGCCTGGCCACCCGCCAGAGCAACCTGGCGCGCTGGCGCAACGTACATGACGACTCGGCCGCGCTGCGCCTGGCACAGGGCCGCGTGGCGCTGGCCCAGCAGCAGTGGGATGCCGCCGATGCGTTCCTGCACGAAGCCATCGCCGCGGGCGCGGGTGCGCCGGCATGGGAAGCGCTGGGTGAACTGTTCGCGCAGCGTGGCGAACACGCGCTGGCCGCGCAGTGCCTGGCCAATGCACTGCGCCTGCAGCGTGGCGAGGACAGCGTGGAGCTGGTTCGCGGCATTGAAGCGCCGTCGCGGGCCACGGTGGAAGAGCAGCCGATCGCGGTGCAGCCGCCGGTGTATGACGCCAACGAAGAGCGCGACGAATTCGGTAATCCGCGGTTGCCGTAAGCATGGCTGAGGTGTGCCGGCCAACGGTCGGCACCCACCGGAGCAACCAACGAAAACGCCGCCCATCGGGCGGCGTTTTCATATGTGGAACCCGGTAGTCGCCAACCTTGGTTGGCGTGTGGTCGCAACAATCAGCGTTCGACGATCGCCACCACACCCATGCCGCCGGCGGTGCAGATCGATACCAGTGCACGGCCGCCGCCGCGTTCGGCCAGCTGCTTGGCCGCCGTTGCGATCACGCGTGCGCCGGTGGCGGCGAACGGATGGCCGGTAGCCAGCGACGAACCCAGCAGGTTGATCTTGTCCGGGTCGATGCGGCCCAGCGGCGCGTCCAGGCCCAGGCGGTTGCGACAGTAATCCTCGCTCTCCCACGCACGCAGGGTGCACAGCACCTGCGCAGCGAAGGCTTCGTGGATCTCGTAGATGTCGAAGTCCTGCAGGGTCAGGCCGTTACGCTTGAGCATTTCCGGCACGGCCACCGTCGGCGCCATCAGCAGGCCTTCGCCGTGCACGAAGTCAACGGCCGACACGTGGGCATCACGCAGGTAGGCCTGCGGCTCATGGCCGTGCGCACGCGCCCATTCCTCGCTGGCCAGCAGCACCGCGGCAGCGCCATCGGTGAGCGGGGTGGAATTGGCGGCGGTGAGCGTGCCGCGGCCGGAGACCTTGTCGAAGGCCGGCTTCAGTGTGGCGAGCTTTTCCAGCGAGGTATCCGGGCGCAGGATGTTGTCGCGCTCGACGCCACGGAACGGTGCGATCAGGTCGCTGAAGAAGCCACGCTCATAAGCGGCAGCCAGCTTCTTGTGCGAGGACACCGCCCACTCGTCCTGCGAGTCGCGCGAGATGTTCCATTCCTTGGCCATGTCCTCGCAATGGTCGCCCATGCTCTTGCCGGTGCGCGGCTCGGCCACGCCCGGGAACTCGGGCTTCAGTTCGGAGAACTTGAAGCCGGCGGTGAGCGCACGGATCTTGTCGCCGGTGCTCTTGGCACGGTTTGCAGCCAGCAGGCGCGCACGCAGCTTCTTGCCGTAGACGATCGGCACGTCGGACGTGGTATCGGAACCGCCGCCGATGCCCGATTCGATCTGGCCCAGCGCGATCTTGTTGGCAACGGTGATGATGCTGTCCAGCGAAGTACCACAGGCGCGCTGCAGGGTGATGCCCGGGGTCAGCGGCGACAGGCCGGAGGATAGCGTGGCTTCGCGGCCCAGGTTCCAGTCGCTGGAGTGCTTGATCACCGCACCCATCGCCACTTCACCGAGCTGCTGGCCATGCAGGCCGAACCGTTCGACCAGCGCGCCCAGCGTACGGACCGACATGCCGAGGTTGCCGACATCCGAATACGCGGTGTTCTGGCGGCAGAACGGAATGCGGACGCCACCGAGGATGGCGACGGGACGAGCGTTGGGCATGGAGATACCTGGCATGGATGAGGGTGTCTGCAACATGGCCTGCACGACGGAGCAGGCATAATGGAGCCAAGTGTAGCTGCCGCCCTGTGATGGGCCAACCGTGGAACCATGAGCAAACCCGACCCCGCGATGAATGCCCTTGGCGTGCTGGCCCTGGAACTGGCCGGCGGCGAAATCCCCCGCCAGGCGGTGCTCAGCGCTGAACAGGCCGGTGAACTGGCCGAACGCGTCGGCCGCGACCTGTCCAAGCTGGTGCCGCAGGTGGCCGAGCTGGACCTGGTGTTCGCTGCCGCCCATTTCGACCCGGCCGAAGTACTGCGCCCGGGCTGGCCGATCCATCGCCGCCTGGAAGAACTGCAGATGCGTGCCCCGGGCCGCAACCAGGGCCCGCGCCTGCTGGCGTTCGGTACCGATGCCAACGGTGACGTACCGCTGCCGTTCCAGGCCGATGCCAGCCTGGTGGGCGGTGGCCTGCGCGTGGTGCCGTTCCTGCTGACCGGCAGCGACGTGGCCACCACCAATGCAGTGGCCAATGCGCTGGAAGAGACACTGCTGGCCAACGGCATGGCGCATGCCGACACCGCGTTGATGGCGCAGAACAGCTTCGGTGCCCGCATCGAGCACGCGCGCTATTTCACCGTGAACGACCTGGCCGCGATGATGTCGATGCAGTACGACAACCAGGGCCTGGCCGCGCTGTGGCCGCTGATCGAGACCGCTATCATGGCGCCGGGCGAGGACGAGTGGCTCAACGCCGCGCCCGAGCCGCTGCTGCGTTACACCCATGGCGAGGCACGCATGGCGCTGTTCGACCCGGCCGGCTGGTGTGCGCACTACAACCACGGCAAGAACGACTGCGACCGCCTGAAGGGCATCTACGAGCAGTTCCTGATGCGCCAGCGGCAGATGGCCGCGGTGCTGGAAGCACACGGTGTGCCGGTGCTGTTCGTGCATTGCGAGGCCGGGCAGGACGCGCGCGAGCTGCTGGCGCGCTGACAGGAAACGGGCGCCGCGTGTTGTAGCGCCGAGCCCATGCCCGGCTCAGGCCGCCTGCAGAGCAGCCGAGCGTGGCTCGGCTCTACAGGCGGCACGTGCTTCTTACGGGGCCTTCTGGATCACCGCACAGGCCAGGCGCGCGCCGGCGTTGCCGGTCGGCTGGGTCTTGTAGTCATCCGCATCGGCGTGGACGATCAGGCCGCGGCCGATGATGTCGAAGTCATCACCCTTGCCGATGTTGACGTTGCTGGAGACCGGGCCGTCGATGGTGGCCACGCCCTTGTCGTCGGCCTTGATGTTGGGCATGTCGCCGCCGTGGTGCGGATCGGTGGCAACGTTGCCGTGATCCTGGTGGCCCGGGTTGAAGTGGCCGCCGGCGCTCATGCCATCCGGCGCGCTGCAGTCACCCTTCTCGTGGATGTGGAAGCCATGCTCGCTGCCCGGCTTCAGGCCGCTGATCTGGCCGGTCACGTGAACCTTGCCGTCGACCACCTTGAAGGTGACGCTGCCCTTGGCTTCGTTGCCCTGGGTCGGTGCCAGCTCGGCGGTGGCCGAAGCATCGGCGGCCGGTGCGGCGGCCGGTGCCGGTGTTGCGGCCGGTTCGGTGGTGGCGCCGTCGGCCGGTGCGGCCGGCGGGGTTTCCGCCTGCGGTGCGGCGGGCTGCTGGCCGCAGGCCGCCAGGCCCAGCGCGGTGATGGCGGCGAACAGCGAAGTGTGGATCAAACGCATGGAATCTCTCCCTGGATGATGCCTGCAGTGATCAGCGGACAACCCGGATCACGCCGCAGGCGATGCGGACGCCGGCATTGCCGGCGGGCTGGCTGCGATAGTCGTCGGCGTTGGCATGCACGACCAATGCACGTCCGGCGATATCGGTGGCGGCGCCTCCGCCAAGGGTAACGCCCTTGAGGTGGATATCGACGTTGGCGCGGCCCTGGGCGTCGGCACGCAGATTGTCCATGTCGCCCAGGTGGTGCTTGCCGGTGCCGGCGCGGCCATGCGCGGCGCCACCGGGGTTGAAGTGGTTGCCGGCACTGCTGGCATCCACCGCGCTGCAGTCGCCGCGCTCGTGGATGTGGAAGCCGGCCTGCTGCATTGGCTGCAGGCCACCAATCAGGCCGGTGATGTGCAGGCCACCGGGCTCCGCCATCAATGCCAGGCGGCCACTGACGATGCTGGCCGAGGCCGGCGACAGATTGGCCTCAGCCTGTTTCGCGGCGCTGACCACGGTCGGCGGCGGCGGGGTGGGCTCGGCCTTCTTCGGCGCACTGCCACAGGCAGACAGCAGCACGGCGGCGGACAACGGCAGGATGGCAGAGCACAGACGCATCGAAGACTCCTTGCAGGTGACACTACGGACGGCATCGTCCATGAACGATCAACGGTTCGGCAAGCGGGCGCGAGGATCGCGTGCAGGGGCCGTTCAATGGCCCCCGCGGCGACGTCCGGCGCCCAGCTTGCGGGTAAGGGTATTGCGGCCCAGGCCCAGGCGGGCAGCGGCTTCTGCGCGGCGCCCATGGGTGATCTGCAGCGCGGCCTCCAGCAGCGCATGGTCGACCCGCTCGCGCACCTGCGCATGCAACCCTTCCACGCCTTCGGCCAGCTGCCGGCGTGCCCACTCGGCCAGCAGCGCTTCCCACTGCCCCGGATCGGCACCGTGCGCGGGGCTGCGGCGGCCATGCGCGCGATTGAGCGCGGTATCGACGTCGGCCACGCCGATGGTGTCGGCGGCGGCCAGCGCGGCCATCCGCCAGCACACGTTCTCCAGCTCGCGCACATTGCCCGGCCAGTCGTGCTCGCGCAGCGCCTGCAGGGCCGCGGCGGTCAGGCGCTTCGGCGGGGTATCCAGCTTGCGTGCGGCGGCAGCCAGGAAGGTGCTGGCCAATTGCGCGATGTCCTCGCGGCGCTCGCGCAGTGGCGGCAGCTGCAGGCGCACCACGTCCAGGCGGTGCAGCAGATCAGCGCGGAACTTCCCCTGCGCGACCAGTCCCTCCAGATCCTGGTGGGTGGCGGCCACCACGCGCACGTCGACGCGGATCAGCTCGCGGCCACCCACGCGGAAGAACTCACCCTGCGCCAGCACACGCAGCAGGCGGGTCTGCAGCGGCAACGGCATGTCGCCGATTTCATCCAGGAACAGCGTGCCGCCGTCGGCCTGCTCGAAACGGCCGATATGGCGGCGCTGCGCGCCGGTGAAGGCACCGGCCTCGTGGCCGAACAGCTCGCTCTCCAGCAGTTCGGCGGGAATCGCCGCAGTATTGAGCGCGACGAACGGACCGTGCGCGCGGGGTGATTCACGATGCAGCGCATTGGCCACCAGTTCCTTGCCGGTGCCGGTCTCGCCGGTGATCAGCACCGCCAACGGCGCCTGTGCCAGGCGACCGATGGCGCGGAACAGCGCGCGCATCGGCGGGGTATCGCCCACCAGTTGCGGCGGCTGGTCGCTGTGCGTTTCGGCGGCAGGCGTGGGCGTGGCCAGTGCCGGTGCCACAGCCGGCAGCACGCGCTGTGCCAGCGCCACCGCATCGTCCAGATCAAACGGCTTGGACAGGAACTCATGCGCGCCACCGCGGAATGCCCCCGCCGTGCTGGCCACATCGGTGTAGGCGGACATCACCACCACCGGCAGCTGCGGCAGCGCGGCCTTGAGCTTGTCCAGCAGCACCAGGCCGTCGTCGCCGGGCATGCGTACATCGGTGAACAGCAGCGCCGGCGGCGGGCCCTCGCTCAAGGCCTGCAACGCAGGCGCGGCGCTGTCGAAATCGACGACCTGGTAGCCCGCCTCACGCAGCGCGGTGCACAGCACGAAGCGCACGGCGCGGTCGTCGTCGACCACCCAGATGCGCTGCGGGGACGAAGAAGACTCAGACATCGCGCAGGGCCTCCTCGGCCGGGGCGGCGCCGTTGCCGATCGGCAGCAGCAGGGTGAACACGGTATGGCCCGGGCGCGAGCGGTAGGTCAGCGTGCCGCGATGCTCGCGCGCCACCTGCTGGGCCAGCGCCAGTCCCAGACCGGTGCCTTCGGCGCGGCCACTGACCAGCGGCAGGAACAGGTGCTCGGCCAGTTCTTCGGGCACGCCACGGCCGTCATCGGCGATCTCCAGGCGCAGCGCCAACGTATGCAGCTGTTCGGCGATGCGCACGCCATGCTCCACGCGGGTGCGCAGGGTGATGTTGCCCGCACCGGCCTGGATCGCGTTGCGCACCAGGTTCCACACCGCCTGGGTGAGGCGGTCGGCGTCGCCGTGGAATTCGGGAATGCTGGGGTCGTAGTCGCGCTGCAGGCGCACCGCCCAACCGGCCTCGTTCTCGGCCAGGCGCAGCACGCGTTCCAGCGCGGCATGGATGTTCAGTTCGGCGTGCGGCGCCGCCGGGGCCGGCGACAGCAGCTGGTCGAGCAGGCCGTTGAGGCGTTCGATCTCAGAGCCGATCAGTTCGATCAGCTCGCGTTCGCTGGCGTCGCGCTGGGCCGCGCGCCGGGCCAGCAGCTGGGCCGCGCCCTTCAGCCCGGCCAGCGGATTACGCAGCTCGTGGGCCAGCCCCTTCAGCGCCGCACTGAGTGCGCTGGGCAGGGCCTGGGTCGGGTCGAGCCCGGGGAACTCATCGACCGGATGCGCTTCCAGCAGCCAGCCGCCATCGTCGCGGCGGCTCATCCAGCCCTCGGCGAAGCGCGGCGCCTCGCCGGGCACCGCCAGCGCCAGCCGGTTCAGGCGCAGGCTGTCGCGCTCGTCGCGGGCCAGGAAATGGGCCAGCGCCTCCCCCTGTACTTCCAGCGCGGCCAGCGGCTGGCCGAGCAGGCGACGACCACTGACACCCAGCCAGCGGCCGAAGGCCGGATTGCAGCCGATGATGCGGCCATCAGCGCCAGCCCAGGCCAGCGGCGTGCCAAGGGCATCGAGGGACGGCGGGGATACGGGGTCGGACATTGCACCAATGTAGTGCAAAAAACGGCTATGGGGTCAGAGCCCTTTCCGTTCGGAAAGGGATCCGACCCCGGGACCAGCGGCGTCAGACCGGATAGCCGGTGGCCAGCCGTGCCTTCTTCCAGGCGCTTTCGAACTCGCGCGCGGAGATCTCGTCGTCCTCATCGAAATCGAGGAACGACACAGGCTGGTCGGCCAGCGGGAAGCGGTCGTCGCTGTGGCCGTGTTCGTCGGCCCAGACCGCCGTCGTGCCGTAGGTCTCCACCTGACGGACGATCTTCTCGCCGCGGGCTTCCATCAGCACGTTGCCCTTGCCCAGGCCCGATTCGGCCCAGTGCTTGTAGTACTTCTTTGCGGCGGACTTCGCGCCGGATTTTGCGTGGTGCTTTGCGTAGGTCATTGCAGGGGTCCTGGCCGCAGGCGCGGCCGGAAAGTACGGAATGGCGCCATTATCAGGCATCCGGGGTCAGAGCCCCTTCCTTTGGAAGGGATCCGACCCTTGCCGGTTCAGTTCGGCAGGGGCACGCCCTTCGGCCACAGCATCCAGATGTTGCCCTTCTGCTTCATGTCGCCAGCCAGCTTGCCGGCGGCATCGCCGCTGCCCCAGTACAGATCGGCGCGCACTTCACCGGCAATCGCGCCGCCGGTGTCCTGCGCGGCCACCGGGCGCACCACCGGGGTGCCATCCGGGCGCGTGGTGGACAGCCACAGCAGGCTGCCCAGTGGCACCACGGTACGGTCCACTGCCACGCTGTAGCCAGCGGTGAGCGGCACGTTCAGTGAACCGCGCGGGCCTTCCGGGCTGTCCGGGTTGCGCACGAAGAACACGTAGCTGGGATTGCTGCGCAGCAGTTCCGGCACGCGTGCGGGGTTGGCCCGGGCCCAGGCGCGGATCGCATCCATGGTGACGTCTTCCTTCTTCAGCTGGCCCTGGTCCACCAGCCAGCGCCCGATGGCGCGGTAAGGGTGGCCGTTCTGCTCGGCGTAGGCCAGCCGCACCTGCGTGCCGTCGGCCAGGCGCACCCGGCCGGACCCCTGGATCTGCAGCAGCTGCAGGTCCATCGGGTCGGTCAGCCAGGCCAGTACTGGCGCCTTGGCGCCCTTGGCCGCGATGGTGCCGGCATCGTCGTAGGGCTTGAGCACCTTGCCCTCAACACGACCACGCAGGCGCTTGCCCTTCAGTTCCGGGTAGAGGCTGTCCAGCTGCACCACGATCAGATCATCGGGCGTGCCGTAGACCGGCACCGTCGCCTTGTCGGTGCGGGTGAGGCTGCCGGGGTAGATCGGCTCGTAATAGCCGGTGATCAATCCGTCGGCCTGGTGGCCACCTGCACGCAGGGCGTAGACATCGAGGTCGCGCTGCAGGAACTGGCGGATCGCGGCCGGATCCTTGTCTGACACCGCTGCGGCAGTGGCGCAGGGCCGGGCCCAGACAGCGTCGTTCTTCAGGCGGGTGCAGCTGCTGCGCCAGGCCACGAAGCCGGCCTGCAGATCAGCATCGGAGACCGGCGGCAGTGCGCTCCACTCGGTCTTGGCGTAGGTGGCGGGCGACGGGGCAGGCACCGCTGCGGGTGGTGTTTCCAACGTGGAGCACCCCGCCAGCACTACGAGGATACCCAGGCTCCAGTACCTGCGGTTCGATTGGGTGTTGAATGTGGTCATCGGTCAAATGTAGTGCAAATGACCCGCTGCAGAGCGGCTTTTCCATGACGTTTACCAACTCATCCGCTTCAGGATCGCATTGCCCGATAGATGATGCTTGACCACGGCAGCAATGTGCAGGAACAGGAGCCCAGCAAGCAGGACGCATGCATATCGATGTGCGGTATTGAACGCCATTGTCATCTGCGGGTCGGTGATGGGCTGTGGGAAAGTCACCAGGTTGAACACGTTGATCTCCCGCTCCATCATCAGCACGCCGGTCAGCAGCACAACGATCGTGACAAGATACAAAGCTGCGTGAGCAATCAACGCGGCCCATTCCGCTCCGCTGGCGGGCACATCCCCATGATTTGAGACGGCAATCACCACGCGTACGGCAAACAACGGAATCAACACCGAGGTGATGGATACGTTGAAGAAGCCGATGGCTTCCGCGACGGTATGCGGCACGTCAAGGAGCGCTACGGAGAAACCACTGATGGTGGCCCAGAGGATGATGACTGCAGAGATCCAGTGCAGCAGCACCTGGGCTTTGGAGTAGCGCATGGGAGGTGATTCGCTCGATTGATGATGTCGGGCGACGTTAGGCATTCACCTCCTTGAACAACATCGAATGGATTGCAAAAAGATCTCGCAGCCATCCATTCAGTGATCCCGATCAGATTCCCGAGGGACCAGCCCGTTGCCGGCCACAAGCCGGTGGCCTGTTTACGGCGTCTGCAGCAGCAGCGAATGCAGGATGCGGGCGTCCTCGGCGTCCAGCGTCATCGGCAGGTCGTCGCGGCCTCGGAAGCGGCGGTGGAAGGCGGCGACGGTGGCTTCGCGGTTGTCCAGTGGATAGCCGAAGCGGGCCAGCGCATTCCACGCGTCGAAGCCTTCCGGTGCTGCCCCGTCGGCCGCGCGCGGCCAGACGCCGAAGCCGGCCTCGGCCAGCTCCTGCCACGGGAAGAAACGGCTCGGATCCTGCTTGCGCGTCGGCGCCAGGTCGGCATGGGCGATGACCTGGCGCGGCGGGATGTTCAAGCGGGTGGTGAGGTCGCGCAGCAGCACGATCAGCGATTCGATCTGCGCCGCACTGAACCGGCTGCGGCCATCGTTGTCGAGCTCGATGCCGATCGAAGCCGAGTTGAGATCGGTGATGGTGCCCCAGCGCCCGGCACCGGCGTGCCAGGCACGGCGCTCATCGGCGACCAGTTGATAGCGATGGCCATCGGCGCCGATCAGGTAGTGCGCACTGACCGGCCCACCACTGTTGGCGGTACGCAGCGTATGCAGGCTCTGCTGCACCGACTTCTGCTCGGTGTGGTGGATGACGATGATGAGTGGCGTGCGCGCGTTCTGGTTGGGTGACGGCACCCAGGTGGCGAGCGGGTTGTGCTGCACGGGCGCGGTGGCGGTGCAGGCCGTCAGGGCGAGCGCCAGCAGTGCGGAAACCAGAAGGCGGGGGCTGATCATGGACGGATTGTAACCATGGACTGCAGCAGTCGTTCGGCGCGAAGTGCCGATCTCCCAGACACCCCTTGGCCCTGAAACCGGATATTCGACAACCACAATTCGCCTAATGACCCGCACGAGCCCATAGAAACAATTGCACGCAAACACCTCGCCCGACACTAGACACAACCCCACTCTCCAATGACAACCAAAATAATCAAAAACCCACAACCTCAATCAGACCACAAAGTACCAATCAGTATCCGCAAACAACCAACATCAAACTATCACTTCAAACACCAATTCATCCCTGAAAAGTGTAAGTCTTGAAACTTCCGCAATGGACGCAAGGTCTCTCCGGGTCGTCGCTTCGCGAACTACTCCCGATATGAGGATCTCATCAAAGTATGAGGAAACACCACCAACCCATCCCCCCACTGCCTCATCAAGCAACCTTTCGAGACCAGGTGAACACACATCCATCCTAAGATCAGAAAATTGATGATCACGACTATCCACCAGAAAGCATTCCCTACCACGAACAACAAGAAAAGCCCTCAACGAAACCACACTTCCATACAGAGCCGTAAAATCAATGCAAGAGAATTTTTCGAAACTATCCGACATTAAAAGCCACCCAATTTCCATTAATAATTTCTTCGCCAGAGAATTTTCTTCCAAACTCATCATCGCAGTGCTTCAGAACTGCCCGCCTTCGCACCCTTCCCGAGGCCTCCGCTCCCTTCGATTATGGTAACAGCGCCATATTTTCGAAGCAGTACCTTCGAAAGTCCAAGCCCCAGCTCAGCTGATGATTCCTTCGAGAAGAGGCCGTACTGATCAATCGTCCTGTCAAGATTCCCGGCCTACTCCGCCAGTGCAGCTACAGTGTGTTCTTGAGGCAGGATATAGACCGGCTGGAGCCCCCACTCTCAAAAATCAGCTCACGATAGGCACGTCCGTTCAGGGAGTGGCCGAACGAGGAAAGCGCCTCGCTACTGTGACCAAGTTCATCGAACAGCCCAAGCACTCCGGGCCACGAGCCGTACTTGTAGGAGACGGCCGCATTGACAAACACCTGACACGCAGGGCTCGACGAGTTCGCGCTACACACCGATAGCAGCCCGTAGTCCATTCGCTCCGACAGTTGCTTAACAACATCACGCACCGTCTTCTGGCATGAAGTGTCGCCGCCGCACTCGTCGAGCTGCTGCTTCATTGCACGAGCCTGGTCTTCCGCAAGGAAGTTGTTCTCAACCGAATTCTTGGCAATCCCCGCATTCAACGTGATCCCAGCCAGATCCTGCGCTAACAAGCCACCCGCCAGTACTCCGACCGCGTGCGACAGCGCCAGCGCCACCTCCTTCTGTTCCGGGCTCAGCTTGGCGGGGTTTCCGCCGGTCAACGAATTGGTCAGCACTCTCGCGGCCAACTCGCCGCCGGTCGCGGACACCGCTTCGGTTCCCGCGCTGCCTCCATTGGCTTCCGCCAGCGGCGCACCCAACACCGTATGCGACAGAAAGTGCAGAGTCGCATTGGGATCGCTGCCGTGGCTCGGGTCCAGCTTGCTGCCGATGAAGTAAGCGGCATATGGCGCCAGTGCATTGGGCGCGACCTGACCAGCGCCCTGTCCCGCCACACCACTCACCAGCGCCGTCGTCACTGCGTTCAGTGCACGGTTGTAGTCATCGAGGCGCCCCACTTCCCCGCGCCGCTGTATGCCTGGCTGTCAGCCGCCGCCACCTTGCTGCGCACAGGCACCCGATTCCATCGCCCTCAATCACAGGCCGTGTTGACCTTCATCATTCGTCCAATCCGCGGCCAGATCAACATGTAGAAGGCACCCGCGGCCAACCCAATGAAAAGCATGATGCCAGCGCGCCTGGGAGCCCACTCAAGCCAAAAGGAAGGACTGGTCCAGACCTTTATCCAAGCGCCAGGAGAGAAGGCACCCTCGAACGCGAGCCACGCCAACAAGGCACAGACTGGTGCAGCTACAACATGGCGAGCTTTGAGCCGCGGAAGAAATTTATCCACAAGCATAACCCCAGGCACACCGAAGATGAGGCCCAACACAGCAGCTATGGCGCAAACCAGCGATGCGAAAATTGCAGCCTGCGAAAGACTGCCTATCCGATAACTCAGCGGAATGCCTATGAATAAAGCCCCTCCAAGCGCGGAACTGGCAATCACGGACACAATCTTTGCCCCCAACTCACGCTCACTCACTGGCAGACCTCCACCATCTTTCCATCAGGGCCCCGGTAGCTCATGCGTTTCTGCCTCGAGGGAAAAGTACTCCAAAGCCACTGCAACTTGCCAATTTCGCTACCAATATCGCGCGTACTGGAACTCCACACTTGTCTATCGGCCCACGAATTCTAGTTGAACATTGGACTCGAACCCGTACCCCAGCCTCTGGTTGAGACTGAGAATCCACCGGATCCATTCGTATGCACCTGTCGGATCACAAAGCCCGGATCCAATGCATGTGCTCCAGGCACCGTGATGTTGATCAGACTACTGGTGCTCGGATCGATGAGGTGCGTTACGTAACCCGTCGGGTCATCCCGTCACGCTCCGGACTACTGCAAACCCAGAAGCGCTTTTGCGCGGCGATTGAACTACAGATACTCCTCATAGGAAAGATCAACCTTGTCACTCAGGAGAATGTAGACACCACTCGCTGTCAGTTCCACCTTATCAACCTTACCTTCAAGGCGGGAGGAAACCTCCTCGGGTCCAAATCCAAGTGCGTCGCTGCAAAGCCGGGCATCCCAGAACTGGGCAGGGTACATCGTCAGGATGTTCTTCCTGCCGTCGAAATCCTTGACTCCAGCAGCTTTCAGATCCTCAAGGGTTGGCCCCTCTCGGCCCACACCGTCCTGATAGTCCATCGAATGCATGCCGTACGTGACCTTCACTCTGTACGCACCGAACGCCTCGGCAACAGAAGCGACGCAGTTCGTCAGAACGCTCGGATAGTCCCGTGCCTTGTTGCTGCTTCTGAACCCATACAGAATGATCTCGTCCAACGCAGCCACATCCGCGTAGTCGTACCCGGTCCCCCTGAAAGCGTATGTACCGATGATCGACAGACCTTTCAGTCCAGTCTTGATCTCATAGCTTGCCAGCAATTCTCCTCCACAGTCGGGTACAGGCGGCAGCTCGAGAGCATGGAATCCCAATGGGCACTCGATTGCCGACATCCTATCCATGACATGGAGATGCCTCTCGGCAATCGAGATGGCTCTGTCAGGCCGTGCCTGAAGATGGATTGCAATGCCCTCAGTACTCACTGATTCCTCGTCCTCACAGAAATCACATCATCCATTCCATCCGGCGTGTGCGCGTTCTGGTTCGGCGACCACACCCAGGTGACGAACGGGGTGTGCTGCACCGGCGCGCTAGCCGCGCAGGCCGCAAGGGCCAGTGCCAGCGGTGCGGAAACAGGGAGGCGGGGACTGATCATGGACAAATCGTAGCCAGTACACTGGCGATTGACAGAAGCGCGATCGACCACTTCGTCATCTTGCCCACATTGCTCATATCGCTACTGCCGAGCTGATTGAACCTGTTTCATTCATATGGAGTCTGCACTTGCCGGACGCCGATCACCCGAAGCACCGCTGCCCCCCCTTGGCCCTGAGCGGATATCCAGCAGGAAGTGAAGTACGTCGCGGAAAGTCCGAAAACAACCAACGAACAAATAAGCAAAATAGTTCAGGACGCCCGCAGCTGCGGTGCCGCATGAAGCGCACGATCGCCACGATACTCAGGACAGGTAGGGTGACCAACCCAAGCATGAGGATACAGCGAACCAAACCCCACAGTAGATCACATGGAATGAGTGCCACCACGCGCATCTGACCGCAGCGGAGGGAGCTGATTCGGAACTCAGAATCGAGGAAGACAATCGCCCCTGCGACCAAGCACGCCGACCAGATGGATAGATACATACCCATAACAGGTCGGTAGCGCCACGCATTTTGTCAACTTTCCATGTACTGATTGATTACTCATTCAGTAACAGGATCGTAGACCGCACCAACCACCCCAGCCTCATCCAGGCGACGCCTCACCTCTTCACTCACGATCAACGCGCCCATGAATTTCTCGATTCGGAAAATATGCCTCGCGCCGATCCTCTCTCGATCGACAATGAGTTTCGTGAACGCCCTGTACTGACCCGCGAGATCCGGTCTGACCGGATCATCCTCTTCAAACTTCATGAAATCGGAACGACCTTCGTCTACGCAGTCAACGCGCGTCTCCACGATCAATACAGAGTACTCGCCACGAACATCCTGACCCTCGATGATCAATGGTTCGACAACGACATTCATATAGGGCTCATCGAACTCAGGCAAGCCAACAAGCGCATCTCGAAATCTCGCACTTACCACTGGAACACTTGCATACCCGGCAAGAGAGTAATCGACCTCAACCCCACAATTCACGAGATCAAGGCTGTAGGTCCCAGGTTCCATGAAGTTGACGGGAGGATCTATGAAGAGCCAGTTATCCACATGATTGATATTCCCTAGAGTCCATCGCTCTGCAATGCTCATGTCGGGCCTGATGCGAAAGTATTTCAACTCAACTCCTCGTCAACCACTTGTTGACCTGACTTCCCACGATAACCGCTTCTGCCTTCATCCTCTCCAGCGTTCTTGTGACTGCAGAGTTGTACGCTGCCGTGCCAGGCTTCAAGCCACTGGTCGCTCTGTCAAGATTATCATATACGTACTGATGGTATGCCTCAGGGTGCGGCCCACGATGGCCCTTGACTGCAACCAGATTC
This sequence comes from Stenotrophomonas sp. SMYL89, assembly GCF_036319985.1. Classification (NCBI taxonomy): domain Bacteria; kingdom Pseudomonadati; phylum Pseudomonadota; class Gammaproteobacteria; order Lysobacterales; family Lysobacteraceae; genus Stenotrophomonas; species Stenotrophomonas sp. SMYL89. The sequence continues at coordinate 90,987 of NZ_JAWIRW010000006.1, read as the reverse complement.
TCTACAGACTTGTTTATATCAAGCCCTGCGCCTTCGAAGAACCGCATGTACTCTTTGGTCCACGCGACCTTTCCATTGGCCCCCACAAGACATTTATTGGTGCAAATATGATGCTTGGGAGCAGACTCGAAATCGACGGGAGCGGGGACCGATGAACGCGCACCATCCAAGGTGACGTAACCCCCACTATTGTCTTTGAAGATCGGCTTGCCTTCATCCGTATATCTCCCGGTCGAGGTGTAGGTTCCTCCTCGCGGACCAGTAACGCTGGCCGTGCCATCGGCGTTCTTGACCAGCGTGTAACCGTTGGGAACATTGAACTCTGGCGAAGGCAGTGCCAACGGCTTGTTCACAGGCGCCGGGACGTCTGCCGGCTGTCGCGGGGGGACCAGATCGGGTGCCACCGGCTTTGCAGCGGCGCCTGACTCCAACGCCGCCAGTTTCCTGGCCTTCGCGGCCGCCCGCATCGCGGTGACATCACCCAGGCTGATCACAGCCAATGCGACGTCCAGCCCAATGTCCCCCTTGGTGAATCCGTTTGCGGCCACATCGGCCAGGTTCCATTTCTGGTTCAGGCCCAGCTCGTAGGTCGCCGCATCCCAGCCGTTCCCGAAGTAGCCTGAAATGGACGACCAGGCGCCGGCGCCCTTTTCCTTCATGACACCCCAGCCGCCAATTTCACCGATGCGCTGGAAGTCGTTCAAGGCCTGCTTGGTGCTCTCAATGGACATGTAGATGGCATTCATCTTCGCCATGTCCATGACCATTCCACCCGCGTTGGTCACCACGCCTGCTCCCGAGCCCGCCTTGTCGAACAGCAGATTCAGTGCCGCGTTGGCCGCCGCCTCCTGTGTCTTCCCATTCAACGCGAGCATGCCGGCGGTGAATGGATCGCAGCGCCCTGCCGCTGCACAGGTGATCTTGTAACGGGCATCCAGGGAAGACGTATGCGTCAGCAGATCGGAGGCGAGCTGGCCACCATTGCCCTTCGTCAGTGCCGCCTGGGCCAGATCAAGGCCATTGTCGTTGATCCATCGCAGATAGGTGGAATCATTCTGGGTAAGTGACCAATAGGCGTCACCCAGTTTCGACTGCTCTGCGCGGCAGGCAGGCGAATCGGCAGCCGCGGTACATGCTGCAATCAGTGCCGTATTGCGCGCATCCGACAGCGCTGCCAGCTCCTTCTGTTCGCCGCAACGCTCCCCGCTCTTCATGCAGCTAAGCATGGCGTCCAGGAACTGCATGCGCTCTGCATGATTCAGGTAGTTGTTCTCGACGGAGTTCTTGGCGATGGTGGCTCCCAACGCCGCACCCATGGCTCCGTCTCCACCAATCCCACCAGCCATCGCGCCGACCGCCTGGCCCAATGCCTTGATCTGCTGTTCCTGCTCCGGAGTCAGCTGCCCGCCATTCTGCCGCGCGTAGTAGTCACCCAGGAATTTGGCTGCCAGTTCACCACCTCCTGCAGCAGCGGCTCCGGTACCCGCCGAACCCCCATTCGCCTCCGCAAGCAGCGCGCCAAGAAGCGCGTGCGAGAGCATCTGCATCGCCTCACTTGGGACGGCGCTCTGCTTGTTTGGATCGAATGTCTTTCCAATCAGCTCAGCGGCGTAGGGCGCGAGTGTGTTCGGGATGACCTGACCACCTGCCTGCCCTGCCACGCCGCCGACCAGCGCGGTGGAGACCGCGTTGAGCGCACGGCCGTAGGTACCGTCGGGTGCCCACTTCTGCTGCGTGACCAGTGCATCAGGGTAGGAGCTGTCAAATCCGGCAAGGGCGGCGTACTGGTCCTTGGAACTGAGGTTGGCAAACGCCTCCTTCTCTGCGGCGCTCTTCCCTTCCAGGTAGGCATCAGTGATCTTGTTGATCCCGTAGCTGCCAATGTCCGATGCGATCTGCTTGCTGGTGGCCAGTACCGTGCCTGCTGCATTCGCCATCGCCTGCTGATCGGCCAGCATCTTGTTGGCATCCGGCATTGCCTCCAGCGCGCGGTGTGCCGCAGCTGCATCGGTATTGACACCAAGTTCGGCCGCTGTGGTCTTCCTGCCGCCGATGGTGATATTACCCTCGGTCAGTGTTGCACGCGTGCTTGAACTGTCGCTGCCACTTTCATGCATCGGCAGTCCACCGCCGAACCCGACACCATCCACGCCGCCGAACGTTCCGGATTTGATGCTGCTGCCGATACCCTGCAGCTGCTCAACCGCTCCCACACTCTTGTCCGTCGGGCCCTTGCCACTGCTGCCGAAGCCACCGCTGATGCTGCCCGACGTGGCCTTGTAGTCCATATGGTTCTGCAGGTCGGTAAACGTCAGCGAATCCGCAGTCAGCTCGCTGTTTCCTGCATTGGTGCTGGCGATCGCGCCGCCCACCAGATTCACGTGGCCAGCATCCACGTGATAACCACCATTGCCGGCAAACAGGCCGCTCTGCTGGCCAACGCCCTGATAGCTACCGTTGGCCTTGCCTCCGCTGGCGTAGCCGTCGGCGTTCCACGCGGTGCCGAACGAGACCTGCACGCGGCCGCCCACCTGGCTGTTCTTGGACATGCTCTCGGCGACGTCCTGCAGCGATTCGATGGTCAGCGTGCCCCCCGTCTTGACGTCGATGCGGTCGGCGGTGGCGGTCGCGCCGCGAAGGGTGGTATCGCCCTCGGCCTTCATCGAGATGTTCTTGCCGGTCAGCGTGGTGTTCTGCCAGGTGCTGCTCTCGGCATTGGACTTGCTGCTGCCCACACTCGCTTCGGCGTAGACATACACACCGGTCTGCGCACCCACCGCAACGCCCACGCCGACTTCGGCGCCGGCATTGCTGCTCTTGCTACGGTCGGCCACATGCGCCTTGCCGGCTTCCAGCAGGATGTCACCGGCCGAATCCAGACTGAGCGTGTTGCCCGCGCTCAGGTTGCCCTGCACCACGTGGATGTCGCCCTGGGTGCTGGTCAGGTTGACGTTGCCGCCGCCCTGGATGGTAGAGCCACGCGAGACCTGGCTGCTGCCGTCGGCACTGCTGCTGGAGGTCTTGAAGCCAACGCCGGCCTCGGCACTGATCAGTGCCCCGCCTCCGCCCTTGCCGGCCATGCTGGAGATGGCACTGGCGGCCTGATAGGCATTGGCACCAGCAGCAAGCCCCTGCATCTTCTGCAGGCGGTCGTCGGACTTGCGGGCGGCGTCGACGTTGTTGAGCAGATCGATCAACGGCGATTTCACCCGCGCGAAGGCGCCGATCTTCAGGTCCTTGTCGCTCTGCGAGTAGTGACCGCTTTCGTCAGCGGTCAGCAGCTCGATCTCAGCGGCAGTGATGTTCACGTCCTTGGCCGCCACCACATTGCTGGCGCTCTGCGTGTACTTGCCACCGGCGGTGAGGTTGACGTTGCCGCCGAGACTGCCAATGGTGCTGGCTACCTGCGAGACCTGCGCGCTGTCATCGCGATGCTGCTCGCGATGCCAGCCGGAGAACTTCTCGGTATCGGAGATCTGCACAGTGCCGATCGCCTTGCTGTCCGAGCGGTTGGCATTGCTGACCGTGTCCTGCCCACTACGGATCGTCAGGTCGCCCGCAGCGCGGATGCTGACGTCCTTTTCCGCCGCAATGTTGGCGGCGGTCAGGCTGATATCGCCCTCTGTGGTGGCCATGCGTACACCGCCACCCACCGACAGCTGTGTGCCGGTGATGGTATCGCTCTGGCCGGCGCCCTCGCTGCGCGAATTGTTGGTGCCAAACGGCAGACCGGCGGAGTTGGTGGCGATACCCCAACCCTTGCCCCGGCTGTCGCTGTCACTGCGCTCGGTGTTGTGCGCGACATCGAACACGATGTCCTTGGTGGCCAGCAGGACAGCATTGCCCTCGGCCGTCATCTGCGCACCCTGGCTGGTGATCGAGCCGCCATTGGCGATCAGCGAGAGATTGCCGCCAGCATTGAGGTTGCTGACCCGGGCGTCACTGGTGGAGTGGCTCTGGTTGCTGTTCGAGCGCTGGCTGCCGGCCGTGATCGCCGGCAGCACGGCCGCCGACACGCCGGCCGCTACGCCTTCAGCGGTACGCGTGATCCGGCCCATCATCGTGCCACTGTCGGCCATGCCTTCGGTGGCGTTGTCGCGTGCAGTGCGGTACGCCTTGGCCGGGTCGTAGGTGACGCCCACCGAGAACCCGCTGGACTTGCTCGACTGGCTGGCCTGGGTATCCACCGTATCCTGGCGGGCAATCAGGTTGATGTCCTTGCCGACCAGGGTCAGGTCCTTGCCTGCGGCCACGTCGGACGCGGCGATCGTCAGCTGGTTGCCGGCGTTGATCAGCACGCTGCCTTCGCGCGAGGCGATGGCGGAGCCGACCTGGGTGGTCGACTGCTCGGCAGAACTGCTGCTGTTCTTCGAGCTGCCGTAGCCGATCGAAGCGGTTCCATTGGAGAAGCCACCGGTGAAGCCGGACTTCTTCCTGGTCTCGCTGGACTCACTGCTGTGATGGTCTTCCGCAGAAGTGATCAGCACATTGTTGCCCGCACCGAGGACCACTGTGCCGGTGGCATCAACCACCGCGCCTACGGCGGTCAGATCGCGGCCGGCGGTGACGCTCACGCTCTCGCCCATCAGGCCGGTGCCAATGGCGTAGCTGTCGCTGCTCTCGGCGTGGCGGGTGGTGGTGGTGCTCGACAGGGTTTTCTTTTTCTTGTCGTAGCTGTCCAGGCTGAAGTCATGCGTTTCGTTGGCCGAAAGCAGGTTGACGTCGCGACCGGCCGCCACACTCAGCGTGCCATCCGAGCTGGCAACCTGGGTGGCAGTCAGGTTGATATCGCGGTTCGCTCTCAGCACTACATTGTCGCCAGCCTGCAACTGGCTGCCACGCACGGTCTCATCACTCTGGCTGATCTGCAGCGAGCTGCGCTTGCCACCTGCATTGAAGTCGCTGCTGCGGCTGTCCACCAGCGCCTGGCTGTTGATATCGCCACCGGCCTGCAGGGCCATGCCGCCATCGGCCTTGATGCGGGTTGCAGCCAGGTTGATGTCCTTGCCCGCCGCCAGCACCACATCGCCAGCGCCCTCAATCGACGTCACCGCATGCGTGGTCTGGCTGTTGCTGGTGTGGTTGCGGCTGTCGTGGTTCAGCGCACTGCTCTGGCCCAACGTCTGCGCACCCAGGTCCAGGTTGCCACCGGCAACCAGCTGGGTGATGCCGTGGCTGCCGGCATTGCGGATCTCTGCAGCCTTGAGGCCGATGTCACCGCCGGCCACCACCGACAGCACGCCATCGCCACCGGAGTTGGTGACATACAGGCCCGCCACGCGATCCAGCGTTGTCTTCTGCTGCGACAGGCGGTCGCCCTGATCCTTCCATTCCGTGGTGGTCGAGGCCACGGTGATGTTGCCGCCGGCCTTCAACGCCAGCGCATCGGTAGCCTTGACGGTACTGCCGATGATGTCGATGTCCTGCCGCGCCGACAGGCCCACCTGGGCACCGCTGATCTGGCCGCCGGACAGGTTGCGGATGTTGCCGGCATCGATGCTGACCAGCTGCCGGCCGGCAATCGTGCCGCTGTTGACCAGGTCACCGCGCAGTTTGACGTCCACCTCCGCGCCGGCCAGCAATGCGCCATCGTTGCCAAGGTCGCCCGGCAGCACCCGCAGGTAGACCTGCGGGACCAACGCGCGAACCACCGAGCCATCGGCCAGGGTGACGTCCTTTTCCACCAGCCAGACGATGTCGCTGGTCAGGCGTGCCATCTGCTCGGCGGTGAGCGCTACGCCTGGGCGCAGGCCCCATTCGCTCGCCACCGTGGCACCGGCCTCGAGCAGCGCGCGGTACTGGTCCTCGTCGCTGGCATGGCCGGTAAGGAAGCGGCGGCCGGTGAGTTCGCCGATCTGCTCGCGCACCAGCTTCTGCTCGTAGAAGCCGTCGCCCAGGCGCTTCTGCGTCTGCGAGGGATCGAAGCCTGCGCGCTGCAGCAGGTAATCCGAGCTGAGCCAATCGCGATAGCTGGCAAAGCGCGGGTCGGTTTCCACGATGTGGTTGCCACGGTTGGCGTCCACATTGAACAGGCTGGCGGTGGGTGCACTGGCATTCGGGCTGGTGGTGATCACCACGCGCGGATCAGCACCGGTTGTCGTCGTGGCCTGCTTGCCATCCACTGCGGCATTGCCACCACTGCCGGCATGCTCTCCGGCGCGCACCGCCGCCGGGCCGTTGGCATTGGCCTGCCCGGCCTGGGCGGCATTGATGTCCTGCGCCGTGCCAGCACCCGCCCCGGCGTTGCCGGCCTGGCTCGGGCCCTGGGCACCCGCCGCGTCCGCGCGCACGCCGTCGGTCTGGGCGACCGCCTGCTGATGACCACCGTTGGCGCCCTGCGCCGCGCCAGCGGTGCCCGGCCCCTGTGCGTCCACGCTGCCGGCACCCTGGCCTGTGCTCTGGCCGGGCCCCTGCACGCTGCCCGCGCCGGGGCCGACCGCACCTGCACCGCGGCCGTTGGTATCCAGCTGCGCGGTGCCCTTGCCACCACCGGCGTTGGGGTTGCTGCCCCCGTTGTTGTCGTTGCGCAGGTTGCCGACATCGATGGTGAGCTTGCCACCGGCGGTTATCGACGAACCCAGCGCGCCGGTCTTCTCGGTGATCGGTGCCGCCTTCCAGCGGCTGGAGGAGCCACCGTAGGTGATGGACTGGTTGTCGAAGGTGCTGGTACGGGTCAGCTGCTCGGCAGCATTGATCACCTCGGACTGATCGCGGTTCAGGCCGACGATGGCCAGGTCGCGACCCGCGGCGATGTTGGCGAAACGGTTCTCCAGCCGATCGGTGCTGATCCGCATGCTGCCGCCCGCGTTGATCACGGCGTTGTTTCCTGCCGAAACCACCACGTCTTCCACGGTGGTGCGGGTGGCAATGCGGGTCTTCTCGTTGCCGCTGGTCTCCTGCGGGTGACGCTGCATGTTGATCAGCGTCGCGTCCGGATTGTCATAGTCCGGATAGGTGATGATCTGCACGCAGGTCGTGGTGCAGGTGCCGTAGGCGTTGTTGTACCGAAGGGTATCGGTCACGTACTCGATCGGCGGCGACCCCGGACCACGGGTGGACAGATCGCGGAAGGGATCTTCCGCGCCTGCGCCAAGCTGATCGGGATTGTTGCGGTTGTCGGCGCGGCTGACGTAATAGATCGTGACCGTGCCGTCCTGCACGCTCAGGCGCTCACGTGACGCGCGTGCGCCATGCACGCCACCGCGGGCGAACGCATAGGCGCTGGTGTTGCTGGACAGCCGGATCACCGCCTTGCGGATCTGCTGGCCATCCGGAGTGACATAGGGGGTGTCTTCGAGGATGTCCGCCGGGTTGAGGTAGTAGATCTCATACGGCTGGTAATTCGAGGTAGCGCGGAAATCCCGGTTGTTGTTGTTGGCGTTCTTGAACCAGCCGGGTTGTTCCAGCCGCACCGGTGCATGCACGGTGGTGACCTTCTCCACGACCACGTTCTCGCGGATGTTGTTCACCGCCAGCGCGGACAGGTCCAGGTTGCCGCTGACCTCGATGGTGGAGCCGATGTTGTCCACCTTCTGGGCGCTGCCTACCGCGCCCAGGCCGTTCAGGGCACCGCCGATGGCAGCGTCGCCATCGCTGAAGATCAGGCTCTTGCCGCTGTTGGTCAGCGTGCCGACGCCGAGGTCCAGGCGCTGGCGCGCGGCGATGGTACCTGCACGGTCCACGCCGCCGATGTTGGCTGCCAGGTTGTTGAGCGAACTTGCCTGGATGGCGACGCGGTCACCGTAGATGCGGCCGCTGCCGATGTTGTCGACGGTCGCGGCGGTAATATGGGTGACGTTGCCGTCCAGCAGGCCGTAGTTGACCAGTGCGCCGCCCGCTGCAAGGCGGGTCAGGCCGATGCTGCTGATCTCGCCGGTGGAGGCGTTGGTGATGTTGCCCGCATTGATGTTGACGTTGGCGCCGGCCAGCTTGCCGGTGTTGTCCAGGTTGCCCTGGATGGACAGGCTCAGCGTGCCGTTGGCCACCATCTCGCCACGGTTGGTGTGGCTCTGGCCCAGCTCCAGAGTCATGTCACCCTGCGACATCAGCCGGCCATCACCAATGATCTCGCGGGTGCGGAGGGTCTGCTGCCTGCCGGCCACCAGGGTGCCGCCGCTGTTGACCAGGGTATCGGCGCGGACATCGGAGCCCAGCGCCGCCGACACCAGGCCACCGCTGTTGTCCAGGCGCTGGTTCACCTGCAGCACGAGGTTGTCGGCAATCACCTGGCCGTTCTGGTTGTCCAGGTTGCTGGTGGTCACCTGCAGGGTCTTGCCCTGCAACCCCAGTGCAGGACCATTGCCCGGGCTGAGCGTATTGCGGTTGTCGACATGGCCGGCCTGCAGGTCGAGGCGGCCGGTCGCGGCCACCAGGCCGCCACTGTTGAGCAGCGCGCCCTGCAAGCTGATGTCGGCATTGCCACCGGCGGTCACGCTGCCACCGGTGTTGGCCAGCTGCTGCGCGCGCAGCAGCAGGTCGGCCGCACTCACCAGCGAGCCGCCGCCACTGTTGTCGATGTTGATGGCCTGCACGTCGGCACCGGCCTTGGCGGACACCGCGCCACCACGGTTGTCCAGATCGCCGCTGCGGATCTGCAGCGTGCCACTGCTGACAATGCCGTTGCCGTTGGAACCGGCATTGATCAGCCGCTGTCCGGCGGTGTTGATGCTGAGGGCTGCCGCCGACTGCAGCAGGCCGCCTGTGTTGTCCAGGGCACCGCTGCGCAGCTCTGCGTTTCCGGAAAGGCTGGCAATGATGCCGCTGCGGTTGTCCAGTGCCTGGCCGCGGGTATCCAGCTGCAGGTCGTTGGCGATGATCCGGCCACTGTTGTTGTTCAGGCCGCTGGCCGAGACCTGCAGGTGCTTGCCGGCCTGGACCAGGCCGCCCTGGTTGCGCAGCGCATCGGCGCTGGTCAGCTGCATGTCCTGACCAGCAGCCACGGTGCCACCATCGTTGTTGATGGACTGTGCCTCGGCCAGCAGTGCGCCTCCGGCAGACAGGGTGCCCTTGTCGCTGTTGTCGAGCAGGCCGTCGACGCGCACGGTCAATGCGCTGCTGCCATCGCTGTGCACGATGCCGCCGCGATTGTCGAACGCGCCTGCGGTGAGGGTGGCGTCTCCTGTGGTCAGGATGCGGCCACCGCGATTCTCCAGCGCGTGGGTGATCGCCAGGGTGCTGATACCGCCGCCGGCAGCCTGGATCGTGCCCCGGTTGTTGAGCAGCTGCGCGCTGCGCAGATCCAGCGTGCCATTGCCGGCAAGCGTGCCACCGCTGTTGTCCAGCCTGTCGCGCGCGGACACCTTCAATGCTTCGCTGCCAGAGGCGATGATCGAACCGCCCGCGTTGAGCAGCGTGCCTGTATCCACGGCGATGCGGGTAGCCGACAGCGTGCCGTCACGCAGGTCGGTGGTTTCGCCGGTCAACTGCAGGGCGCCATTGCTGAGCAGCTTGCCGCCCTGGCCATTCAAGGTGTGTGTGTTGATGGCCAGCATGCCGGTGCCAGCCTGCTGCACGGTGCCGCCGGCATTGCCGAACACTGCACTGGTCAGTGTCAGGTCACCATTGCTGGCGATCAGGCCGTTGCCGCCATTGTCCAGTGACGTGGTGGCCTGCACGGTGCTGGCCTGCGTGCCCGTCGCCAGCAGCTTGCCGTTCTGGTTGTCGAAGCGGTCGGCGTTGAGGGCGAAGTGATCGGCAGTGAGGGTGGCGCCGCGATGGTCCACGGTCACCGCATCCAGCTGCAATCCGCCTGCCGTGGCGATGCTGCCGCCGGCGCCGTCCAGCTGGGTGGCCTGTACGGTCAATACGCCCTTCCCTGCATGGACGATGCTGCCCGCGGCATTGACCAGCTGCCCGGCATCGACACGCAGGTTGCCGGCATTGCTGGCGAGGGTGCCGCCGCCGTTGTTGAAACGGCCGGTGACGGTGATCCGGCTGTCGGACGTACCTGCCGAGCTCAAGGTACCGCCCGCATTCGACAGCGAACCGGCGCTGATCTGCTGCGCACCGTTGGCAGCGATGGTGCCGCCGTCATTGCCCAGCGCGCCGCGTACCTGCAGCGACATCGCCTGGTTGCCGGTAGCGTTCAGCGTACCCGCCGTGTTGTCCAGCTGGCCGGCCTCGATGCTGACCTGCTGCGCGGCCGTGGTGCCCGCACTGAGATCGATGGTCTCGCCCTTCAGTTGCAGCTCGCCATTGCTGACGATGCGGCCGGCATGACCCTGCAGCGTGTCGGCATCGATCTGCAACAGGCTGTCGCCCGCCTGCTCGATGCTGCCGGTGCGGTTGTCCAGCGAAGCCGCTGCCAGCTGCATGCCCGCGCCGCTGGCAATCACGCCCTTGTTGCTGTTGTCGAGCAGGCCATCGGCCTTTGCCACCAGGCGTGCTGCGCTGTGCAGCGTGCCGCCCTGGTTGTCGATGCTGCCTGAGGTGATGCCGAGCCCACCGTTGGCCAGAATGCGGCCGCCACGGTTGTTGAGGTCCTGGCCGATGCTCAGCTGGCTCGCTGCGGTGCCGGCGGACTGCAGCGTACCGCCAGCATTGACCAGCACGGCGCTGCGCAGGTCCAGCCCACCGTTGCTGGATACGGTGCCGCCGCTGTTGTCGATGCGTTCGCGCGCGCTCAGTCGCAGCATGTCGCCGCCGGTCGCGGTCAGCGTGCCGCCGGCGGTGATCAGGGTGCCGGTATCCACCTCGATCCGCTTGGCCGAGGTGACACCCGCCCGCAGGTCGGTGGTGGTGCCCTTGAGCAGCAGGCTGCCATTGCTGACCAGCGTGCCGCCCGTACCGTTGAGCGTTCCAGCATTGATCGACAGCACGCCTTCGCCAGCGTGCTGCACGGTACCGCCGGCATTGCCGAACACCGCCGCCTGGATGCCCAGGTCGCCATTGCTGGCCAGCAGGCCACCCCCGCCGTTGTCCAGGCTGCCGACCACGTCGATCCGGCTGCCCTCCGCACCCGTCGCCATGACCTTGCCGGCCCGGTTGTCGAAGGACTGTGCGTCCAGCGCGATGCGCTCGGCCTGCAGGGTGGCGCCGCGATGGTCCACGCTGCCCGCCTGCAGGGTGATGGCGCCCGCGCTGGCGATGGTGCCGCCCTGGCCATCCAGTTGCCCGGTGCGCAGCAGCAGGCCCTGGCTGCCGGCATGGCTGAGCGTGCCCTTGACGTTGGCCATGCTGCCGGCGTCGATCTTCAGCGCCGCACCATTGCTGGCCAGCACGCCGTTGCTGTTGTCGAACAGGCCATCCACGTGCAGCTCGGTGGAAGCGCTGCCTGCCGAACTGAGCGTGCCGCCGCGGTTGGAAAGCTCGCCGGCTTGAATGTTCTGGGCACCGTTGCTGGCGATGGTGCCAGCGTCGTTGGCCAAGCGACCGCTGATCTGCATCGCCAGCGTTCCACTGCCCGTAGCGCGCAGCGCACCCGCACTGTTGTCCAGGCTGCCGGCCACGATGTCGAGCTGCTCGGCCGCCACGGTACCGCCGCGCAGGTCCAACGACCCGCCCTGCAGATCCAGCGCGCGGGCAGTACCGATGCTCCCGCCCTGGCCCGACAGTGTTTCCGCCTCGATGTGCAGGTTGCCGTTGGCAGAGATCGAGCCGCTGCGGTTCTCCAGCTGTGCAGCCCGGATCGCAGAGGCCGCTTCACCGGCCGCAATCAGCTTGCCATGGTCGTTGACAAAGCGCCCTGCGCGTACGTCGATGGCGCCATTGCTGCCCAGCGTTCCGCCGGTATTGTCTAGCAGGCTGCGGGCCTGCAGCTGAAGGGGCTGGGCGCCCAGCGCGCTCAACTGACCACCTGCCGTGATCACGCTGTCACCATCGATGCTGATGCGTTGCGCCGTCGTGGTGCCCTCGCGCAGATCGAGGCTGTCGCCCTGCAGGTCCAGCGAACCATTGCTGAGCAGGGTGCCGCCGGCACCGGTCAGGTCCTGCGTGGTGATGGCCAGGCTGCCGGAACCGGCCTGCTGCACGGTTCCCCCGGCATTGCCGAAGGTGCGCGCGTGGATATCCAGGTTGCCGTTGCTGGCGAGGGTGCCGCCATTGCCGTTGTCCAGCGTGCCCTGCACGCGCAGCGTATTGCTGCCGGTGCCAGTGGCGACGATGCGTCCGCCCCGGTTGTTCCACCCGGCTGCCGTGATGTCCAGTTGCGTGGCGGTCAGCGACGCGCCCTGGTGATCGACTTCGGCCGCGTTGAGCTGCAGTGCGCCGGCGGTGGCGATCTGTCCCTTCGCGCCGTCCAGGCGCCCGGTGTCGATGACCAGGCCGGCGGTACCTGCATGGCTGAGCGTGCCACCTGCGTTCATCAGGGCGCCGCTCTGCAGCTGCAGGTTGCCCGCATTGCTGGCAATGCTGCCGCCGCTGTTGTCGAGCGTGCCGTCGACCCGGATCTGCGACGCCGCGGTACCGGCCGAGTTGAGCGCGCCGCCGCGGTTGGACAGCGCGCCCGCGTGGATCTGCTGGGCGCCGTTGGCACTGATGCTGCCGCCGTCGTTGCGCAGCAGGCCCTGCACCTGCAGCTGCATCGCATTTTCGCCCAGTGACAGCAGGCTGCCGCCACTGATGTCCAGCCCGGCAGCATCGATCTTCACGTCATGGGCGCGGGTGCTGCCCTTCTGCAGGTCCAGCTGCTGCCCGCTCAACTGCAGCTGACCGTTGCTGGCAATGCTGCCACCGGTCCCCTGCACCGAGGTCGCGTTGATCTTCAGCGTGCCGGTGCCGGCGTGGTCGATGCTGCCGCCCTCGTTCAGCAGGCCATCGGCCGTGATGTCCAGGTCGCCATTGCCGGACAGCAGGCCGCGCTGGTTCTGCAGCCGCTGGCTGGCATGGATGCGGCTGGTGCCGGTGCCTGCGGCGATCAGCTTGCCGCCATCGTTGATGACGGTGCCGCCGTTGATGTCCAGCGCACCATTGGCACCCACGGTGCCGCCGCTGTTGTCCAGGGTGCGCGCGACCTGCAGGCGCAATGCATCACTGCCCGTCGAGGTCAGCGTGCCGCCCGCGGTGGTCAGGTCGCCGGCACGTACATCGATGCGCTGTGCAGCGGTGGTGCCATTGCGCAGGTTGAGGGTATCGCCGTGCAGCTGCAGGGTACCGTTGCTGAGGACGGTGCCGCCCTGGCCCTGCAGGTTGGCGGTGGTGATGCGCAGGTTGCCGGTACCCGCCTGCTGCACGGTACCTGCGGCATTGCCAAAGGATGCTGCGTCGATCTGCAGGTCGGCATTGCTGGCCAGCAGGCCACCGTCGCTGTTGTCCAGATGATTGCGCACGCTGAGCGTACTGGCCTGCTGGCCGGTGGACAGCACGCGGCCGCCACGGTTGTCGAAATCCCGTGCCGTCAGCTCGAGCTGGCGGGCGACCAGCTGCGCGCCGCGGTGGTCGGCACGGCCCAGCAGCAGGTCTGCCGCGCCTGCGGTAGCGATGCTGCCCTGTACACCCTCCAGTACCTCCGCTCGCAGCAGTAGCCCTTCGCTGCCGGCGTGGTTGATGTTGCCCTTCGTGTTGACCAGGGTGCCGATGTCCAGACCCAGGCGCGTGGCATTGCTGGAGATGCTGCCCTCGCCGTTGTCGAGCTGACCGATCGTCCAGGTCGTCGCCGCGCTGCCACCGTGGGCAAGGCTGCCGCCACGATTGATCGCCGACTGCGCCTTCAACTCGAAGCCACGGGCGAAGGTCATGCGGCCGGCGCTGTTGTCCAGCTGCTGCACCTGCGCGCTGGCCGCACCCTGGACCTGCAGGGTGCCGCGCATGTTGCGCAGCGCCTGTCCCTGTACCTGCAGGGTACTGGCGCCCAGCGTACCGTCGCTGTTGTCGAGGCTGTTGCGGGCGCTGAGCTGCAGGTCACCGCTGGCTTCAATGCGGCCACCGTCGTTGCTCAGGGTTCCGGCGATGTTGAGCATGCCGGTTGCCAGGGGCGGGAGCGGCGTGACCGGCGGGGTGCCGGTGCCCGGAGAGCCGGTGCCCGGGGTACCCGTGCCGGGCGTGCCGGTGCCCGGCGTCCCGGTTCCGGGCGTACCGGTGCCAGGCGGGGTACCGGTGCCGGTACCCGGCGAGACGCTGGCCACGTTGCCGATGCGGCCCTGCAGATTGCTGACATCGGCCGCCTGCAGCTGCAGCGCCTGCGTTCCGAGCTGTTCAATGCTGCCGCCACGATTGCGCAGCGCATCGGCGTTCACTTCGATGCGGCGCGCATTGAGCGTGCCACCACTATTGTCGACGTCTACCGGGGTCTGCACGCGCAGCTCGCGCTCGGCACTGAGCGTGCCGGCATTGGCAATCCCGCCGCTGGCGTCGATGCGGGTGTCCTGCTGCGCATGCATCGCGCCGACATTCTCCAGCCGGCCATCGGCGGTGACCACCAGTTCACCGGCCTGCGCGCCAATCTTGCCGGCGTTGCGCACGCCCACGCCGTGTTCGTTGCCGACCAGCCAGATCCGATTGGCGTACATGCCGCCCAGTGCGCCCACGTCCAGCGCGAAGACGGGCGCCGCAGAAGCCGGCTTCTGCGCCTGGACACTGCTGTGATCGGCACTGACCACGTTGCTTCCCAGGCTGGCCTGCAGCTGGTTGGCCCAGATGCCGGCGTTGACCTGCAACGAACGGGTGATGATGTCGGTGTAGTCGGCGCGACTGGTATCCAGGCCTGCACCACCGACTCCGATGCTGCCGCCTTCCACGCGATACCCGTCCAGCACGCCATTGGTAACGATCGGCGTGCCGGTGGTGAGGGTCACCCGGCTGGCGTTGAGGAAGCCTGCGCCATTGACCTGGATGCCGGCCGGGTTGGCGATGACCACCTGCGCCCGCGCACCCGCGACCTCCACGTAGCCATTGAGGTGGCTGGGGTTGCTGCTGTTGACCTCGTTGAGGATGACACGCGCGGTACCGGTGGCCAGCCACGGATTGCCCTGCACCCAGCCACCCAGCTGGGTCTGCACGTCGCCGCGCGAGTTGTTGAGGATGACACCCTGCTGGCCGACGTCGAACTGCTGGTAGGTGTTGCGCGACACACCGCCGGCGCTGGGCGTGGTGATGTTCACCTGCGGCGTGCCGTTGGCCGAGGTGATCACCGTCGGGCGCTGGTTTGCCGGTGCGCCGGGGTCGGCGGCAATACGGCCGGGATCGGCCGGCGCCTGCTGCGCGGACAGCGGCTGCACCAATCCCACCCAGCCCAGCACCAGCCAGAGCGCGAAACTGATCGGCCGCAGGGTGCCGACGGTATTGCCGCCGCGGTGGTCTACCCCGCCGTGTGCAGCGTTGACCAGCTCGGAGGCGACCTGCATGACGCCGAGCGTACGGTTGAAGACCAGACGGTAGACTTTGTTCACGGCGCTGATTCCTTTCGGTGCTGTTGGGTTGTATGCGCAGCAGGCTGCGCGGTACCGCATCGTGTTGGCCGCGCAGGGGACTGCGCAGGCCGGTCATGTGCAGGCGTCAGAACGAGACGCCCAGGTTCATTCCGAAGGTGGTGTAGGCGGTCTGGAAGCCACGCGGCTTGGACAGCGGGCTGCCGACGAACGCATCCCAGTTGATGTGGCGGGTGCCACCGCGAAGCCCGAGGGCCGTACCGGTGAGCCGGTCGCCCAGCAGTCGGGCCGTGGACGGGCCGGCGACACGCCCGTGATCAACGGCGACGTAGGCCTCCACGCCGCCGCCCAGGGGCACGCCCACTTCATTGCGCAGCAACCAGCCACGCTCACCGGTCAGCGACATTTCGCCATCAAAGCCACGCACGGTGTAGCGGCCACCAATGGAGAACCGGTCCTGCGGCACCAATGGCGAGCGGTTCCACTGCGCACGCCAGCTGCCGATGTAGCGCAGGCTCTGCTTGCCCCACTGCAGCGGCAGGACCAGCTGCGCGTCCGCGGTATAGATGCGGCCATGCGCCGTGCCTTCGCCAAACGCCTCTTCCGGCGCACGCAACGCGTTGAAGGCACCGGTACCCTTGCGGTACGCCAGGTTCACATCCAGTGTCGCCTTGCCGATGAAGTGACGGTGGCCCAGGCCCAGCTCCCAGCCGGCCATACGCCGGCGCTGCACTTCGATCTCGGTATCGTTGATGAAGTTGTCCGATTCGCGGTACCAGCCACGCGCGTACATGCTGGTCTTGGCATGCGCGTTGCGGAACAGCATGCGGGTCAGCCGCAGTTCCGCATTGCGGCTGGAGCCGCTGTAGACGTAGTTCTCGAACGCACCGGCAACGGTCTGCTCATAGTCGTACTTGCTGGCGTTGGCACCCAGCAGCCAACCGCCCAGCGGTACGCTGTAGTGCGCCGCCCAACTGTCGGTGCCACGTTCGCTGCCGTTGAACAGCGATCTGCCCACGTTGACGTAGAACAGATCGCTCAGGCCCGCAGGGTTGTCCACCGACACCGTGGCACCGGCCTGCATCTTGCCCGTGCTCTGGCTGCCGGCATCGTCCAGGGTCAGGTTGACGCGTACCGGACGCGCCTGCTTCCAGCTGATCACCAGGTCGCTTTCGCCGGGTTTGGCGGCCGCGCCATCGGCCGGTGGCGCGATCTGTATGTCCACCGAGGCGGTCGGCACGCGCTGCAGGTTCTCCAGCGCCTGCTCGATGTCACGCAGGTTCAGCACCTCGCCACGCGTCACCGGCATCGCATTCCAGAGGGTGGGGGTACGGCCTTCTCCGTCCGCGAAGCGGATGGCGTTGACCCGCCCTGGCACGACCGTGAGCATCAGCACGCCGGTCTTCAGGTCCTGTGGTGCGGCAAGGATGCGGGTGGTGACGTAGCCGCGCTCGATGATCGCGTTCTGCACGCGCTTCATCACGATGTCCACGCCCGCCGTACCCAGGCAGCGCCCGGTGGCGGGATTGCTGCGGGGATCGGCTGCCGCCAGCGCCCAGCGGAAGCGGTCGGCAAGCTCGCCCTGCAGCGCGATGGTGGTGATGGTGAAACAGGGCGACTCATCAACCGGCAGGCGGCCGAGGTCTTCGGTGGCTGGCTGCAGGCGCACATCCGGTGTGGATTCCTGCTGTTCACGCAGCACGCGCTCGCGCTCCTGCTGCCGGAGCAGTTCCTGCTCCGGTGACACCGTCTGTGCCCATGCCGGCGCCTGGAGGCCAGTGATGGCCAATGCCACGCCCACGGACAACCGCCACTGCAACACCCGGCTGCGTACTTTACGTCCCTGTTCCACGATGCTTTTCCCTGCTGATGACTGCCAGACCGACGAAGATGCGGCTGGAAGAGGCAGCACTGTAAGGGAATCGTGTGGCAGGAAAAAGCACCAGCGAACCACGCTGGCGCAAGCCTTCAAGGCAAAGTGTGATGTCTGACGGAGGGTATTCCGCCAGCGGGCAGAGCCCTGGATCTACACTGGAACCAGCAGAGCTCCGTCATTGCGTCGACTGATGCCGGTGGCACAAGGAAAACCTGTACCTGACGCCCGCCACTGCGTGCAGCGCAGCAGTGGCGGGACGCCCTTGAAACCGTGAAACCGGTCAGGCCTCGTAGGCCGATTCGCCGTGCGAGGTGACGTCCAGACCGGTGCGCTCGGCTTCCTCGGTCACGCGCAGGCCGACCACGCTGCGCACCACCAGCAGGATCAGCGTGGTCACCACCGCCGACCACACCACGGTCAGGCCCACGCTGACCACTTGCACCCAGACCTGATGGCCGATATCCAGATCGGCCTTGGTGCCACCCAGCGACTGTGCACTGAACACACCGGTGAGAATCGCGCCGACGATGCCGCCGACACCGTGCACACCGAACACGTCGGCGGTGTCGTCCACTTTCAGCAGGCGCTTGAGACCGGTCACCCCCCAGACGCAGACCACGCCGGCGACAAAGCCGATGATGATCGCGCCAAGCGGGCCGACGGTGCCGCAGGCCGGGGTGATGCCGACCAGGCCGGCCACCGCGCCCGAGGCGGCACCCAGTGCCGACGGCTTGCCCTTGCTGATCGCTTCCACCAGCGTCCAGCCGAGCACGGCCGCTGCCGTGGCCAGTACGGTATTGAGGAAGGCCAGCGAGGCCACGGTATCGGCCGCTGCCGCCGAGCCTGCGTTGAAGCCGAACCAGCCCACCCACAGCAGCATCGCGCCGATGTAGGTGAACGGCACGTTGTGCGGCTTCAGCGCGGTCTGCCCATAGCCCAGACGCTTGCCGACGAACCAGGCAGCGACCAGACCGGCCACACCGGCGTTGATGTGCACCACGGTGCCGCCCGCGAAATCGATCGCGCCCAGTTCACCCAGGTAGCCGCCACCCCAGACGATGTGGGCCATCGGGATGTAGCTGAGGGTGAACCACAGCGCCGAGAACAGCAGCACCGCGCGGAACTTGATGCGCTCGGCGAAGGCACCGACGATCAGCGCGGTGGTGATGCCGGCGAAGGTCGACTGGAAGGCGACGAACAGATAGTCCGGCAGTCCCTTGATCGGCGTGTTGCCCACCGACTCGGGGGTGAAGCCCTTGAGGAAGGCGAATTCGGTGAACGAGCCGAAGAACGGATTGCCGGCGCTGAACACCGCGCTGTAGCCATAGGCCACCCATAGCAGCAGCACCAGCGAGAACACCACCAGGATCTGGCTGAGCACCGAAAGCACGTTCTTCGAACGCACCAGGCCGCCGTAGAACAGGGCCAGGCCCGGCACCACCATCATCAGCACCAGCAGGGTGGAGGTGAGCATCCAGGCCACGTCGCCACGATCATAGGCGGCGGCCGCTTCGGCCACGGCCGGCGCAGCGGCTGCAGCTGCAGGGTCCTGCAGCGGTTCGACCGCAACGGTTTCGCTCGGCAGCGGCGACACCTGTGCCTGGGCATGGGCGCTGCCCGGCCACGCACCGACGGCGAACGCGCTGAGCAGCATCAACAGCCACACGACATGGAACCGGGCTTGCCACCCGGTGAGAAAGCGCATCTTCATGGGGGAGTCTCCGGAAGGGGGTTACAGCGCGTCGGCACCGATTTCGCCGGTGCGGATGCGGATGACCTGTTCGACGGCGGTGACGAAGATCTTGCCGTCACCGATCTTGCCGGTGCCTGCCGACGACTGGATCGCTTCGATCACCGCATCGGCACGTTCGTCGGTGACCACGGTTTCGATCTTGATCTTGGGCAGGAAATCGACGACGTACTCGGCGCCGCGATACAGCTCGGTGTGGCCCTTCTGGCGGCCGAAGCCTTTCACTTCGGTCACGGTGATGCCCGACACGCCTGCGTCGGACAGGGCCTCGCGGACCTCGTCGAGCTTGAACGGCCGGATGATGGCGGAGATCAGTTTCATGCGCATGTCCCGATGGTGGATGGGGCCAGCGCGCCAGCGCGCGTTGGCATCAGGCAACCAGCGGCCATCAGGGTGATGGCCGTGGCTGTTGCACCGGACACGTACAGGGCCGGGACGGCCGTGCCTCTCTCCTTGCACGACCGACGCGGGAGGGAGGGCGGCCCTGGTCGCGTATCCGGTCTCTCTCTTGCCCCTGGATAAGCGGATTGAAGTTCAGCGGACTAACAGTCCGCTCTACCACCGTCCGCTCTACAACGGCGGGCCTGCGCCCGCCTTGCGGCTCCCCAGCCGCGAAAACGGAAGCGATGGCGGCGGGTGGGAGGGGGAAGCCCACCGCCATCGCATCCGGTCAGCTGGCGTAGTACAGCTGGTATTCCAGCGGGTGGGTGGCCGCGCGGAACTTGGTCACTTCCTGCATCTTCAGCGCGATGTAGCCGTCGATGAAGTCGTCGCTCATCACGCCACCGGCCTTCAGGAACTCGCGGTCCTTGTCCAGCGCTTCCAGCGCCTGGTCCAGCGAGGAGCAGACCTGCGGGATCAGCTTCTCTTCTTCCGGCGGCAGGTCGTACAGGTCCTTGTCGCTCGGTGCGCCCGGGTCGATCTGGTTCTTGATGCCGTCCAGGCCGGCCATCATCAGCGCGGTGAAGGTCAGGTAGCCGGACTGGATCGGGTCCGGGAAGCGCATTTCGATGCGGCGTGCCTTCGGGTTGGACACCCACGGAATGCGGCACGAGGCCGAGCGGTTGCGGGCCGAGTAGGCCAGCATCACCGGCGCTTCGAAGCCCGGCACCAGGCGCTTGTAGCTGTTGGTGCCCGAGTTGGCGAAGGCATTGATGGCCTTGGCGTGCTTGAAGATGCCGCCGATGTACCACAGCGCCAGCTGGCTCAGGCCGCCGTAGCCGTCACCGGAGAACAGGTTGGTGCCGCCCTTGGACAGCGACTGGTGCACGTGCATGCCGCTGCCGTTGTCGCCGACGATCGGCTTGGGCATGAAGGTGACGGTCTTGCCATTGCGGTGCGCGACGTTCTTGATGACGTACTTCATGCGCAACAGTTCGTCGGCCTTCTGCACCAGGGTGCTGAACTTGGTGCCGATCTCGCACTGGCCGGCGGTGGCCACTTCGTGGTGCTGCACTTCCACTTCGATGCCGACCTGTTCCAGAGTCTTGCACATCTCGGCGCGCAGGTCGTGCAGGGTGTCGGTCGGCGGAACCGGGAAGTAACCGCCCTTCACGCCCGGACGGTAGCCGCTGTTGGCGCCGTCGTACTTGGCGCCGCTGTTCCAAGCGGCTTCTTCGGAATCGACCTTGAAGAAGGTGTTGCCCATTTCATTGGCAAAACGGACCGAATCGAAGATGAAGAATTCCGGTTCCGGGCCGAAGAACGCGGTTTCGGCGATGCCGGAGGACTTCAGGTAGGCCTCGGCGCGCTTGGCGATGCCGCGCGGGCAACGGCCATACGGCTGCATGGTGGCCGGGTCCAGGATGTCGCAGCTGATCACGATGGTCGGATCGGCGTAGAACGGGTCGACGTAGGCGCTGGCGGTATCCGGCAGCAGCACCATGTCCGACTCGTTGATGCCCTTCCAGCCGGCGATCGAGCTGCCGTCGAACATCTTGCCTTCTTCGAACAGCGACGGCTCGATGATGCTGACCGGGAAGGTCACGTGCTGCTCGACACCACGCATGTCGACAAAGCGCAGATCGACGAACTCGATCTGGTTGTCCTTGATCAGCTTCTCAACGTTTTCCACGGACATCGGTACGACCTCGGATGGGGATGAATGCCTGCTGAGGTACAGCAATGACCGTGCCAACTTTTCAGATGCCGCAAGTCATTGATTTCAAAAAGACCGCCCCGTGCGGGTGCAGAGCGGGGCGCACCAAACGGGTGCGCCGGTCACCAGACGCACCCGTTTGGTGCAGCAGGGATCGTCTATCCTCTCGACCTTCTTCCTTCCGCCGCGCGTGCACGCACCGTCCATGTCCGACCTGCTCTCCGCCCTGCTGCTGGGCATCCTCGAAGGCTTGACCGAATTCCTGCCGATCTCCAGCACCGGCCATCTGCTCATCGCCCAGCACTGGCTGGGGGCCCGCTCGGACTTCTTCAACATCGTCATCCAGGCCGGCGCGATCGTGGCCGTGGTGCTGGTGTTCCGCCAGCGCCTGCTGCAGCTGGCCACCGGCTTCAACCAGCGCGAGAACCGCGAGTACGTGTTCAAGCTGGGGGCCGCCTTCCTGGTCACCGCGGTGGTCGGCCTGGTCGTGCGCAAGGCCGGCTGGTCGCTGCCGGAAACGGTCAGCCCGGTGGCCTGGGCACTGATCATCGGTGGCGTCTGGATGCTGCTGGTGGAGGCCTACACCGCGCGCCTGCCCGACCGCGATCAGGTGACCTGGACGGTAGCGATCGGCGTGGGCCTGGCGCAGGTGGTGGCCGGTGTGTTCCCGGGCACCTCGCGCTCGGCCTCGGCGATCTTCCTGGCCATGCTGCTGGGCCTGAGCCGCCGTGCCGCCGCCGCCGAGTTCGTGTTCCTGGTCGGCATCCCTACCATGTTCGCCGCCAGCGCCTACACCTTCCTGGAGATGGCCAGGGCCGGGCAGCTGGGCAGCGAGAACTGGACCGAGGTGGGCGTGGCCTTCCTTGCCGCGGCCGTCACCGGCTTCGTCGTAGTGAAGTGGCTGATGGGCTACATCAAGTCGCACAAGTTCACCGCCTTCGCCATCTACCGCATCGCGCTGGGCGCGGCGCTGCTGCTGTGGTTGCCTTCCGGCAGCTGAACAGCGCCGGGGCACGGTAACCCCGTTGCCGGCCCCACCCCGTTTCCCCCACGGTTCCCCCAAGGAGAATCACCATGAACCGCAAGCTCACCCTGCTCCTCCCGCTGGCCCTGATGGCCGCCTGCAGCCAGACCCCGGCCCCGGCCGGCAACGGCGGCGACGACGTGGCCCCGGCCGCGGCCAAGGCAGCAGACCAGCAGACGCTGGCGCACCTGGACGCGCAGCGCCTGCAGAGCCAGCACTGGCTGCTGCAGCAGGCCACCGGTGCCGACGGCAAGCGCATCGACGCGCTGTTCGCCCGTGAAGACAAGCCGGTCACCCTGGACTTCGCCGACGGCCGCCTGTCGGTCAGCAACGCCTGCAACCACATGGGCGGCAGCTACACCCTGGCCGACGGCAAGCTGACCGTGGGCGCGATGGCGTCCACCATGATGGCCTGCACCGACAAGGCGCTGATGGCGCTGGACGAGGCCGTGTCGAGCCGCCTGCAGGGCGAGCTGAAGGCCACGCAGGATGCCGATGGCAAGCTGACCCTGACCACTGCCAAGGGCGACGTGCTGGTCTTCAACCCGGAACCGACCGCTGAAACCCGCTATGGCGGCGCCGGCGAAACCGTGTTCCTGGAAGTGGCTGCGAAGACCGAAAAGTGCTCGCACCCGCTGATCCCGGACTACCAGTGCCTGCAGGTGCGTGAAGTGAAGTTCGACGACAAGGGCCTGAAGCAGGGCGAGCCAGGCAAGTTCGAGAACTTCTACGGCAACATCGAGGGCTACACCCACGAAGACGGCGTGCGCAACGTGGTGCGCGTGAAGCGCTACGAGGTGAAGAACCCGCCGGCCGATGCGCCGTCGCAGGCGTACGTGCTGGACATGGTGGTCGAGTCGGCCATCGAGAAGAAGTAAAACGATGGAAGGGCGGGCGAAAGGCCGCCCTTCTTCGTTCTGTAGAGTCGGGGGGGGGGGGGGGGGGGGTTTTGTGGGGGGGGGGGGGCGGGGGGTGGGGCAACTCGAGGAGGAAAGGCCGCCCTTCTTCGTTCTGTAGAGTCGAGCAATGCTCGACTGCTTTTTGCGGTCAGTCGAGCATGGCTCGACTCTACAGAATGCATCAGGGAGATCGGCTTGAAGCACGTCCCCATCCTCCTGGCCGCTGCACTGCTGGCCGTGTGCGTCGATGCCTCCGCTGCCAGCACGCCCACCACCGCCCAGCTCGAAGCCCACACATGGCAGCTCACCCGCGCCACAGATGCAAAGGGCAGGCGCATCGGCGCGTTGTTCGTCCGCGGTCGCGCGCCCTATACGCTGCACTTCGGGCACGGTTACCTGAGCGAGTTGAACCTGTGCAACAACGTCAGCAGCCAGTACCGGATGCAGGGCAACGCACTGATCCTGGAGAACGGCATCCAGACAGTGGCCGGATGCATGCGTGGTGACATCGTCGTGCAGCAGGAACGTGCTGGAACGCTGATGAGCAGCCGGAGCCCGGCACCGACGCTTGAGCTGGATGACCGCGGCGCGCTGGTACTGCGCAACGCGCAGGGCGACACCGCGGTGTTCGAACCGGCACCGCTGCCAACGAATGGAAGGTAGAGCCGAGCCCGCGCCCGGCTGAAATCCCGCGGATCCTGCATGCTAACGTTCCGCGATGAAGATTCTTGCCCTCTCCGGAAGCGTACGCCGGCGGTCGACCAACACCGCTCTGCTGATGGCGCTGAAGGCCATCGCACCGCCCGGAATGGAGATTGAGGTCTACACTGGCATCGGCGAACTGCCGGTGTTCTCCCCGGATCTGGAAGGCGCCGACGAACCTGGCAGCGTGACCTGCTTCAAGGCGGCCATCGCGCACAGCGATGGCGTGCTGGTATGCAGCCCGGAATACGTGCGCGGCATTCCCGGCGGGCTCAAGAATGCGATTGACTGGCTGGTATCCGGCGACCAGATCGTCGGTCGGCCCATTGCGTTGGTGCACGCGTCCCATCGTGGCGAGGACATGCTGCAGGAACTGCGCGCGGTGCTGTCCACGGTCAGTGCCGCGTTCAGCACAACGCTGTTCCTGCGTGTACCGGTGCTTGGCCTGGAGCCCGAGCAGGTGATTGACGTACTGCAGTCGAAGGCCCACCGCGCCGACGCTGATACGTTCCTGGCGCGGTTTGCCGATTACTGCCGGTCAATCGTGTAGCAGAAGCAGCCGAGCATCGGCTCGGCTCTACCCTGTGTGCTGCTCAGCCCAGCGCCGGGTTCAACGTGTAGGTGCCATGCAGTGCGGCTTCGGCCAGCACGTGGCCGTGCATGGCGCGGTACGCGTCGGCGGCGGTGAAGCGCTGCGGCAGGTCCAGCGACGCCACGTCCAGCGCGAATACCCGGAAGAAGTAGCGGTGCATGCGCTCGTCGTTGAACGGCGGATACGGGCCGTCATAGCCCAGGTAGTCACCGGCCATGTCCGGGTTGCCCGCGAACCAGCCGGTGAAGTCGTTCAGGCCCTGGCGGCTGCCGGCCGGGCCGGCGGGAGCGGGCTTGCCCTTCACCACGAAGCCGTCGCTGCAGCTGCCAGCGGCGATCTCCTGCACCGTGGCCGGGATATCGGCCATCACCCAGTGCACGAAGTCGCAGCGCGGCTGGTCGCGCGGCACCGTCATGTCATTGCGGCCAACCGTCTCCGGCACGGTCGGCACGTCCGGGTCCACGCATACCAGCAGGAACGAACGGGTGCCGGCTGGCACCCCGCTCCAGGCCAGGTGCGGGTTGCGGTCGGGGGCGAAACCGTTGGCGTCGCCCGCGGCGAACTCACGATCGATCGGTGCGCCGTTGGTCAGGCTGTGGCTGGTCAGCTGCATCGGACTCTCCTCACTCTTCCGGGTAGCCCAGGCGCACCGCAACCGGGGTGAGCTGGGCGAAGGCGGCGCTCATCACGTCGCGGTAGTTGCGCCAGTGGCCGGCCGGCAGGCGCGGGGCGCCCAGCTGTGCCGCCGGCGGCATCGGCCGCTCGAAGAGCCGGCCCAGCAGTTCGGCCATCGCCTGCGGATCGTTGCCGATCTGGTCGATGCGCAGCAGCACGTGCGGGTACAGGTCGTCCTCATGCAGCGTGGCGATCTGGTTCAGCGCACGGGTCAGCCATTCACTGGCTTCGGCCAACGACGTCATCGCCAGCGGCGCGGCGGCACCGTAGGCCACCCAGTCCAGCAGCATGTCACGCGGGTCGCGCAGCACCAGCACCAGGCGGCCCTGCGGCAGCTGCGGGCGCAGCGCCCACAGCAGCGCGTTGTCCCACCACAGCAGCCAGTCGATCACGGTGTCGCTCTGCAGGCCGCGTGCCGGCAACTGTTCACGCCAGCGCTGCACCAGCCGCTCCGGCGTCAGCACGCCCGAGGCCAGGTCCTGCAGCGTGTTGTAGTTCTGGAACGCGTCATCGGGCGGCGTGTTGGTGTAGCGGTCGCTGCGCAGCACCGGGCTGGCAGCGGCCAGGCCGGTTGCCACGCGCTCAACGCCCGAACCCGGCGCGCCCCAGAGGAAGATCGGCGCGGAGCTGGCATCGCCGTCGATGCTGCCCTTGTCCGGCCAGCTCGGCGGGGACTTGGCCTGTGGCGGCAGTGGCAAGCGCTGCGGTGCCTGGTCGGCCTGCAGCGACAGCCACGTGCGCAGCGCGTCCTGCGGCTGCCCGGCACGGTCCTGGATCTCGCCCATCCACGTCCGCAGGTCGGCGCGATGGTCTTCCGGCGCCAGCTCGATCAGCGCCTGCACGCGGGCCACGGCGGCGGCGGGATCGCGCTGCAGCAGGCCTTCGACCAGGCGGGTCTCGCCGCTGACGCGGCCCGGTTCCAGGCTGACGATGCGTTCGGCGATCGCTTCAGCCTGAGCATGTTCGCCGACCATGTCATGCAGGCGCAGGCGCGCCTCCAGGGCCGGCAGGTGCGCGGGCATGGCCGCCATCCAGCGCTCGACCGCGGTCACGGCGCTTTCGCTGCCCACCTGCTCGATGGCCAGTCGCGCCAGCCACACGTCGTGCAGCTGGTCGTTGCTGTCCAGCACCGCATCCAGGCGTGCGCGCGCTTCGTCCTCGCGGCCCAGGCGCTGCCAGGACATCAGCAGCAGCTGCAGCACCTGACGGTCTTCCGGCTGCGACTCCAGCAGCGGCAGCAGGTAGTCCAGGGCCTGCAGCGGCTGGCCATTGCGCAGCGACAGCTCACCCGCCAGGCGGCGCATCGACGGTACGTCCATCTCCGGCTGCTGCAGGGCCACCTGCATGGCCTCGGCGGCGGCCGGCACGTTGCCCTGGCGCAGTGCCAGCTGCACCACCAGGCCATGCAGCGAGGACAGCGACGGATTGAGTTCCAGCACGCGGCGGAACGACTGCTCGGCGAACGCCAGCATGTCCTTGCCGAGGTAGGCAAAGCCCAGTGCGTACAGCACGCGGGTATCGTCCGGCAGCGCCTTGCTGGCCGCCGACAGCAGCGCCAGTGCGCGGTCCGCATCACCGCGGCGCAGTGCAACCATGCCGTCGATGGTCAGCAGTTCCGGATGGTCCGGCTCGACGCGCGCGGCCAGGGTCGAGATGCGCTGCGCTTCGTCGAAGTCATTGCGGCCGATCGCCAGGTGCGCCTGCATCAGATAGGCGGAGAACGAGTTCGGATCGAGGCCGGTGGTGCGCACCAGTGCTTCGTCGGCACCCTCGAACTGGCGCAGTGCCAGCAGCAGGCCGGCATGCTGCAGGTGCAGCTGGGCGTCGTCCGGGGCCAGCCGCAGCGCCTTCTGCAGGGCCTCCATCGCCTCCTCGGCGTTGCCCTGCTGCTGCAGCGCAAGCGCCAGCCAGCGGTGGGCGTTGGCCTGGCCGGGTTCGTCAAGGGTCCACGCCTGGGCCAGCTGCACGGCCTGATCGGCCTGGTTCTGGCGCAACGCTTGGATGATCTGGTCTTGCATGGCAGTCCGGTTCAAGTGCAAACCCGCATTGTAGCGGGCTGCGCGCTGCCGCCGGTTCAGGCCCGCAGGACCCGCTGCAGGCGCTGGGCGACCCAGCGTTCGGAGAAGCCGTCGCCGCGCCAGTTCTCGATGAACCCGCAGTGGCCGCCCCAGCAGGCGGTTTCCAGGTGCGCCTGGCGTGGCAGCTGCCAGTTGTTGAAGGTGGCATATGGGATCACCGGGTCATCCTGTGCCATCAGGATGTCGGCCGGCACCTGCAGGGTGGACAGGCGGTCACCGGCAATAGAGTAGCCATCGAAATAGGCCTGCAGCGAGCCGAAGCTGGTGTGGCGCTCGACCAGCCAGGCGGTCAGCGCGCGGATGTCCAGCTTCAGCACGCGGTCGTCGCAGTCGCTCAGCTCGGGGAACAGGTCACGCTTGCGGCGCAGCGAACCGGCCCACTTGCGGCGGAAGTACCAGTCGTACATCGCCGGGCCGTTCTCGATGCTTTCCATGGTCAGCGCCGGGTCCAGCACCGGGCACACCGAGGCCACGCGCTGCAGCGGCACGCCGGCGGCCGGTGCGCGCAGGGCCAGGCGCAGCACGAAGTTGCCGCCCAGCGAGTAGCCGGCGGCCACCAGCGGCAGCTGCGGCCAGCGCTGGGCGACGTCACCCGCGGCATGCACCACTTCATCGATCAGGTTGGAGTGGAAGATGCCGGGGTTGAGGTGATGGGTGTTGCCGTGGTCGCGGAAGTTCAGCCGCACCACGTCGAAGCCCTGCTCCAGCATGCGCGCGGCCGCCATGCGCATGTAGCTGGATTCGGCACTGCCTTCCCAGCCATGCAGCAGCAGCGCGATGCCCTTGGGCTCGCGGCCTTCGACATGGCTGTGCCAGCCCTGCAGGCGAACGCCATCGCCGCCATCCAGGATCAGCTCCTCGCTGACCGCACCGGTGGCGGCCAGCAGCAGCAGGCCGCGCTGCAGGCGCATGCGGCTGGAGCTGAGCATCGACTGCAGGTGGGGATTGCGCAGCCAGCGCGGTGGCTGGTAGTCAGCCGCATGCAGCGTCGGCGTGCCGGCGTCCAGGACAGGTGGCGGGATCAGGGCCACCGCAGCCTCACCCGGTGCTCATGGCCGCCACGATGCGCGCGCGCGAGGTTTCCGCGATGCGCCGACGGCCTTCCAGGTCCTGTGCACCGATCGGTGCCAGGAAGTGCACTTCCGCACGTCGCGCCGGCTCGCCGAGCAGGCGCAGGAAATTGGCAAAGAAGCTCTCGTTCGGGCCGAACGCGACGATGGTCTGCGCGTCGCCCTTCACCCCGTACACCAGTGCCACCGGCTGCACCGGCACGCCGGTCTCGACCGCGGCCTGGAAGATGCGGGCGTGGAACGGGCCCACTTCGTGACCGCCGCGGGTCCGCCCTTCCGGGAACACGCCCACGGCCTTGCCTTCGCGCAGGCGGCCGGCCATCACCTGCATCACGCCACCGAGCGATTCGGTGTTGCCGCGCTGGTGGAAGATGGTCTGGCCGCGCGCGGCGAGCCAACCGACCAACGGCCAGCTGGCGATCTCGCGCTTGGCGACGAAGCCCATCATGCGCTGGCTGTGCAGGATGCAGATGTCGACCCAGCTGACGTGGTTGGCGACGAACAGCACGGCACCGGGCAACGGCCTGCCGATCTGCACCAGGCGGAAGCCGAAGATCCACATCAGCCCACCCTGCCACCAGTTGACCACCTTGGCGCCGAGGGTCGCCTCGCCCACGCGCAGCTCGCCCCACGGCGGAAGCATGCCGATCAGGATGAGCGGCAGGAACACGATGATGTGGACCAACAGCAGCGGTACGCGGTACAGGTAACGGCACACACGCGCCACGCCGCCACGGGGGGCCGGAGTGGGGGAAGTCATCCGCGCACGATACCGGAGGGCCGTCATCGCTGCCAGCCGATTTAGGCCATAACAGCCATCGACCGGGGCAATCGGCGGGGAACGCTGGGTTCCGCCACCGTCAACGAGCCCCGGGGGCTCAGCCGTGACCGGCAGCCACCACCGCCAGGGTCAGCCGCGAGATGCAGACCAGGCGGCCCTGCTCGTCCTCGATGCGGATCTCCCACAGCTGGGTGCTGCGGCCGACGTGCAACGCGCGGGCGGTGCCGGTGACCGTGCCCGAGCGCACGGCGCGCACGTGGTTGGCGTTGATCTCCAGGCCCACGCAGATCTGCTTGCCGGTATCCACGCACAGGTTGCCGGCGCTGCTGCCCAGGGTCTCGGCCAGCACCACCGAGGCACCGCCGTGCAGGATGCCGTAGGGCTGGCGGGTGCGCTCATCCACCGGCATGGTGGCCTGCAGCCAGTCCTCGCCGGCGGCGCTGAAGACGATGCCCAGGGATTCAATCGCAGTGTTGCGGCTGAGCGCGTTGAGCTGCTCGATGGAAACGGCTTCGCGGAAGACCTGGGCCATGCGGGTACCTTCAGAGGATGGGAACAAGGCCGGCGCCGAATGCGGTCAGCATGCGTACCAGCAGCCACTTCGGGCCGACGTTGACTTCGGGGAAGTCGCCGACGGCGACGTAGCAGCGATGGAAATCAGGATCCTGCCGCGGCAGCGGCTGCGGGCACTCCGGGCCGGGCTTGAACTCGTAGTCGGTGGCGTAGCGCCACGGCCAGAAATCAAGGATGGGCAGCGCTTCGGAAGCCTTGCCGACGCTGTAGTTCAGCCCCGACAGCACCGGTGGCTTGGCCCGCGGCGCCACCGTCCAGGAGTTCTGCGGGTGGGTGTCACGCAGGATGCTCTGCGCCAGTTCCTCGGCAAAAACCGGGTCGTCGATGATCACCGCGCCTTCGGTGTTGTAGTTCTCGCTGCGCGGATCGAAGTTGTGGGTGCCGACCACGCCGATGCGGCGGTCGACCACCAGCGACTTGGCATGCAGGCCCATGCGCGCGCCCTTGCGGGTGACCGGCAACGGCTTGTTGACCGCCTTGCTGCCCAGGAACGACGGCCGCGTCTCGGTGCGCAGCAGGCGCGTTTCCACCTCGCTGCCGGCGGCGCGACGGCGCGCGCGT
Organism: Stenotrophomonas sp. SMYL89; assembly: GCF_036319985.1. Taxonomy (NCBI): domain Bacteria; kingdom Pseudomonadati; phylum Pseudomonadota; class Gammaproteobacteria; order Lysobacterales; family Lysobacteraceae; genus Stenotrophomonas; species Stenotrophomonas sp. SMYL89. The sequence continues at coordinate 61,006 of NZ_JAWIRW010000006.1, read as the reverse complement.
GCGTTGTCGTAGGCACCATCGCTGTGGCGATGGTTCAACGGGCCCTGCCTGCTGCCTTCACCCGAACCACTACTGCTGCCACTGCGTGCGTTGCTGCCGGCGGCACTGCCACCGATCAGCGGGTTGCGGTCGCCCTCGTCTTCCCCCCCGGGCGCGGCAATCGGGTCCGGCAGCAGGTTGCGGTAATCGACCGGCGCATCCAGCGGGAATGGCTTGTATTCGAAGATGTTGAAGCCCAGTTCGCGCATGTTGCGCCGCTTGTACTTGTACGACAGCGCATACACGATCGGGTTGTCGGTCGCCGCCAGGCTGTTGCTGGACACCACCACGCGTGGTGGCTGCGGGCGCTTGCGCAGTTCACGGAACAGCTTCTGCGCCGGCTTGGACAGCACCAGGTACGGTGTCTGCAGGATCACTTCCTTCTGCGCACTGGCGATCAGCGCATCCAGCTGTGGCTCGGTCACATGCTGGCCGGCCAGCGGTGCATCGGCCTTCTCGCGGCGATGCTTGCGTGGCAGGTCGGCCACGTAGCGCACCGAAGCCACTGGTAGCGCGGTATCGACGAAGGACCGGGTGACGAACTCGGTGTCGTTGGCTTCGGCGCTGACCCGCTGTACCCGTTCCGGGCGGCGGAAGGTGGCCGGTGGCAGCGTTGGCACGCCTTCGCGCAGCAAGGTGCGGCCCACGTCGTTCAGGCGCTCGGCCGGGACGCTGCGGTGGGCGCGCCAGAACGCGTCGAAGTTGGCCGCCATCGCACGCGCTTCCGGACCGGCGATCAGCACATCGCGGTCGCGGAAGTTGTACTCGCGGTCCCAGTCGTAATAGTCGTCCTGGTAGTTGCGGCCACCGACCACGCCGATCGCATCGTCGATCACCAGCAGCTTGTTGTGCATGCGCTGGTTGAACCGGCGGAAGCAGCACAGCACGCTGCCGGCATAGTCGAAGTAGTTCAGCCGGGCCTTGCCGAAGGTCGGGTTGTAGACCCGCAGCTGGAAGTTCTGGTGGGCACCGGACAGGGCGCCGAGGATCTGCAGGTCGGAGATCGCCGAGAGCTGGTCGATCAGCAGCCGCACCTTCACCCCGCGGCGCGATGCGGCCAGCAGTTCGTCGATGACGAGGCGGGCGCTGTCGTCCTTGTCGAAGATGTAGGTCTGCAGGTCGATGCTGCGGGTGGCACTGCGCAGCAGGTTCAGGCGTGCGACCAGGGCACCCTCGCCCTCATCGAGCAGGGTGGCGTAGTGGCGCGGTCGTTCCGGGGTGGATTCGGTGAACGCCCGGCCCGCCAGCGCACGCAGCGGCGAGTCCTGCGCACAGCGGTCGGCACGCTGGCAATCAACCACGGTCGAACGTGCCTGCACGGCGATGGCCTCGGCGCGGTCGCGCTCGGCATTCGACAGCGATGCACAACCGCTGCCCAGCAACACGGTTGCCAGCGCCAGTACACGCAGCAGGAGGTTCACGGTTTCGGCGCCTCGCTCAGGCGCGCACGCAATACGAAAGTCACTCGGTCACTCAAGGCAAGCTGCCAGCTGTCCATGCCATACCGGCCTCGCTGCACGGTACCGCGGCTGACGACGTCGCAATCATAGCCGGGTCGGGCGCACTCCGCCTTCTCGACCTTCAGTGTCTCGGGGTGGCTGATCCCGCGCAGGGTCAGCCGGCCATTGATGTCGCCACCGCTCTCCACGGTTTCCGGCCAGTACGGCAGCGAGTCGAACTCGACCAACGGATGGCGGGCGGCATCGAAGAACTCCTCGCCGCGCATCCAGCCGGTGTAGCGTGATTTGCCAGGAATCTCGACCGAGCGCGTGAACATCTTCAGGTGCACCTGGTGGCGGCCGTCGGAGAGTATCTCGATGCGCCCTTCGAAGTGCGGGAACAGGCCTTCGATACGCTGCCCGAAGCGGGTGCGCACCTCGAAGCCGATCTGCGAACGCTGGGTATCCAGGCGCATCACCCGGTGCGCTTCGGCGACCACCGGTGGCAGGGTGGTCGGCGTGGGCACGGCGGCCCAGGCCGGGCCGAGTGCCAGCAGCGCGGGCAGCAGACAGCGGCTGCGCCGCGCCAGGCTCATCGGATCACGGCCACCAGAATGCGTTCAGGCTGGCCACGCCTGGCTCGATCGAGGCCTCACGCGGGAAGCCGAGCACGGCGATGCCCGCCGGCGGCATGCCGCGGTAGTCGCTGCTGGTACCCTCGGTCATCAACGCCACCAGCCGCTCCAGGCCCGGGTTGTGGCCAACGATCAGTACCCGGTCGAGATCACGGCGGTCGTCCACCAATGCCGCCAGGGTGCCGGGGGTGGCTTCGTAGATGCGGTCTTCCAGGCGCTTTTCCACGTAACCGATGGTGCCGAGCACGGCTTCCAGGGTTTCGCGGGTACGCCGCGCCGGTGAACACAGCACGCAGTCCGGCAGCAGGTTGTTTTCCTTCAGCCACTTGCCGGCGGCTTCGGCTTCGGCCAGCCCCACCGGCGACAACGGCCGGTCGAGGTCGGCCTGGCCGGGGGTAGCCGGTTCGGCATGGGCATGGCGCAGCAGGATCAGTTCACGCATCGCGGGTTTCCATGAAGAAGAGGATGCAGCAGAAAGAGTGACGCAGGCATCAAAGCTTGAGCCAGGACAGCAGCGGCTCCCAGTCGGCCTGGTGCTCGCGCACCTGGGCGGAGCGGTAGTCGAACAGGCTGCGGCCGAGGCCGGTCATGACCACGTAGCTCTGGCTGTCACGCAGCTGCGCGACCACCGGGTACGGCCATTCGGCCAGCATCTGCAGCGCCTGCTGCGAGGTCTGGGTCCAGGGCTTGGTGCGGTTCAGGACCAGCCCGACCGGCAGCTTGCGGCTGTGCACCCGCGGGTTCCGGGCCAGGCTGTTGAGGAAGCCGACGATGGCTTCGATGTCCAGCGCCGAGGGCAGCACCGGCACCACCACCGCGTCGGCAGCGTCAAGGAAATGGGGGATATCGTCGGCCAACGCACCGGCCGGTGCGTCGATGATGACGGTTTCGGTGCCGTCGGGCAGCTTCTGTGCCCACTGCTTCTTCCGATACACATCAATGGGGAGCACCGCGCTTTCCAGCCCGGCACGCCGTTGTGCCCAGCGGGTGCTGGAGCCCTGCGGGTCGGCATCGGCGATCACCGTGGCCTTGCCCTGCAATGCCGCGTACGCGGCCAGGTGGGTGGCGAGGGTGGTCTTGCCCACCCCGCCCTTGGAACCGGCCACCAGGATCGTCTTCATGCCAGCCTCGCTTCCGGGTACGTGCCCCGAGCGTACACCGGCGGTGGTGACGGGAGGTAGCACTGTGCTGAACCTGTAGCCATCGCCTTTGCTATCGTGGCGCCCCCGAAGGATCGAACCGGCATGAGCGAGCTGCAGGACCTGAGCGCACTGATCCGCGCCAACACCCCCCTGATCGTGATCGAGACCCAGGACGAGGGTCGCATCGTCGATCTGTTCCGGCAGACGCTGATGCACGTATGGCGGGCGCTGCACCGCTGGTCGATCACCGAGGGCCTGCGCCGCATCGACCTGGACAGCGAAGATCCGCCGGTCGGGCCACCCGACGCCAGCGCGGCCCTGCAGATGATCCGCCAGGCCGAGCAGCGCGGGGTCTACCTGCTCCTCGATTTCCACCCCTACCTGGGTTATGCCAGCCACCAGCGCGCCCTGCGCGACCTGATCCAGCGCCGCCACAGCGAACCTCATGTGCTGGTGCTGATCGGTGCCAAGGTGGAACTGCCGGCCGAGCTGGAAGCGCTGGCGGTACGCTTCAACCCGCGCCTGCCCGACGCCAACGCCCTGCTGAAGATGCTGCGCGAGGAGGCCGATGCCTACGCCCGGGAGCATGGTGGCCGCCGGGTCGAGGTCGACAGCGAGGCGGTGAAGAAGATCCTGAAGAACCTGCAGGGCCTGAGCCTGGTCGACGCCCGGCGCATTGCGCGCCAGCTGATCTACGCCGACGGTGCGCTGCGCGACGACGACCTGCCGCAGCTGGCACGACTGAAGTTCGAACTGCTCAACCGCAGCGGCCACCTGTTCTTCGAGCATGACAGCGCGCGCTTCGGCGACGTGGCCGGCGCCAACCGGCTCAAGCGCTGGATCAACCAGCGGCGTGTGGCGTTCATCGCTGGCTCGGCACCGGCCGGGCTGGACCCGCCGCGCGGCATGCTGCTGCTGGGCGTACAGGGCTGCGGCAAGTCGATGCTGGCCAAGGCCACCGCTGCCGGCTTCGGCGTGCCATTGCTACGCCTGGACGTGGGTGCGCTGTACAACAAGTACCACGGCGAGACCGAGGCCAACCTGCGCCAGGCCCTGGCCTCGGCCGAGCAGCTGGCGCCCTGCGTGCTGTGGATGGACGAAATCGAGAAGGGCCTGGCCAGCGGTGGCGAAGATGGCGGCGTGTCGCGCCGCGTGCTCGGCCATCTGCTGACCTGGATGGCCGAGCGCAAGGCACCCGTGTTCATCGTGGCCACTGCCAACCAGGTGCACGAGCTGCCTGCCGAGCTGCTGCGCAAAGGCCGCTTCGACGAGATCTTCTTCGTCGACCTGCCCTCGCCTGAGGTGCGCGTGGAGCTGCTGCGGCTGCACCTGGGCCGGCGCCAGCTCAACGCCGACGACTTCGCGCTACCCGCGCTGGCGGCTGCCGCCAATGGGTTCTCCGGCGCCGAGATCGAACAGGCGATCGTGGCCGGGCTGTACGCGGCGCATGCCGAGGGCCGGCCGCTGGACACCGAGCTGCTGATGAACGAGATCCGCGCCACGCGGCCGTTGTCGGTGCTGATGGCCGAGCAGGTGGAGGCACTGCGGGCGTGGGCGTCGGGGCGGACGGTTTCCGCGGACGATTGAGTTTCCAGCGAACGGCGCAGCCCCTCGTGGTTGCTCGCTGGAGGCGAATGCCGGGTGGGGCCGGGCGGACAGGCTGCGCAGGGGACGCTGCAAGTACGTCCATGTAAGCTCGATCGCCGCATCCATGCGGCTCACGCCCCTGCGCAGCCTGCCCGCCCGGCCTCTGACAGTTTCCGGGGGCGATCAGCCACGTAGAAGAAAGAAGAAGAGCAAGAGCAAAACCGGTTGGCTGGCCGCTTTTTGTAGAGCCGAGCCCACGCTCGGCTGCATTTCGATCAGATATCGAATAGTCGATTCCGATACAGATTCCTCCACGCATGGCGTGGATCTACCGTGTCGACCAAGGTCGACACCTACCAACTGCAGCGTCGAACCGTCAGAGGTGGGGCGGGGGGGGGGGGGGGGGGGGGGGGGGGGGGGGGGGGGGGGGGGGGGGGGCGCCGCGGGGGGGGGGGGGGGGGGGGGGGGGGGGCCGCCACCCCCCGTGGGTTGGCAGGACCGTTGGCGCCATGGATGGTGCCATCGAGCCCCCAGGGACGGGTCTACGGCGTGTCCTGCCAACCCACACCGCCCCGCCATCCCGCGAAATGCCCGCTGTTGCTGTTGCTTAGGCTGTTGCTTGGGCTATTGCTTCGGCCGTTGCCTCTGCGGGTGCCGGGTGCAACCCGGCCGAACCCCCAACCTCAGGGCCACGCAGGCGGTGCGGCCGCCCAGGCCTGCTGCACTTCGGCCAACGACGCACGCTCATCATCGCGCCATTGCGGCAGCAGCTGTGCGTAGTTGGCACTGGTGCTCCACTGCGACGGCTCGGTACGCACCGCCGCGGCATACCACTGCACCGCTTCCTGTTTCTGCCCCATCCGCCACAGCGCCAGCGCATAGGTCGGTGGCACCCAGCTGGGCTTGCTGCGCGCATTGCCGGCCGATGACAGCCATTGCTCCAGCGCTGCCTCCGGCTTGCCTTGGCGCAGCAGGTCCCAGCCATAGTTCCAGCGCACGCTGCGGCCCGCGCTGCTCTGTGCCGGCGCCTCCTTCAAAGCCTCGCCGTACAGCTGGTCGGCCAGCTCGGCACGGCCCTGGGTACTGGCCACTGAAGCCAGCTGCACGGTGGCTTCCACCGCTCGCCGGCCGCGCTCGCGCAGCCTCACCAGCTGGGTGACCAGCTCATCGCCCTCGCCCTGCATCGCCACCATCGGTGCCGCCGCCAAGTCGCTGTCGAAGTAGAACTCCTGTGGTGCCGGCATGGCCGGCGCGGCCCACGCCGTGACCGCTCCCGAGGCCAGCAGAACGCTGGCCAGGATCTTTCCTGGAACTGACATCCCTTCTCCCCAGGCTGCACAACCGCAGCCTCCCTCTCTCGCCCCGATCCTAACCCCAGCAGCGGCGCGGGCGCGAGTGCCGGGACCACCACGGCCCCGCTGCTACAATTCGCGCCTTTCCCGCCGCGTGCCTGCACGCGGCCGGTGCCAGCCGATCCTACCGGGCCAGCCATGACCAGTACCGCGCAACTCACTTCGCCCTCTTCCGCCGACCTGCTCGACCGTGATTACACGCTCGACCACAAGTACACCCGCAACGAGGGGCGGATCTACCTGAGTGGCGTGCAGGCGCTGGTGCGGCTGCCACTGATGCAGCGCCTGCGCGATGCCGCCGAAGGCATCGACAGCGCCGGCTTCGTCAGCGGCTATCGTGGCAGCCCGCTGGGTGGCTTCGACCTGGAACTGTGGCGCGCGCGCAAGCATCTTGAAGCGGCGAAGGTGAAGTTCACCCCTGGCCTGAACGAGGATCTGGGCGCCACCATGGTGTGGGGCACCCAGCAGACCAACCTGTTCCCCGGCGCCAACGTGCAGGGCGTGTTCGGCATGTGGTACGGCAAGGGCCCGGGCGTGGACCGCTGCGGCGACGTGTTCAAGCATGCCAACGCGGCCGGCACCTCGCGCTACGGCGGCGTGCTGGCGCTGGCTGCCGATGACCATGCCTGCCGCAGCTCGACCCTGCCCCACGGCAGCGAAGACGAATTCGTCAGCGCGATGATGCCGGTGCTGAACCCGGCCGGCGTGCAGGACATCCTCGACATGGGCCTGCTCGGCTGGGCGATGAGCCGCTATACCGGGCGCTGGGTCGGCTTCAAGACCATCGCCGAAACGGTGGAATCATCGGCCTCGGTGCAGGTCGATCCGCTGGCGCGCCGCATCGTGCTGCCGGAAGACTTCGAGCTGCCCGGCGGGGGCCTCAACATCCGCTGGCCGGACCCGCCGATGGACCAGGAGATGCGCCTGCACCGCTATGCGGTGAAGGCCGCACAGGCCTTTGCCCGCGCCAACGGCATCGACAAGGTGGTGATGGACGCACCGCGCGCGCGGCTGGGCATCGTCACCACCGGCAAGAGCTACCTGGACGTGCTGCAGGCGCTGGAGTACCTGGGCCTGGACGAAGCCGCCTGCGCCGACATCGGCATCCGCGTGTACAAGGTCGGCATGACCTGGCCGCTGGAGCCGGAAGGCATCGCGCGCTTCGCGCAGGGCCTGGAAGACATCATCGTGGTGGAGGAAAAGCGTGCCTTCATCGAGCGCCAGATGAAGGAACAGTTCTTCAACTGGCCGGCCAGCTGGGGCCAGCGCCCGTCCATCGTCGGCAAGTACGACGAAAGCGGCGAGTGGATCCTGCCGTCCACCGGCGAACTTACCCCCGCCACCATCGCCGGCGTGATCGGCCGCCGCATCCAGAAGTTCTTCAACAACGAATCGATCGAACAGCGCCTGCAGTGGATGCAGGAAAAGGAAGCCGAGCTTGCGTTGCCGCGCGCCAGCTTCCCGCGCGTGCCGCATTACTGCTCCGGCTGCCCGCACAACACCTCCACCACCGTGCCGGAAGGCTCGCGTGCGCTGGCCGGCATCGGTTGCCATTACATGGTGACCTGGATGGACCGCAGCACCGACACCTTCACCCACATGGGCGGCGAAGGCGTGACCTGGGCCGGGCAGGCGCCGTTCACCGATACCCCGCACGTGTTCCAGAACCTGGGCGACGGCACCTATTTCCATAGTGGTTCGCTGGCGATCCGCCAGGCAGTCGCGGCCGGCGTCAACATCACCTACAAGATCCTCTACAACGATGCGGTGGCGATGACCGGCGGCCAGCCGGTGGACGGCCCGCTGAGCGTGCCCGACATTGCACGGCAGATGCGCGCCGAAGGCATCCACACCATCGTGGTGCTGTCGGACAACATCGGCAAGTGGACCGGCCAGCGTGAGCACTTCCCCAGCGACGTGGAGTTCCACGACCGCAGCGAGCTGGATGCCGTGCAGAAGCGCCTGCGCGAAGTGAAGGGCGTCTCGATCCTGATCTACGAACAGACCTGCGCCACCGAGAAGCGCCGCCGTCGCAAGCGCGGCAAGCTGGAAGACCCGCAGAAGCGTGTGCTGATCAACTCGCTGGTCTGCGAAGGCTGCGGTGACTGCGGCAAGAAGAGCTTCTGCGTTTCGGTGCTGCCGAAGGAAACCGAGTTCGGGCGCAAGCGCGAGATCGACCAGTCCAACTGCAACAAGGACTACTCCTGCGTGAACGGGTTCTGCCCGAGCTTCGTCACCGTGCACGGTGGCCAGCCGCGCAAGGGCAGCAAGCGCGATGCCTCCACGCTGCTGGACAACCTGCCGGCACCGACCATCCGCGGCACGCTGGAACAGCCCTGGAACATCCTGATCACCGGCGTCGGCGGTACCGGCGTGGTGACCATCGGCGCGCTGCTGGGCATGGCCGGCCACCTGGAAGGCAAGGGCGCGACCGTGCTCGATCAGACCGGACTGGCGCAGAAAGGCGGCGCGGTGACCACCCACATCCGCATCGCTCGCCGCCCCGACGACATCCATGCCGTGCGCATCGCCGCCGGCGAGGCCGACCTGGTGCTGGGCTGCGACATGGTGGTGGTGAATGACTACTGGGCACTGTCCAAGGTCCGCGCGGGCCGTTCGCAGGTAGTACTGAACACCTATGAAGCGATGCCCGGCACCTTCACCACCCGCCCGGACATGCAGTTCCCCGCCGCCGACATCGTCGCCGGCGTGCGCGTGGCCCTGGGCGGCCAGGAACCGCTGCTGCTCGATGCCACCCAGCTGGCCACCGCGCTGCTGGGCGATGCCATCGCCGCCAACCTGTTCATCCTCGGCTACGCCTGGCAGCAGGGCCTGGTGCCGCTGTCGTTCGAGTCGCTGATGCGCGCCATCGAGTTGAATGGCGCCGCCGTGGCGATGAACCAGCAGGCGTTCGCCTGGGGCCGCCTGGCCGTGGTCGATCCGCAGGCCGTGCAGCAGGCCGCCGGCCTGGTGCGCAACCGCCACACCGATACCGAATCCACCCCGGGCCCGCTGCACGCGCTGCCGCCGGGCGAGTGGGAAGGCAACGAGTGGGGCGCCACCGCGGCACCGCGCAACACGGCCGACGAACGCGAACTGCGCGGCCTGCCCTCGCACGGTGGCGACGTGGCCTTCCTGCCGCTGGACGACGCGCGCCTGTCGCGCTCGCTGGATGAAATGATCGAACGGCGCGCCGCGTTCCTGGTCGAGTACCAGGATGCCGCCTACGCCAAGCGGTACCGTGATCTGGTGGCACGCGTGCGCGCCACTGAGGCCGACCGCATCGGCGGTTCCACCGCGCTGACCGAGACCGTAGCCCGCTACCTGTTCAAGCTGATGGCCTACAAGGACGAGTACGAAGTGGCCCGCCTGTACACCAGCGGCGACTTCCAGCGGCGCCTGCAACAGCAGTTCGAGGGCGACTACCAGCTGCGCTTCCACCTGGCACCGCCGCTGTTCGCGAAGAAGGACGAGCAGGGCCGGTTGCTGAAGAAGGAATACGGCCCGTGGATGTTCAAGGCGTTTGGCCTGCTGGCCAAGCTGAAGTTCCTGCGCGGCGGCCGGCTCGACGTGTTCGGGCGCACTGAAGAGCGCCGCATGGAGCGCCAGCTGATTGCTGATTACGAGGCGACGGTGCAGGTGCTGCTGGACGGCCTGGAGGATGATCGTCTGTCGCTGGCGGTGGAAATCGCCAGCATTCCCGAGCACATCCGCGGCTTCGGCCACGTCAAGGAAGCGCATTTCGCACAGGCCAAGGCGCGTGAAGCGGCGCTGCTGGCGCAGTGGCGCAATCCGAAGGCGCTGCATATCGTGCAGGTCGCTTGAAGGTGGTGCCGGCCGCTGGCCGGCACTACCGGCGGTTCAGCCCAACCGCCACAGCAACAGCCGGTTGTTGGCCGGCATCGCCACGTCACCCAGGCGGGTGAAGCCGTTGTCTGCCGCCAGCGCCTGCACCGCTTCGCTATCGCGGATACCGCTGCGCGGGTCGCGCGCCTTCAGCCAGCCATCGAACTGTGCGTTGCTGTCGCTGGTGTAGCGGCCGCCGTAATTGAACGGCCCATACACCGCCAGCAGCGCGCCATGGCGCAGCACCGGTGGCAGCGCGGCGAACAGCGCCTGTACGTGGTCCCAGCTCATGATGTGCAGCGTGTTGGCGCTGAACCCGGCGTCGAACGCGCTGCCCTCGGGTAGCGACAGGCCGGGTGCCGGCGGCAGTTCCACCTGCAGCGCCAGCGGCGGCAGCAGATTCAGCAAGGCTGCTTCGGCACGCCATGCCTCGATGCCAGGGAGATGATCCGGGTGATCACTGGGCTGCCAGCGCAACCACGGCCAGCGCTCGGCGAAGAAGGCGGCGTGCTGGCCGGTGCCGCTGCCGACTTCCAGCACCCGGTGGCGGTCACCCATCCACGGATCGAGTGCGGCGGCGATCGGTTCGCGGTTGCGCTCGCAGGCTTCTGAATACGGCTTGCTCGACATCAGGACGGGGGCCAGGCGGGGTCGGCCCATTGTGCACGAGGGGGTGTTGCTCGGCAGGGCGGCGCCCTGCACCCGCCGAAGCCGGAGCCAGAGCAACGTCAAAAGCTGGCATTCCGTGGGATGGCGGGTGGGTCCGGTGGCGGGGGACGCCGTGAATCCGTCCATGGAGGCTCGGTCGCGCCTTGCTCGTGTGCGCTGTCCTGCGCACACGGCAAGACCGGGGTTGGGCGTCCTGCCCAACCCGCCCGAGGCATGCCTCGGGCCCATGCCGCTCACGCCCCGCAACCGGACCCACCCCGCCTTCGACAGTTTCCTGCGGTCTGCAGGAACGGCTCTCGGGATCAGATCCGTTTTCCGCAGGAAAACGGATCTGACCCCATTTTTATGTATCGATATCTGACAGATGTGTCGACCAAGGTCGACACCTACCAACAGCCACCCGGAATCTGTCAGAGGTGGGGCGGTGTGGGTGGGCAGGACCGTTGGCGCCATGGATGGCGCCATCGAGCCCCCAGGGACGGGTTTACGGCGTGTCCTGCCCACCCACACCGCCCCGCCAACTCACGGAATGCCGCTTCGGCTTCGGCTTCGGCCGTTGCATTGAGCAGGTGCAGGGCGCAGCCCTGCCGAAACCCTCCCCAACCATGACTGCAGTCACTTGTCCCCGCGCGCCGTGCTGGCGAAAGTCGAGGAGTTGACGTGATCGGTGCGGCCTGTTGCCAACCGCACGCAAGCGAGAGAGAGAAACGCTGTGCAACGACGTGAGTTCCTGGCTTTTTCCGGTCTGGGCCTGGCGGGCCTGCTGCTGCCGCATTCCCGTGCCATCGCCGCCGAGCAGCTGTTGGCGCCGGTCGATACCGCCCAGCGCCGGCGTCTGGCCGAGCTCGCGCTGGCAGCCGCACGCACCGCCAAGGCCAGCTACTGCGATGTGCGCATCGGGCGCTACCTCAACCAGTCGGTCATCACCCGCGAGCATCAGGTCGGCAATGTGACCAACCGCGAATCGTCCGGCGTGGGTGTGCGGGTGATCGTCAACGGTGCCTGGGGCTTCGCTGCAACCCATCAGCAGACCGAGGCCGCCGTGCGCGCTGCGGTCGAGCAGGCTGCGGCGATCGCCCGTGCCAACGCCACCATCCAGACCCGGCCGGTGCAGCTGGCGCCGACGCCCTCGGTCGGAGAGGTGCGCTGGCAGACGCCGGTGCGCCGCAACGCGATGGCGGTGCCGATCCAGGACAAGGTCGAGCTGCTGCTGGCACTCAATGCCGCCGCGCTGAATGCGGGTGCCGACTACATCAATTCCACCCTGTTCCTGGTCAACGAACAGAAGTACTTCGCCTCCAGCGACGGCTCGTTCATCGACCAGGATATCCACCGCATCTGGCTGCCGTTCACCGCCACCGCCATCGACAAGGCCAGCGGCAGGTTCCGTACCCGCGCCGGCCTGTCTTCGCCAATGGGCATGGGCTACGAATTCCTTGATGGCGATGCGCGCGGCAAGGTGCAGTTGCCGGGCGGCATCACTGCTTACCGCGACTCCTACGACCCGGTCGAGGACGCCATTGCGGCCGCCCGCCACGCGCGAGAGAAACTGAAGGCGCCGTCGGTGAAGCCCGGCAAGTACGACCTGGTGCTGGACCCATCCAACCTGTTCCTGACCATCCACGAGAACGTTGGCCACCCGCTGGAACTGGACCGCGTGCTCGGCTACGAGGCCAACTACGCCGGCACCAGCTTCGCCACGCTGGACAAGCGCGATGCCGGCTTCCGCTGGGGCAGCGATATCGTCACCTTCTTCGCCGACAAGACACAGCCCGGCAGCCTCGGCGCGGTCGGCTACGACGACGAAGGGGTGAAGACCCAGCGCTGGGACCTGGTGCGCGACGGCATCCTGGTCGACTACCAGGCCACCCGCGATGAAGCCCATATCCTCGGGCGCGATGCATCGCATGGCTGCAGTTACGCCGATTCCTGGTCCAGCGTGCAGTTCCAGCGCATGGCCAATGTCTCGCTGGCGCCGGGCAAGCAGCCGCTCAGCGTCGAGGACATGATCAAGGACGTGGAGAACGGCATCTGGATCCACGGCCGCGGTTCGTATTCGATCGACCAGCAGCGCTACAACGCGCAGTTCGGTGGCCAGCTGTACTACCAGATCAAGGACGGAAAGATCGCCGGCATGGTCGAGGATGCGGCCTACCAGATCCGCACGCCGGAATTCTGGAATGCCTGCACCGCGATCTGCGATGAGCGTGACTTCCGCCTGGGCGGTTCGTTCTTCGACGGCAAGGGCCAGCCCGGCCAGGTCTCGGCGGTCTCGCACGGTTCGTCCACCACCCGTTTCAACGGCATCAACATCATCAACACCGCGCGCAGTCTCGGCGCTTGAGCCACCCATCCTTCGACATGGAGAGCAGCCTTGCAAAGACGTGACTTCCTGGCCCTGACCGGGCTTACCGCGGGCGGGCTGATCGTGCCCTCCTTCTTCGGCAAGGTGATCGCCGCCGAGCAGCTGCAGTCCACTCTCGACCCGGCGCTGAAGAAGCGCCTGGCCGACGCCGCCCTGCAGGCCGCACGCAGCGCTGGCGCCACCTACTGCGACGTGCGCATCGGCCGCTACCTGCGGCAGTTCGTGATCACCCGCGAAGACAAGGTGCAGAACGTGGTGAACACCGAGTCCACCGGTGTGGGCATCCGCGTGATCGTCAACGGTGCGTGGGGCTTTGCCGCCACCAATGCGCTGGGCACCGCCGACGTGGCCAAGGCCGCGCAGCAGGCGGCGGCCATCGCCAAGGCCAACGCCGGCGTGCAGACCGCGCCGGTACAGCTGGCCAAGGCACCAGGCGTGGGCGAGGTGAGCTGGCGCACGCCGATCCGCAAGAACGCGATGGAGGTACCGATCAAGGACAAGGTCGGCCTGCTGCTGGACGTCAACGCTGCGGCGATGGGTGCCGGTGCCAGCTTCGTCAACTCGATGCTGTTCCTGGTCAACGAGCAGAAGTACTTCGCCTCCACCGACGGCTCCTACATCGACCAGGACGTGCACCGCATCTGGGCGCCGATGACGGTCACCGCCATCGACAAGTCCAGCGGCAAGTTCCGTACCCGTTCGGGCCTGTCCTCGCCGATGGGCCTGGGATACGAGTACCTGGATGGCGCCACCGCCGGCAAGGTGGTAGGCCCCAATGGCGTGGTCAACTACAGCTCCTCCTACGACATGAAGGAAGACGCCATCGCCGCCGCAAAGCAGGCGCAGGAGAAACTGAAGGCGCCGTCGGTGAAGCCGGGCAAGTACGACCTGGTGCTGGACCCGTCGCACACCTGGCTGACCATCCACGAGTCGATCGGCCACCCGCTGGAACTGGACCGCGTGCTCGGCTACGAAGCCAACTATGCCGGCACCAGCTTCGCCACCCTGGACAAGCGCGAACAGCATTTCCAGTACGGCAGCGAGCTGGTCAACATCTTTGCCGACAAGACCCAGCCGGGCAGCCTCGGCGCGGTGGCGTACGACGACGAAGGCGTGAAGTGCAAGCGGTGGGACCTGATCAGCAATGGCAAGCTGGTGGACTACCAGACCATCCGCGACCAGGCCCACATCCTCGGCAAGACCGAGTCCGACGGCTGCTGCTATGCCGACTCGTGGTCCAGCGTGCAGTTCCAGCGCATGGCCAACGTGTCGATGGCGCCAGGCAATAAGCCGCTGAGCGTGCCCGACCTGATCAAGGACGTGGAGAACGGCATCTACATCATCGGTGACGGTTCGTTCTCGATCGACCAGCAGCGCTACAACGCGCAGTTCGGCGGCCAGCTGTTCTACGAGATCAAGAATGGCCAGATCACCCGCATGCTGGAAGACGTGGCCTACCAGATCCGCACGCCGGAGTTCTGGAATGCCTGCACCGCCGTGGCCGACGAGCGCGACTACCGCCTGGGCGGTTCGTTCTTCGACGGCAAGGGCCAGCCGGGCCAGGTCTCGGCGGTCTCGCACGGCTCGTCGACCGCGCGCTTCAACGGCATCAACGTCATCAACACCGCACGCAGCCTCGGCTGACCGGTCAGGAGCCCTTACACCATGAGTATCTTCACCGAAGCCCAGGCCAAGGCCATCCTCGACAAGGTCATTGCCCTGTCCAAGGCCGACGAGTGCACCGCCGTGCTGGCCGGCGCGATCAGCGGCAACATCCGTTTCGCACTGAACAACGTGTCCACCAGCGGGATTGTCGATAACACCGAACTGGCGGTCACCGTCGCCTTCGGCAAGCGCGTCGGCACCGCCTCGATCAACGAGTTCGACGATGCCGCGCTGGAACGCGTGGTACGCCGCGCCGAAGACCTGGCCCGCCTGGCCCCGGAGAACCCGGAGTTCATGCCGGCCATCGGCAAGCAGAGCTACCGCGCCAGCCCGACCTTCAGCGAATCCACGGCCGCGATCGATCCGGCCTTCCGTGCCAAGGTTGCCGCCGATTCAATCGCGCCGTGCCGTGGCCACGGCCTGATCGCCGCCGGCTTCCTCGAAGACGGCCAGGGCTTCCAGGCCACCGCCAACAGCAACGGCAACTTCGCCTACCAGCGCACCACCAACTTCGATTACACCTGCACCGTGCGTACCGAAGATGGCCGTGGTTCGGGCTGGGTCGGCCGCAACCTGAAGGATGCGGCGGACTTCAAGGCCGACCAGGACATCCGCATCGCCATGCGCAAGGCCACTGAATCGGCCGAGGCCAAGGCGTTGGAGCCGGGCAAGTACACGGTCATCCTGGAGCCGGCCGCGGCCGCCGGCCTGATCAGCTTCATGATGAACTTCTTCAGTGCACGCTCGGCCGATGAGGGCCGCAGCTTCCTGTCCAAGAAGGGCGGCGGCAACAAGCTGGGCGAGCAGGTCTACGACCCGCGCGTGACCATGTTCGCCGACCCGTGGCACCCGGATGCGCCTGTACTGCCGTGGGACAACGAGGGCCTGCCGCGCGAGCGCATGGCCATCATCGAAAACGGCAAGATCGCCAACCTGGACTACTCGCGTTTCTGGGCACAGAAGCAGGGCAAGACCGCCAAGGCGTCGCCGGGCAACCTGCTGATGAGCGGTGGCGACAAGAGCACCGCCGAGCTGGTGCGCGGCACCCAGAAGGGCATCCTGGTCACCCGCACCTGGTACATCCGCATGGTTGATCCGCAGACCGTGCTGCTGACCGGCCTGACCCGTGACGGCACCTTCTACATCGAGAATGGCCAGATCAAGCACCCGGTGAAGAACTTCCGCTTCAACGAATCGCCGGTGATCATGCTCAACAACATCGAAGAACTGGGCAAGCCGGTGCGCGTGGCCGGTGATGAATCCAGCTACGTGATGATGATCCCGCCGATGAAGCTGCGCGATTTCACCTTCACCTCGCTGTCCGACGCCGTCTGATGGATCGCCGGGCCTGCCTGCGCTGGTTGGCCGCTGCCGCTTCGGCGGCGGCGCTGCCGGCCTGGGCACAGGCAGGCCCGCGCAGTTCACGCTACGACTTCTGGTTCACCCGGCTGCAGTACGACTCCGGCGACTGGGACGTGGACGCACGCATGCCGTCCAACCTGATCACCTCGCTGATCGACTACACCTCGCTGCGGGTGGACCCGCAGGAACACGTGGTGGCCCTGGCCGACCCGCGCATGCTGGAAGCGCCGTTCTGCTACCTGGCCGGGCACACGCTGGTCGAGTTCAACGCCGCGGAGCGGCAGAACTTCGTGCGCTACGTGCGCAACGGCGGCTTCGTCTTCGTCGATGACTGCAACCATGACATCGACGGGTTGTTCGCCACCTCGTTCGAAGCGCAGATGGGCCGCCTGTTCGGGCCCAGGGCATTGCAGAAACTGCCCAACAGCCACGCGCTGTACCGCAGCTTCTTCCGATTCCCCGACGGCCCGCCTGCGACCAGCTTCGAGCTCAACGGCTGGGGCGATGACCTCGTGCACGACTACCTGAAGGGCATCGAGGTCGATGGCCGCCTGGGCCTGCTCTACAGCAACAAGGACTATGGCTGCGAGTGGGACTACGACTGGCGCAACAAGCGTTTCCTGGCCGAAGACAACACCCGCTTCGGCGTCAACATCGTGATGTACGCGTTGAACAACTGATAGGACCTGCACGCCCATGACCGCCCCCGACCTCGATTCCCTGCTGCCGCGCCTGCACGATCTGCGCGCTGCGCTCGCACGCGCGGTGGTGGGCCAGAACACCGTGGTCGAGCAGCTGCTGATCGGCCTGCTGGCCGGCGGCCACTGCCTGCTGGAAGGTGCGCCCGGGTTGGGCAAGACGCTGCTCGTGCGCTCGCTCGGCCAGGCCCTGGAACTGCAGTTCCGGCGCGTGCAGTTCACCCCCGACCTGATGCCCAGCGACATCCTCGGCACCGAGCTGCTGGAGGAAGACCACGGCACCGGTCATCGCCATTTCCGCTTCCAGCAGGGCCCGATCTTCACGAATCTGCTGCTCGCCGACGAACTCAACCGCACCCCACCCAAGACCCAGGCGGCGCTGCTGGAAGCCATGCAGGAACGCACGGTCAGCTACGCCGGCACCACCTATGCGCTACCGGCGCCGTTCTTCGTGCTGGCCACGCAGAACCCGATCGAGCAGGCCGGCACCTACCCGCTGCCGGAAGCGCAGCTGGACCGCTTCCTGCTGCACGTGCTGGTGGATTACCCCAGCGAGGACGAGGAACGGAAGATCCTGGAGCAGACCACCGGCGGCGCCACCGACACGGTGCCGAAGGTGATGGATGCCGAGGCGGTGATCGCACTGCAGGCCGCGGTGCGCCAGGTGCATGTCAGCCCCGATGTGCTGGCCTGGATCACCCGCCTGGTACGCGCCAGCCGGCCTGGCGAAGGCGCTCCGGCTGCGATCAACCAGTGGGTGAAGTGGGGCGCCGGCCCGCGTGCCGGCCAGTCGCTGGTGCTGGCAGCGAAGGCACGCGCATTGCTGCAGGGCCGCTTCGCCGCCACCCGCGAGGATGTGCAGGCACTGGCCGCGCCGGTGATGCGCCATCGCCTGCTGCTGTCGTTCGCCGCCGAGGCCGAGCAGAAGCGTGCCGACGACGTGGTCGCCGCGCTGCTGCAGGCTGTGCCGTTCCCGGGTTGAGCCACGCGTGAACGCAGGTACGCCGTTGACCCTGCCGCCGGAACTGCGTGCGCGCCTGCGTCTGCTGCGGTTGCGGCCGCGCCTGGCCAGCGGGGCAAGCGGCATCGGCCAGCACGCCAGCCGCAGCCGCGGTGCCGGCCTGGAATTCGCCCAGTACCGTGCGTACGAACCGGGTGACGAACTGCGCCAGATCGACTGGAAGCTGTATGCGCGCTCGGACCGCTTCTTCGTGCGCGAGTCCGAACGCGAAAGCCCGATAACGGTCTGGCTGCTGCTTGATGCCACCGCCTCGGCCGGCCAGGCTGATCGCGCGGCACCGCAGCGCACGCGACTGGACCACATGCGTGGCGTGGCCGCATGCCTGGTTGAACTGGCCCTGCAACAGGGTGATCGCTTCGGCCTGCTGGCGATCAATGGCGATGGCCTGCAACTGGTACCCGCGGCGAACGACGCGCGCCAGCGCGACCGTGTGTATCTGCAGTTGCAGGCGCTGCAGGCACGCGGCGGCTGGCCTGCACCTGATCGCCTGCGCCCGCTATGGGAACGGGTGCGTCCAGGCGACCTGCTGCTGGCGATCGGTGATGGCTTCGATGAGGCCGGCATCGTGCTGCTGGAACAACTGGCCAGCGCCCGCCGCGAAGTGGCACTGCTGCAGATCCTGACCGCTGACGAACGCGATTTCCCCTTCGACGCCGGCCACCGCTTCCGCGACCCGGAGACCGGCGAAGAACTGCTGGGCGATGGCGTGGCGATCCGCACCGACTACCTGCAGCGCTTCGCCGATGCACGCAGCGCGCTGCAGGCGCGCCTGCAGGCCAGTGGCATCGCCAGCGCCAGCGGTTGGCTCGACCAGCCACTGGACCAGCCGCTGCAGGCGCTGTTCGGCCGTGGGGGCGGCGCATGAACCTGTTGTTCCCGCTGGGCCTGGCCGCGCTCGCCGCATGGCTGCTGCCGTTGTTGATCCACCTCGCCCGCCGCCATCCGTACACGCCGCTGGATTTCGCCGCGCTGCGCTGGCTGCGCGCGCAGATCCGACCGCGCCAGCGCATCCGCTTCGATGACTGGCCGCTGCTGCTGGTGCGCCTGCTGCTGTTGGCCGCGCTGGCGCTGCTGCTGGCGCGCCCGGCGCTGACGGGCCCTGCGCCGGTCCCCGCTGCGTGGACCGTGGTGGCCCCAGGACTGGATGCCGCCGCACTGCGTGGCACCGTCAACGATGGCAACTGGCATTGGCTGGCAACCGGCTTCCCCTCCATCGACCAGTCACCGCTGGCCTCCAATGCCTCCCTGCCCAGCCTGCTGCGCGAACTGGATGCCCAGCTGCCGGCCGGTACCGCGCTGACCGTGCACATGCCCGATCCGCTGCCCGGCCTGGACGGCGCACGCCTGCAGCTGTCGCGCGATGTGCAGTGGCGCCCGCATGCCGTGGCGGCCACAGCCACACAGGCCGCCACGACGCCGCCACGGCTGCGCGTGCACGCCAACGCGCCCGCCGGGGTGCAGCGCTGGATCGGTGCACTGCAGCGGGCCTGGGGCGTGCAGGCACCCTCGGCACCGTTGACGGCCGATGCCTTGCCCGAACGCGGCGAGATCGGTGTCTGGAGCCGCAGCGACGCACTGCCGCCGCACTGGCAGGCGTGGCTGCGCGACGGCGGCAGCGTACTGAGCGCTGCGAAACCTGCCACCGAGGCCAGTGTGCTGCTGCGCAGCGCCGATGGCGCGCCGCTGCTCTGGCAGCAGCGCGTCGGTCACGGACGCTTGCTGTCACTGCCCGGTGACTGGGACATCACCACCCATGCCGCGTTGCGCGACGCGCAGCTGCCACGCTCGCTGCTTCTGGCACTGCAACCGCCATCGCCCCCACGCGTGGGGGATGCAACAGACCACGCGCCCCGCCAGACCGCTCTGCCGGCCGCAACGCCGCCGCTGCGTGAGCCGACCGCATGGCTGTTGCTGGCCGTCGTGCTGCTGTTCGCCGTTGAACGCTGGATGGCCAGCAGCGCCCGGCGCAGGGTGGCAGCATGAACGCGTTGCAACGTGCCTGGCAGCGCGCGCGACGCCGACGCGCCCTGATCACCCTGCTGCTTGGCCTGCCGTTGGCGCTGGCCGCCACCGCGCTGGCGCTGCGCCTGTCCGGCTTCGATCTGGCCTGCGTGGTCGGGACGCTCGTCGTGCTCGCCTGCGCCGCCGTTGCGACGGCGCGTGCCCGGCAGCTCGACCGTCGGTGGCTGCAGCGGCAACTTGATGCAAGCGGCGCCAGCGAGGACAGCGCGGACCTGCTGTTCGCCGAGACCGCCACGCTCAATCCGCTGCAGCAGCGCCAACGCACGCACGTGCTGGACACGCTGGAGCGCCGCATGCCGGAGCTGCGACCGCGCTGGCCGCGTGCGGCGCTGGCCCTGTGCTTGATTGCGGGCCTGACCATCGCACTGCTGGCATTCGGCTGGCCGCGCTCGAACAGCGGCCCCGCCACCGCTGCACCCACGTCGCACGGCGGCACCCCGCCCGCGGGCCCACTGCACCTGAAGTCCACCCGCCTGCGCATCGACGCACCGGCCTATACCGGACAGGCCACGCTCACCCAGAATGCGCTGGATGCCAAGGTTGCCGCCGACAGCCGCCTGTCGTGGTCGTTGCGCTTCGACCGTGCACCGGACAAGGCGTGGCTGCAGTTCCACGATGGCCGACGCCTGCCGCTGAACGAACAGGACGGCCAATGGCAGGCGCAGGACGTGGCACGCGCGCCGGTGCTGTATCGCGTGGTGAGCGAACCGGCATTGGCCGAGGCCCGCCTGCATCGGCTGGACGTGGTAGCCGACCGTGCACCCTCCGTGCGCGTGCTGGAACCGGCGGCCAGCCTGGTGCTGGCCTCGCCCGGACAGCGCCAATGGTCGCTGCGCTTCGAGGCCGGCGACGACTACGGCGTGGCTGCACAGGCAACGCTGTCGATCACGACCACCCAGGGCAGCGGTGAGAACATCACCTTCGTCCGTCGCAGCGTCAGCCTCACCGGCAGTGGCGCGCCGACCGCACGACGCTTCGCGCATACGCTCGACCTCGCCGCGCTGGGTGCGCAGCCTGGCAACGATGTGATCGCCCAGCTGGAAGTGCGCGACAACCACGCGCCCATACCACAGGCGGGACGTAGCAGCAGTGTGATCCTGCGCCTGCCCAGTGCCGAGGTTGCGCTGGGTGCCGAGCTGGAAGGCCGTATCAGGAAGACACTGCCGGCCTACTTCCGCAGCCAGCGACAGATCATCATCGATGCCGAGGCCTTGATCCGGCAGCGGCGCGGTCTCGCCGCCGATGACTTCATCAAGCGCAGCGATGCGATCGGTGTCGACCAGCGCATCCTGCGCCTGCGCTACGGCCAGTTCCTGGGCGAGGAAAGCGAAGGCGCACCGAAGCCGCCGCCGACCAGCGACCTGCCCACCAGCGATACGCCGACCGCAGATGGCCACGACGACGATCACGAGCACGACCATGGCGCGCAGGCCGATGCGCACGACGACCATGGCCATGACCATGGCGGTACAGCCAACGCAGATACCCCGCCGGTGTTCGGCAGCGCGACCGACGTGCTTTCCGAGTACGGACACACCCACGACCACGCCGAGGCGGCGACCCTGCTCGACCCGCAGACCCGTGCCACGCTGAAGGCCGCGCTGGACCAGATGTGGTCGGCTGAAGGCGAGCTGCGCCAGGGCCGGCCGGAGCAGGCGCTGCCATTCGCCTACAAGGCGCTGGGCTTCATCAAGCAGGTGCAGCAGGCCGAGCGCATCTACCTGGCCCGGGTCGGGCCGGAGCTGCCCCCCATCGATGAAGGCCGCCGGCTGGGTGGTGATCGCGCCGGGCTGTCCAGCCGTGAACTGCCGCTGGCCGCACGCACGCCGCCGGACCCGGCCATTGTCGAAGCCTGGCAGCGTCTCGGCGATGACATCGGCACACCCGATCTCGATGCGCTCGCGACCTGGCAGCAACGCAACGCTACCTACCTGCCCGATGCACTGGACCTGGCTGCCGCCATCGAACAGCTGCGCATCGAGCCCGGCTGCCGCGACTGCCGCCAGCGCCTGCGTGCGCAGCTGTGGCGTGCCCTGCAGCGTCCGTTGCCGCAGGTAATGCGGCGCAGTGCAGCCGATGCGATGGGGCAACGGTATCTCGACGCGCTGGAGGCGCAGCCATGAACGCCTCCGGTTCGAGCCTGTGGATTGCGCTGCTGCTCGCCCTGGTCGTGGTCATCGCCAGCGTGCGCCAGTTGCGTGGAAGCACAACGCACCCAGGCCGCCGCTGGGTCGTCATCGCGCTGCAGATCGCCGCTGCCACGCTGCTGTATTTCTGCCTGGTGCCACCTCCCCATCAGCGACCGGCCGCCGGCCTGGTCGTGCTCGGCGCCGAGGCCGACAAGGTGGGCGCACCGCCGGCCAGCGAAGGTCCGCTGCTGCTGTTGCCGGAAGCGGGCGATGTACCTGATGGGCAGCGTATCCCCGACCTGGCCACCGGGCTGCGCCAACACCCCGCCTCCACGCTCACCCTCGTTGGCGCCGGCCTGGTCGCACGCGATCGCGACGCGACGTTGCCGGGCGACGTGCGCTGGCAGGCAGCACCCGCACCGCGCGGCTGGGTCGCGCTGCAGCCACCGGCCGACGTTGCTCCCGGTGGCCGCTTCGAGGTACAAGCGCAGGCGCGTGGCGCGGCAAAGGCGAAGGCCGAGCTGCTGGACCCGGCCGACACCGTGGTCGATCGCGCGGACGTTGCCAAAGACGGCCGCGTCCAGCTCACTGGCATCGCCCGTGCCGAAGGCCGCAGCGTATTCCGGCTGCGCCTGCTCGACACCGAAGGCCATGTGGTGGATACCGTACCGGTGCCGCAGCAGACCGTGCCGGCAGCGCCCCTGCGCCTGTTGGTGCGTGCCAGCGCGCCCGGCCCGGAACTGAAGTACCTGCGGCGCTGGGCCGCTGACGCGGGCCTGCGCGTGCAGGTGCAGGCCGATACCGGTGCAGGGCTCAGCGTGGGCGATGGCGTGGTTTCGCTCGATGCTGCAACGCTGGCGCACGGCGACCTGCTACTGCTGGACGAACGCGGCCTGGCGGCCCTGAGTGCAGGCCAGCTGGCCGCCGTGCGCCAGGCGCTGCGCGACGGTCTGGGTGTACTGGTACGCAGTGCGGGGGCACCTTCGGCCAGCGCGCGCCAGCGCCTGCACGATCTTGGCCTGCCCGTGCAGGGCGATGGCAGCAGCCACACCCTCGAACTTCCCGGCGACGGTGACACCGCGGTCCTTGCCGCGCGCCGTGGCCCGCTTGCCGCCGGCACACTGCCAACCGGCTACGGCGAAGAGGCCGACCGCAGCTCGCACAGCGCTGCGCTGCCTTCGCTGGAAGCACTGGCATTGCAGGCACCGGGCAGCAACGCACTGCTGCAGGGTCTTGATGGCAAGGCCGTCGGCGGCTGGCGCTCGGCCGGCAAGGGACGCATCGGCCTGCTGCCCATCACCGACAGCTGGCGTTGGGTGCTGGCGGGCCGCGATGACCGCCACGGCGAACTGTGGAGCGGCGTGGTTGCCACGCTGGCACGTGCGCAGGGCAGCGGTGATGCGCTGTGGTCACCACAAGCGATTGCCTGGGCCGGCGAACGGCAGGCGCTGTGTGGCGTACAGGCGCCGCTGCAGGCCTTCAACCCGCGTGGCGACGGCGTACCGCTGATCGTCGATGGTGCGACATCGGCGCTGCGTTGTGCCGGCTGGTGGCCACGTGGCGCAGGTTGGCAGCGCCTGCAGCATGGGGACAGTATCGTCTGGCGCTATGCATTCGACCCGAAGGACGCGCCCGCACTGCATCGGCAGGCGATGATCGATGCGACCACGCAGGCGCTGGCCCGCAGCACGCCCGCGAATGCACAGGCCACGCAGCCGGTGGCTGGCTCGCGCTGGCCATGGTGGCTGGCCTTCGTGCTGTGCGCCTCGCTGCTGTGGTGGCTGGAACGGCGGCGGTGACTTCGGGGTCGGATCCCTTTCGCCCGCGAAAGGGCTCTGACCCCGGCCGATTGGATCGCAAAGAGCATCCATGCATGGCGTGGATCTACTGGTCCCTCATGCGCCCTTCAACGTTTTCCCACGCGCCGATACACGCCATTGAAGCGCACGTTCATGCCACCGCACTCGCTGTTGTCGGCCACGATCAGCACCTCGCCCAGCGAATGCACACGCACCCTGCAGGTGTCTTCGGCGAACTCCACATCGGCGCCGCGTGGCGTCGCACGCGCTTCGACCTGGCCCATGTTGGGGCCATACGGACGCTGTTCCGGCGTGGGGTTTGCAGAGGGCCAGTAGGCGTCGCCTTCCACATGCAGCTGTGCACCCTGCACCGAGATGTGCAGGCCGTTGTCGCCATCCTTCCAGTTGCCCGCCCAGTCCCGCAGCGACGGCACCACCGCAGGCAATGGCTGCAGCTTGCTGCGGTCCACCCAGCCCGCACTGCCGCCCACCTTGTTCGGGAAGAACGCACAGCGATAACCGCCCAGGTCGCGCCCGGTCACCACCGTATCGCCGTTGACCACATAGCTGCGCTGGCGGCAGGCCGGCTCGCCCTTGCCCGGGCAGCCGTCCATGTCGCCGAGCAGGTACAGGCGCGGTGCGTCGACCACCCGCGCCAGTGCAAACCGGCTCTGTTCGGACGGGAACGCGCCGTTGCGGCAGGCGCCGTCATCGGCGATATCGGAAGCAAAGGCAGAGGCGGGCAGCAACGCGGCCAGCAGGCAGAACGAACGCAGGGACATGGCATGGCACCGATGGGGATGCCGGCAGGATATACCGGCCTACTTCACCGGCGATGGGTCACCGGCACCCTGCTCCTCGGAGAACCGCAGCGCACGCTGCTGCTGTTCGGCACTGAGTTCCGGCGGTGGCCGCGCCACCGCAGCCTGGATCTGCGCCGGTCCACCGGTAAGCTTGTTCACGCCCTTTGCAGCTGCCATCACGCCCTTGACCACGCCCATCATGATGTAGCCGCCGCCCATGCTGACCTGTTCCGGCGACGGTGGTTCACTCCAGTCGCGGCTGAAGCGGTTGTCGCCGAACTTCACGGGATTCTTGAAGCGGTACAGGTCCAGCGGCTCGTCTTCCGGCTTGAGTGCGCGCACTTCGCCAAGGGTGGTGACGTTGTCCTGCGGCAGGGTGGTGGAAACCGGCGCGGTAGCTACCGTGGGCGCGTCTGCAGAAGGAGCAGGCGCAGCCTCGGGCACCGCCTGCTGCGCCTGCGCCAGGCCCGCCAGCATCAGGTTGGCCAGCACTGCTCCCTGCATTCCACGTCGTGCCACGGCCCTTGCCCCGTCTGTTGCGTCCAGGCTGTGAGGATACGCATCGCTGCTTCAGATTTCGTTGTGGCCGCGCGCAGGCGTTCAGCGGGCGATGGCCCAATCCGCAACGAGTTGCATTGGTTTTCGATGCCGAACCCTTGAACCTGTCAGGTTCGACCTGCCGGAGCACACTCATGCCCCTTTCATTGCTGGTGATTGGCTGCGTGCTGCTGCTCGCCCTCGCCCTGTCCGCCACCGAATTCCATCAGCGACAGCTCGATCATCGCGCCCTGCGAAGGCTTCGAGGCTCGCAAGCGGCGCGCCAGCTGGACAGCGCCGAATACGACGCTCTCGAGCCCTTCAGATTGACCGGCCAGCTCGGCCCGTCCAACAGCGTGTACCGCATCGAAGGCGAGCACAGCCTGCGCGAGGTCGACGCACACACGAAGATCGAGCGACTGGGCAGCGTGCCGGTGCTGCTGCCGTATGGCATGCGGCGCCATCTGTCCGCGCGGAACCGTGCGGATGTCGTGCTGGGTCGCTCATTCGCCCTGGTCGTCTGGCTGAACGGCCATACGATCACCGGCGAGCGTGAACGTGAAACGCAGGCGCAGACTGACCGATGTGTCTGGCTCGAGAGGGGTACCCGGCAGCCCACGCCCGGGCCCTGCACGGTGGACACTGCGCAGGGAAGCCCACGCACCCGGCGCGAGGAGACGGAGGCAGAACGTTCCCTCCGCCAACCCCGCTGGCTGGGCATATCAAGCGCAGTGTGCATCGTGCTTGCATCCACCCTGTTCTGGGTGGGTGGTCAGATGCGTTGGGGATCGTCCTGGGGGCTGCTGGCCGGTGGCGCGGCCATGGCCGGGGTCGCAGTGGCGCTGCGGCGGCAGGGAACGCGCCCGCTGCCGCCGCCGGCGCAGGTGGTAAGGATCGAGGGTGTCCTGTCCGGCCCGGTACTGCAGGGCAATGGTCAGATCGATGGTGACGTGCCACGGGTCTTCGTCGATACCGTCGAAGTGCACGTCCCTCGCCACTGGTGCGAACCCGGCGTGCTGCCCTTTGGTCGCACCGTCACCGCCGACGTGCGCGAGGAGGATCGTGCACTGCTGGCGGTGTCACCCGGCCCGTCCCGGGTCAAGGAGGCGCTGCGTCACCCTCCTCTTCCCTGGGCCAGGCACCTGCTGTGGCTGACTGTGGCGGTCATCGTCACGCTGTGGTCCCTGGGCAACGGCGAAGGCGTCATTGAAGACCTGCGTGCCTCGGCGGATGCACTGCGGCCGTCACGCGTCCGGACCGATGCAGTGCCCTCTGATCTGCTATCCGATCCCCCCAGGCGCGGTGACAAGGTGCAGCTGACCGGCCTGGCCACCTGTGGCGTGCGCCGGTCCTGGGCAGGAGACAGAGAGGCACCTGCGATCCTCGACTGCGGGCAACGGGTCTGGACAACATCCCCCGTTGCGCCACCGCCGGCCGCGCTGCCGCCCGCCATCGCGGCCCTTGGCGATGAGTCCCTGTTGAAGGTTCGTGTATCACTGCACGCACCTGACGCCCTGTTTCTGAGCGCACGGCAGGATGCCAGGCATGCCGTGCTGGGGAGCCGTCAGCTGGTGGATGGACTGGAGCTGGCATGCCAGGCGGGCCTGCCGGACTGTGGATACTTCCGCGAGCGCGTGATGGAACTGCTGGCGACGCCGGTTGCACGGCGCAGCGCAGCACTTCCTGACGAGGCGGTCCCGCCGGGAGATGGCTGGAGGGGGTTTGCAGCGTCCATGCAACGAATCGACGCTTCAGGCGACGCGGCCCTGCACCTGACCACGCCCGACATGGCTGCCCTGCACGCACTGCAGCGCGCCGTCAGCCGCAGTATTGCCAGGCAGCAGCTGGCTGAACTCACCCATGCCTATCGCGATGCCCCGCCCGGGGTGATCCTGCGGGAGCACCGGCCCCGCCCGACCCTTGCTGGGGCTGCCGCCAGCGATCCCTGGCAGGCGCTGGGCCTGACAAGCGACCGGCTGGTACACCCGCAGCCTTTCGACATGGCAGGCTGGGTCGTCAACGCTTCGCAGCAAGGCCACGCATTGCATGTGGACATCGACACAGCCTCGGGATCATCCCCACTTGCCAGCGCCTTGGTACGCAGCACGTGGCGGCTGCTGGCGGTGCTGTTGCTGCTCGTCCAGTTGCGCATCCTGATGCGATGTGGGCTCCGGGCAGAGCAGCAGCGTCGCGCATTGGCCAGCCACATGCGCGACGACTGACACATCGCGATAGCCAGCAGAAGGATCAACCACTCCTCGGGTCCCGCTCTGAATGGTTCACTGCATCCCACGCCGGTGTCTCACATCCTGAGACGTGGATGTGGTGCCATGTGACCCCTCGCAATCCGTACTGGCTCCATCTTCCATGGCCTACGAACTCGCCAAGCGCACCGCCGACGCCGAGCAGAAGCTCGCCACCCGCGACGGCCTGCCCGCCCGCGATGGCGCCCTGCTCAGTGCGCGGCTGCAGCGCCGCTACCAGGACCGCATCACCGGCAGCTTTGCCATTCCGGGCCGCGAAGGCCGCTACGCGCCCCTTCCCGATTCAGTGCCGCCGGCCCTGGCCGCCGCGCTGAAGGCCCGTGGCATCGAGCAGCTCTACAGCCACCAGGCTGAAGCGTGGGAGGCCAGCCAGCGCGGCGAACACGTGGCCATCGTCACCCCCACCGCCAGCGGCAAGTCGCTGTGCTACACCCTGCCAGTGGTCAGCGCGGCCATGCAGGACAAGGCCAAGGCGCTGTACCTGTTCCCGACCAAGGCGCTGGCCCAGGACCAGGTGGCCGAACTGCTGGAACTCAACCGCGCCGGCGACCTGGGGGTGAAGGCCTTCACCTTCGATGGCGACACCCCTGGCGATGCGCGGCAGGCGATCCGCCTGCATGGCGACATCGTGGTGTCCAACCCGGACATGCTGCACCAGGCGATCCTGCCGCATCACACCAAGTGGGCGCAGTTCTTCGAGAACCTGCGCTACATCGTCATCGACGAAGTGCATACCTACCGCGGCGTGTTCGGCAGCCATGTCACCAACGTGCTGCGCCGGCTCAAGCGCATCTGTGCGTTCTACGGCGTGCAACCGCAGTTCATCCTGTGCTCGGCCACCATCGGCAACCCGCAGGCGCATGCCGAGGCGCTGATCGAGGCCCCGGCGACTGCCATTACTGAATCCGGTGCGCCCAGCGGGCCGAAACAGGTGCTGTTGTGGAATCCGCCGGTGATCAACCCCGACCTCGGCCTGCGCGCCTCGGCGCGCTCGCAGAGCAACCGGATCGCGCGCATCGCGATCAAGTCCGGGCTGAAGACGCTGGTGTTCGCACAGACCCGGTTGATGGTGGAAGTGCTGACCAAGTACCTGAAGGACATCTTCGACCACGACCCGCGCAAGCCGCCACGCATCCGTGCCTACCGCGGCGGCTACCTGCCCACCGAGCGCCGTGAGACCGAACGGGCGATGCGCGCCGGCAACATCGACGGCATCGTCAGCACCTCGGCGCTGGAACTGGGCGTGGATATCGGCAGTCTGGACGTGGTCATCCTCAATGGCTACCCCGGCAGCGTGGCCGCCACCTGGCAGCGCTTCGGCCGCGCCGGCCGCCGCCAGCAGCCCGCGCTGGGCGTGATGGTGGCCAGCTCGCAGCCGCTGGACCAGTACGTGGTGCGGCATCCGGATTTCTTTGCCGAGGCCTCGCCCGAACATGCGCGCATCGCGCCGGACCAGCCGTTGATCCTGTTCGACCACATCCGCTGCGCGGCCTTTGAATTGCCGTTCCGGGTCGGCGATGGCTTCGGCCCGATCGATCCGGAAGTGTTCCTGGAAGCGCTGGCCGAAACCGAAGTCATCCATCGCGAAGGCGAGCGCTGGGAATGGATCGCCGACAGCTATCCGGCCAATGCGGTCAGCCTGCGTGCCGTGGCCGACGGCAACTTCGTGGTGGTCGACCGCAGCGATGGCCGCCAGCAGATCATCGCCGAAGTGGATTACTCCGCCGCGGCGCTCACCCTGTACGAAGGCGCCATCCACATGGTGCAGTCCACCCCGTACCAGGTGGAAACGCTGGACTGGGACGGGCGCAAGGCCTACGTCACCCGCACGCATGTGGACTACTACACCGACAGCATCGACTTCACCAAGCTCAAGGTGCTGGACCGCTTCGATGGAGGCGTGGCCGGCCGTGGCGATTCGCACCACGGCGAAGTGCACGTAGTGCGCCGCGTGGCCGGCTACAAGAAGATCCGCTACTACACGCACGAGAACATCGGCTACGGCCCGGTGAACCTGCCCGACCAGGAACTGCATACCACTGCGGTGTGGTGGCAGCTGCCACAGGCGCTGCTGCTGCGCGCCTTCGCCAGCAAGCAGGATGCGCTGGATGGATTCCTCGGCGCGGCCTATGCGCTGCACATCGTCGCCACCGTGGCGGTGATGGCCGATGCGCGCGACCTGCAGAAGTCGGTGGGCAACGGCGATGGTTCCTGGTTCGCAATCGCCGACCAGAGCGGCCGTGGCCAGCTGCGCGGCAGCGAGGGTGATCCTGGCGTTGTCGAGCTGTTGCAGGAGTTCGTGCCCACCGTGTACCTGTACGACAACTTCCCTGGTGGCGTCGGCCTCAGCGAGCCGTTGTGGCAGCGCCAGGCCGAGCTGGTGCAGCGCGCGCGCGAACTGGTGCAGCGCTGCGACTGCAAGGCCGGCTGCCCAGCCTGCGTCGGCCCGGTGCTGGCGGCGCAGGAAGAAGATGAAACCTCGCCGCGTGCGCTGGCGTTGCGCGTGCTCGACCTGTTCGACGCAGAAGCCTGCCAGCACGTGCCCGACGTGGTGGTGACCTCCCGCGATCCGATGGAGCTGCTGGCCCCGTGAGCCTGAGGCTGGACAAGCTGCGCCTGCTGCGCAGGCAGGCCGGCGACCCGAAGGCGAGTACACTGGCCGCGCCGGACGTGCCCCCTGCGCCACCGGCATCCGTGGCCGCCAACGATGCGCGGCAACCACCGGCCGAGCGTTCGGTGTTCGCCTGGGTCGAACAGGAGATCCGCCACAAGCCGACCGGCGCTGCGGCCTCCACACCGGCACCCGCACCGCTGCGTCGGCCGGAGGTGGGCAGCCTGCATCGCCTGCTTGGCCTGCGCACACGCGGCGGCCCTGCACCGGTGCATGCCAGTGCACAGGATCGGCAACTACCCGGCGAAGAAATCGCACCGGGTCTGTTCCTGATCGAATCGCTGCAGCCGCAGACGATTCCGGCGCAGCCCCTGTCGCTGGATTTCGCCCGTCGCGAAGGCCAGCACGTGGCCGCGCGCGACCTGCTGTTCTTCGATACCGAAACCACCGGCCTGGCCGGCGGCACCGGCACCCGCGCCTTCATGATCGGGGCCGCCGACTGGCATGTGTGCCCTCAACGCGGCGAAGGCCTGCGCATCCGCCAGCTGCTGATGTCCACCATGGCTGCGGAAGACGCGATGCTGGCCACCTTCGCCAGCTGGCTGCAGCCGACCACCGTGTTCTGCAGCTACAACGGCCGCAGCTACGATGCGCCACTGCTGAAGGCCCGCTACCGGCTGGCCCGGCAACGCGACCCGATCAGCGCGCTGGACCATGTCGACCTGCTCTACCCCACCCGCCGCCGTTATCGTGGCAGCTGGGAGAACTGCAAGCTGTCCACCATCGAACGCCAGCTGCTGCGCGTGGTGCGCGAGGACGATCTGCCCGGTTCTGAGGCGCCGGGCGCATGGCTGCGCTTCCTGCGTGGTGGCGATGCGGTGAACCTGCGCCGGGTGGCCGACCACAACCACCAGGACGTGGTGACGCTGGCCCTGCTGCTGCAACGGTTGGTGCACGAGGAACAGCGCGAGCGCGAGACGCTGGCGCTGGTCGGGCAGTAGGCGTTGACGCGGCCTGACGGTGGCAGCGGCGACACTGCCGCCACCATCCACGCTTGGAGCCCGACGATGCGCCTCAGTCCCCTCGCCCTGCTCGCCATCCTGCCTCTGGCCGCCTGCAGCCATGCGGGCAGCAGTACCGCGCATGAGACCACGCCGCCATCGGCGGCCGACGGTCCGCATGAGTGCCAGCCCGACAAGCTTGAAGCCTTCACTGGCAAGACCGCCGACGAGGCCACCGTGAAGCAGCTGGTCAGCGCCAGCGGCGCGCGCAATGCACGGGTGGTCAAGCCTGGCATGGCGGTGACCATGGACTTCCGCCAGGACCGCGTGACCGTGCAGGTGGATGCGCAGAACCGCATCGAACGCGCCAGCTGCGGTTGATCGCCTCAGGGTAGTGGCGGGGGGGGGGGGGGGCCCCCCCCGTGCGGCGCCGCGGCGGGCCCGCCCCCCGCCGGGGCGGCGCTCCGCCCGCGGGGGCGCGGCCGCGGGGCCCCCCCCCCCCCCCGCGCCCCCCCCCGCCCCCCCACTACCGCTCAGAGTCGCTCGGCCTTGCCGCTGGCCAGTGCGCGCGCGATCACCTGCTGTGCCTGCTGCGATGCCTGCGCATGCACGCGCGCCTGACGCTCGCCCAACGCGGCCTGTTGGCTGCCCAGTGCCGCCTGTCGGTTGGCCAGTTCAGACTGCTGTCTGGCCAGGCGCTGCATGTCACGGGTACGGCCGGACTGCGCGGCCTCGCTGCGGGCTTCCTGCATCGCACGACGTGCCTCGGCGGCGGCCTCGCGCGCAGCCTCTCGCGCAACGGCGATATCGCTGGTCGCACCGCGCGCCGCCTTCGCCGCTTCCGCCGCCGCCTCGCGGTTGATGTCATGCGCGGCCATCGCGTTGCGCGCGGCCTCGGCAGCGGCCAGTGCGATGCGGCGTGCCTCCTCGCTCTGCAGACGCCCCATCTCGCCCATCTGCTTGCCGAGTTCGCCCTGCTCGCGACCCAGCGCACTCTGCTGGCGGCCCAGTTCGCTCTGCTGGCGGCCCAGATCGACCGCGCCGCTGTAGGCACGCTGCAGGGTCTGGATCATCATCGGATCACGCACCACGTAGCGCTTGTCGCCCTGGCGGAACCACAGCGCCGGGCCCTTGCCGAGCTGTTTGCGTGCCAGCGTCACATCGTCGATGCCGCCGTTGGCGAAGGTCGAATCACCATCCACCAGCACGAATGCCTGCGACGGGGACTGGCCCAGATCCAGACGGCCGTAGGTGGTGATGGAGGAACTGCGCGAGGTGCTGCGGCCGCCGTCGATGCCCGGGTCGACGTCGACATCCACGTCAACCGCCACATCCGCATCGTCCGGGCCGGACAGCTCCTCAACGTCGGCGGGCTCGGCGGGCGGCGCAGGGGCCACCGGCACCGCCGGCGCGCGCGCCGACATCGGCGGTGCAGGCGGAACCTTCGGCGCCGGCGGCGGGGGAACCACGGCCTTCGGTGCGGCCGGCGGCGCAGGCGGTGCCGGCGGCACCGGGGCTGCAACCAGGCGCATCGGCGCCACGCCCACCACCACCACGGCAGCGGTCAACGCCATCGCCAGCAGGCGCGGGCAGGACCGGTGCGACTGCAGCGAGAGCAGGCGACGCTTGAGGCTGGTGGTGCTCGGTGCGGCGCTGGCCACGCCCAGGTGCGGCTGTGGGGCCACGCCCAGCTGCAGCAACAGGCGGCCATAGGCCTGGCGGCTGGCGCCGTGCTGGCCGACCACGGCCGCATCCACTGCTTCCTCGCGGGCCTGGGCGTATTCGCGCACCGACAGGCGCAGCAGCGGGTGGAAGAAGAACAGGTGCTGGGCCAATGCGGGCAGCAGCCCCCACTGCAGGTCACGACGCTGCAGGTGCTGTAGTTCGTGGGTCAGCGCCAGGTCCAGCGCGTCGCCTTGCAGCGCATTGTCACCTGCGGGCAGCAGCAGCACCGGGCGGAACGGCCCGACCAGCTGCGGCGAGTCCACCTGAGTGCTCATCCACAGCCGCGGTGCAGGGCGCACACCGTGCGCATCGGAGGCCAGCTGCAGGGCCTGCACCAGCGCCTGGTCCTCGCAGGGATAGGCCGCAGCCAGCAGTGCGCGGCAGCGGCGCCACTCACCGAAGGTGCGCAACGCCATCAGCAGCACGCCGGACAGCCACAGCGCGGCCAGTGCGATCGCCCACCAGGCCACCGCCGGCACGTCCGCCGCAGGCATCGGCATCGCCGCCAGCACCTGCGCCGAGGCCTGCGGGGCCAGCGGGTGCAGTGTCTCGGTGACCACTTCGGTTGCAGTCATCGCCACGGCCTGGGGGGCCGGCAGCCAGGCCAGCTGCAACGGCTGGCTCCAGAACAGGCCGAGCACGGCCTGCAGCGAGACCAGCCACCACAGGCGGCAGCGGGTGGCCGCCGACAGCGACGGCAGCGCGCGGCACAGGCCATACACCAGGGCCACCAGCAGCACGGTCTGCAGGCTGGTCCAGCCCAGCCGTTCCAACATCGGGATCAGCATCGTGGTGTCCATGGCTCAGCCCTCGTGGCGACGCGATTGGAGTTGGGCGACCAGCGCTTCCAGCTCGGCCAGCTCGTTGTCGCTGACCTGCTGGCGCTGCGACAGGTAGGCCACGAACGGCGACACCGACCCCTGCAGGGTGTTGTCGACGAACTGGGCCACGGCACCCTGCAGCACGCTCTGCGGGCCACGGGTGGCCTGGTAGCGGTAGACCCCGTCCTGCTGCTGGCGCTGAAGGTACCCCTTCGCCCGCAGCCGCTCCATCATCGTCAGCACGGTGGAACGGGCCAGGCCACGGGCCTCCCCGTAGCCACTGGCGACCTCGCCGACGCTGGCCGGCGCATGTTCATCGATGTACTGCAGCAGGGCCAGCTCCTGGTCCCCGATGGTCTTGCCACGCATGACACCACTCCCTTGACTACATGTGTCGTCACTGTCAGCTTGGCGACAGCTGTAGTCAACCCCCCGGAAGTCATGGGCCGACGAACGGTAGGCACCACCGAGCGCTTAAACCTTGGATCCGCCCGCTGCATCCCATCCGCAACGCCCCGCTGGAATTCCGCATGTCCCACCCAATGCTCCGAGTCCTGCTCATGCTCATCAGTGCACTGCCCTTCGCCGCCGTCTCTGCCAGCCAGGACCAGGCCAACGACCAGACCCGCCGCCTGATCCGCCAGATCATGCTGGAGCGGCGCATCCCAGGATTGCAGATCGCGGTGGTCAAGGACGGGCAGACCGTGTTGTCCGAGGCCTACGGGCTGGCCAACGTGGAGAACGGTGTGCTTGCCTCGCGCGACACCCGTTTCCCACTCAATTCGGCCACCAAGGCGTTCACCGGCGTGGCCGCCGCGCAGCTGGCCCAGCAGGGGCAGCTGGATCTGGACGCGCCGGCCTCGCGCTACCTGGATGATCTTCCGCCAGCGTGGAGAGACGTGCGCGTACACCAGTTGCTGGCGCATACCTCCGGCCTTCCGGACATCCTTGATGCGAATGGACTGCTGGGCGGTGGCTCAGAAGCGCAGGCGTGGGCGGCCGTCACTGCGCAGCCGGTCGAAGCCGAACCCGGGCAGCGCTTCGCCTACAACCAGACCAACTACGTACTGCTGGCACGAATCATCGCGAAGCAATCCGGCATGCCCTACGAACGTTTCCTCGCCACCCGCCAGTTCAGCAGCGCGCGCATGGCCCGCACCACCTTCGGCGACAGCTACGACCTGATTCCGGATGCGGCGACGATGTACAGCCTGGCCCCGCGAGCCACCGACGCTGCCGATGCACCGTCCCGCCTGTCGCACTGGTTCTACGACATACCGCCTTCGCTGTGGGCCGGTGGCGGCATCCTCACCACCGCCGACGACACCGCGCGCTGGCTGGTCGCGCTGACCGAAGGCCGTCTGCTGCCGGAGACGGCCCTGCGTCGGATGTGGAGCGCAGAGCGCCTGGCGGATGGCCGTGCCGGCCCGTGGGCGGGGGGCTGGCCGGTACTGCGCGCATCGCCCGACCTTCAGGTGGCCGGTATCGGCGGTGCGCGCTCGGCGTTCGTGGTCTATCCCGAGCGCCGCGTGGCGGTGGTGGTGCTGACCAATCTTGTCGGTGCCAATCCGCAGCAGTTCATTCCGCGCATTGCCGATTTCTATGCGCGCGATGCCTCAACGCCCAGTCACGAACGGGTCGCCCTTGCACGGCAATAACGGGCTGTCATCGCAGGGCCATAGCCCGGCCGGCACGGTCCTGGCCACTTCGAAGTGATCCTGGTTCCAGCGCAGGAAACCGCCGTGGATGGCATTGCCATGGTCGAAGCTGCGCGCGTCGGGGGCCAATGGCTGCTCGGGGTCGGCTTCGGCCACCCAGCGCAGCACCGGCACCTTGTCCAGCGGCCCGATGAAGGCGAACAGGTCGCCCGCGCCCTTGTCCTGGTATGCCGTCATCGTCGCCGCATCAGGCAGCCCTGCCTGCGCCAGCAGCGATGCGGTGACGTCCTGCAGCGGTGCCGCCCCCTGTGCAATGTAGGCGCGCATGCCGGTGGTGCTGGCTGGGCAGTCCCGCAGCTGCACCAGATAGCCTGTGGTGCCGCCACTACTGGAGAACGACCGTATCCAGTAACGGAAACGCGGCCCGCTGCGATCGGTGACCATGAAATCCTGCCGGCCCCCCTGCGCGGGAATGGAAAGCACCTGCACATTGCTGGCACCTTCCACGTTGCACTTCAAATGCATCAGCACCTGCCTGGCAGGTTCGGGCAGCGCAGCGTAGCGACCGCCGGGATGGGCGCTGCCGGAGGCTTCCGGCAGTGCGGGCAGTCCACGATCAGTGGGCAGGGTCTGCGCAGGCAAGGCCTCCGGGTTCGCCGCCGGGCTGGCGGTGGGCGCTGCCGGCGCGACACGCTCTCCAGCGGGCGCGCAGGCGCTGCAGGCCAGCAACAACATCAACGAAACGCTCGGCATCAGGTGTGATCGGATCATCGCTCAACGCCCTCCCATCGCCGGTACTTCCTGCTGCTGTGCAGGCGCCGGCGCCGGTACCGGTGCACCCTGTTCGCGCGCTTGCTGCTGCAGCTGGCGCAGGCTGGTTTCCACCGTAGTCTCGCGCACCTCGGCCGCGTTGACGCCTGCGCGCACTGCCGCGGGGTCGCCCGGACTGCCCTGCACCAGGAACAGTGTCTCGCCCGCAGCGCGGCCACCACTGGGATTGCTGGCCACGATCTGGTCGACCCGGGTCATGCCTGCGGCCTTCGCTTCGCGCAGCATCACCAGACTGTAGTCATCGGCATGCTCGGCGTAGCGTCCGCCCAGGGCCTGCAGGTGCGTGCTGATCTGCTGCTGCAGGGCATGGTCGCGATGCTGCGGCTGACGGGGATCGTCATTGGCCGCGAGCGGCGCGTCCTGTCCCAGCTCGCGCGCCTGGCCGGGTGCAACCGAGGTCAGCACGTACTGCCAACGGTTCTGCCCAGGCGTGCCGCGCACCGTCGACACGAAGTCGTCGTACTCGCCGCCGCCGATGGTCTGGCAGCCCGCCGAATCGGTATTGGACCGGCTGCCACGATGGATCTTGAAGGTGTCGTTGAGGTCCTGCACGCCCTGGGTATCGCGCGCATCGAACCAGCCGTCGCCATTGCTGTCGCGCTCCACACGGCCGGCGCCTGCGGTGATCGCGTCCTGCGAAGGGCGCAGTGCAAATTCATCGGGATGGCCATTTCGCGGATGGGTTGTTGCGCGCATCTCGGTGGTGCCTTCGCCCAACCGTCCAAGATCCTTGACCCGGTCGCCGTTGACGTCCTCGCCCTCGGTCTTGGTGCGCGGCGCCACGTTGCCGAAGCCGGGGCTGCGTGGCGTGGTCTTGGCGTGACCATCGTACTGGGCCGTCGGCTCCGTCGTGGCCTGGTTGAACTCGCGCACATGGCCGTGGCCCTGCGCATCCTTCCACAGCACCACGATGCGGTCGTCGTAGACACCACGCCCGCGCGCCTCGGTGGTGCGGTTCTCATCACGCAACCCCAGCACCACGCGATCCCGGGTGGCCATCGCATCGTTTGCCGCGGCGCTGCCGCGCTGGGCCACGATGCTGCCGTACACGTCGTACTGCTGGGCCTGGCTCAGGCCTGCGGTCTCTGCTGCATCGGGCATGCGCGGAGGGCGCGTCGCCTCAGCCAGGCGATCCAGCATCGGGTTGACCGTGGCCGCATCCGCGGCGGATACGCCACCGCTGCGTTGCAGGGCCTCAAGCTCGGTGGCACCCCGCGCCGCGATGTAGCGATCCAGCGATTCCTGCACCACTGCACTCTGGCCGTTGTGCAGGGCCTCCAGGCGCGCGGCCGCGCCACGGGCGTCGTTCTGCCGCAGCAGGGCGACGACTTCATCGGCCGCTGCGTTGATATCCATCTCCGCCATGATCTTTCCTTGAACGTGATCGGTATGGGAGTCCAGCCTACCCCGCCGCACCGGCGCAGCCTTTGACGCACGCCACACACCTGCGCGAGGCCCCATTCAGCAGACTCCACGCAGTAGGGCCGTTCAGCCTCGCGGCCCGCCCATCACCGGCAGGATCACGCCACTGATGTAGCTGCCACAGACCGGCGAGGCCAGGAATACGTAGGCCGGAGAAAGTTCTTCGGGCTGTGCGGGCCGGCCGATGTCGCTGTCCTTGCCGAACTCCGCCACGTCCTCCGCCGGCTTGTCGGCCGGGTTCAGCGGCGTCCACACCGGCCCCGGCGCCACGCAGTTGACCCGGATGCCACGTGGCAGCAGCTGGCTGGCCAGCGACTTGGTGAACGCGTGGATCGCGCCCTTGGTGGCCGAGTAGTCGATCAGCGCCTTGCTGCCGAAAATGCCGGTTTCCGAACCGGTGTTGATGATGCTGGCGCCCTCGCCCAGGTGCGGCAGCACCGCACGCGCCATCTGGATGTACCCACCGATGTTGGTCTGCAGGGTCTCCTGCAAGTGCGCGTCTTCGAGGTCTTCCAGCCGCTCGCAGTGCAGCTGGAACGCGGCGTTGTTGACCAGGATGTCAATGCCGCCGAAGGCCTTGGCGACCTGCTTCACCGCCTTGTTGCAGAAGCGCGGATCGCGCACGTCACCGGCAATCACCACGCAGCGACCGCCTTCACGCTCCACGTGCTGGCGGGTGATGTCCGCGTCCTCCGCCTCGTCCAGATGTAGCACTGCAACGTCCGCACCCTCGCGTGCGAACAGCACCGCGACCGCGCGGCCGATACCGGAATCGCCGCCGGTGATGATCGCGCGCATGCCCTGCAGTTTGCCGCTGCCCGCGTAGTCCGGCGCGAGGAAGCGTGGCGCCAGCTCAAGTTCGTGTTCATGCCCGGGCTTGGGCAGCTGCTGGGCGGGCATGACCTCAGGTTGCCTGCGGGTACCGGCCTGGGTCGCGCGCTTCTTCGTGGCCTTCTTTGCCGCCCGCGCGTCCTTGGCCTTTTCCTGGTCCTGCAGGCGCCGCTGCCGCGACGCGACGCGCGCCGCCCGCGGATCGCTGGCGGCGGCCTTGCGGGTTGCGGTTTTCACCACGCGTGGGCGGTCCGGGTCGGCGGCGGTCGTGGTAGCGGTGCTGCCTTTGCGCACCTTCGGCGATGCCTTGCGGCGGGTGGGAAGCTTCTTGCTCGTGGCCATGCAGATCTCCTCGGGAGGGAAAGGGGCTGCCGGCAAGCGGCCGGCACTACCGGGGGCGGCATCCGCCGCAACTGCAGTGTCCCTGACCGCGCTGTCGGCGGCAGTGAGCGCACCGTGTCCAGCATGTGCACGGCATTCATTCCGCCACCACGCGCGCCGTCGCACCCTTGCACGCAACCACGCGAGGAACGCCTCCATGAAAGCTGCCATCGCCGCCACCGCTCTCAGCCTTGCCCTCGCTGCCTGCAGCAGCACGCCGATGGCCCAGGTGCAGCCGATCGACGGGGTGATTTCCGGCCAGTGCCACAGCGACATGGTGCGCGGTGCGCTCGGCCTGGCCGCTTCGGCCGCCACCGTTGAACGCGCGCGCGTGGACAGCGACAGCCTGCACGTGCAGGTGCTGCGTCATGACGGCCCGCGGGTGCCACCGGCGCACGAAGGCGGTGACCGCCTGACCATCGAGAAGGGCCGTACCAACAACATCACGGCCATTTATTGCGGCTAATAGCCGTCGAGCAAGCTCGACGCTACGTCGTGGCGCTGCGCTTGGCCAGCCGCCGCGCGCGGCGCAGTACCTTCAGCGTCGCCTGTTCCCATTGGCGCGGCCCACGCAGGCCGGCCAGTTTCGCCAGTTCGCCGCGCTCCCAGCCGGCGAACACGCAAGGGTCGATATAGGCCTTGCGGCACACCGCAGGCGTATTGCCCAACTGGGCCGCCACCTTGCACACCACCTCGCGCTGCACCTTGGCCAGCGCGCGCTGGCTGGCCGGTTCGGGCAGTTCGGTGGCTGCGAACGCCTGTACCGCGGCCAGGGTGCCGCCCCAGGTGCGGAAATCCTTGGCGGTGAAGTCCTCTCCCATCACCTCGCGCAGGTAATCGTTGACCGCACCGGAATCGACCGGCTGGATGACACCGTCGTCGTCGCGGTACTGGAACAGCGCCTGGCCCGGCAACTGCTGCACACCGCGCACCAGCGTGCCCAGCCGGCGGTCACCGACCGTTACTTCATGCAGCTGCCCGGATTTACCGCGGAAGCGCATGCGCACGCGCCCGCCGCGCAGCAGGTCCAGGTGCCGGTTGCGCAGCGTGGTCAGGCCAAAGGATTTGTTTTCCCTGGCATACGTTTCATTGCCTACCCGCACCAGGGTGTCGGCCAGCAGCGCGACCACCACCGCCAGCACCTTTTCGCGCGGGAAGCCGCTGCGCTTGAGATCGCGGCCAAGCCGGCGCCGCAGCGCAGGCAGTGCTTCGCCAAAGGCGATCACCCGGTCGAACTTGCCGGCGTCGCGCACTGCGGCCCAGTCGGGGTGGTAGCGGTACTGCTTGCGCCCGCGCGCATCGCGGCCGGTCGCCTGCAGGTGGCCGTTGGCATGGGCGCAGATCCACACTGCGGTGTAGGCCGGCGGAATCGCCAGCGCACGGATGCGTTGCAGGGTGGTGGCATCGCGCAGCGCGTGGCCGTCGGCATCGCGGTAGCTGAACCCCTTGCCGGCGCGGCGGCGGCTGATGCCGGGCTGGGTGTCATCAACATAGCGCAGGCCCGCAGCGCGCGCGGCCTGTTGTTCCGGAGTGGGGGGTGTTGGCATGCCCGGCAGTGTCACTGGTGCGGCGCAGTGATCCTGTCGATAACACAAGACAAACACGTGAGGGTCGGTTCGCCGCTATGCTCGGGCTTTCACAACCCCTTCCGGAGTCATGATGTCGTTTCCGATTCGCGCCCGTTCGCTCTCCGTCCTGTTGCTGCCGGCCGTGCTGGCCCTGACCGCCTGCCAGGCACCGGCGCTGGATGAACAGGATTCGGCTACGGCCCACGCCCAGCAGGCCGCCGAAGCCGCCAAGGCACCGGCCGACGACGCCGGCAAGGCCACCGAGGCACCGCCCGTCGGCACCTGCGATGCCAGCCAGGTGCAGAGCCTGGTCGGCCAGGCCTACACCGATGCCCTCGGTAAGCAGGCGCAGGAAGATGCCGGGGCCAGCCAGGTGCGTGTGCTCAAGCCCAATGATGTGGCCACGATGGAGTTCCTCGGCGACCGCCTGAACATCGAAGTGGACGACAAGGGCGCGGTCAGCGGCACGCGCTGCGGCTGAGTCCGGCCCCGCGCCGGCACTGGGTTGCCGGCGCTTTCCGTTGCACCTGCAACCGTGTATTGCGGCGTTGCAGCAACCTGTGATCTAGTCGAGGCATCCGGTGGCCTCACGATGCGCTCCAGGGAATGAGCGGGGACGAGTGTCGCCGCCAACCCTATACGCATCGAGGTAGAGATGGCCCCCCGCAACCGCCAAGGGCTTTACGACCCGCGCTCCGAGCGCGATGCCTGTGGATTTGGCATGGTCGCCCAGCTCGACGATCAACCATCGCGCCTGTTGGTTGATACCGCCATCGCCGCGCTTTCGCGCATGACCCACCGTGGTGGCGTGGCCGCCGACGGCCTGACCGGCGATGGCTGCGGCCTGCTGCTGCGCCGCCCCGATGCGTTCCTGAAACTGCTGGCCAGCGAGGCCGGCATCGCCACCACCGCGCGCTTCGCTGCCGGCCTGGTGTTCCTGCCGCACGATGCCGGCGCGGCCCAGGCCTGCCGCGCGCAGCTGCAGGCGCAGGTGGAAGCGGTGGGCTGCAAGGTTGCCGGCTGGCGCGAGGTACCCACCGACGACAGCGTCTGCGGCCAGCTGGCGCGCGACACGCTGCCGCGCATCGAACAGGTGTTCGTCGACGCCGGCGTCGGCCAGGATGATGCCGGCTTCGCGCTGGCGCTGTTCCTGGCCCGTCGCCGCAGCGAGCAGCAGCTGCGCGAACACGCCGACTTCTACGTCACCACCCTCACCCCGGATGCGATCAGCTACAAGGGCATGGTGCTGCCGGACAAGCTCAGCCGCTTCTATCCGGACCTGCAGCGCCGCGAACTGGCCTCCAGCGCGATCGTGTTCCACCAGCGCTTCTCCACCAATACGCTGCCGCGCTGGCCGCTGGCCCACCCGTTCCGCATGCTCGCCCACAACGGCGAGATCAACACCATCGAAGGCAACCGGCGCTGGGCGCAGGCGCGCAGCAAGGTGTGGAAGACACCGCGCTTCGACATCGCCGAGTTCGATCCGGTCATCTCCATGCACGGTTCGGATTCGCAGAGCCTGGACAACATGCTGGAACTGATGGTCGCCGGTGGCATGGAGCTGATCCAGGCGCTGCGCATCCTGGTACCGCCGGCTACCCAGTCGCTGGAATTCAAGGACCCGGACCTGGCGGCCTTCTACGAGTTTCACGGCCTGAACAGCGAGCCGTGGGACGGCCCGGCCGGCATCGTCGCCTGCGACAGCCGCTACGCCGTGTGTACGCTGGACCGCAATGGCCTGCGCCCGGCGCGCTGGATGCTGACCGCCGACCGCCACTTCCTGGTCGCCTCCGAAGCCGGCGTGTGGGAAGTGCCGACCGAACGCGTGGTGCGCAAGGGCAAGCTCGGGCCCGGCGAGATGGTGGCCATCGACCTCAAGCGCGGCGATCTGCTTGACTCGGACGCGGTGGACCGCATCAACCGTGGCCGCGCGCCGTACAAGCAATGGCTGCAGCAGGGCGTGACCTACCTGCAGACCGAACTGATCGACCCGTCGCTGGTGGAAGAGCCCTTCGACGAAGGCACCCTGCGCAGCTACCACAAGCTTTACCAGCTCAGCAGCGAGGAAGTGGAGCAGGTGCTGCGTCCGCTGGCCGAGACCGAGCAGGAAGCCACCGGCTCGATGGGTGATGACACGCCGATGGCCGTCCTCAGCCAACGCAGCCGTCCGCTGTACGACTACTTCCGCCAGGCCTTCGCGCAGGTCACCAACCCGCCGATCGACCCGCTGCGCGAAGACTGCGCGATGTCCCTGTCCACCCAGCTCGGCAAGGAGACCAACATCTTCCATGCCGGTCCGGAGACGGTGAACCACGTCATCCTCAATTCGCCGGTACTGAGCCAGCGCAAGCTGCGCCAGCTGCTGAAGATGGACCAGTACGTGCAGGCCAACCGCCTGCTTGATCTGTCCTACAGCGAAGACGAAGGCCTGCGCGCCGGTATCGAGCGTATCTGCGCCGAGGCCGAGCAGGCCGCACGCGATGGCATGGTGATGCTGTTGCTGTCCGACCGCTACCCGGTGGCCGCGCGGCCGATGGTGCATGCGCTGCTTGCCACCAGCGCCATCCATCACCACCTCTCGCGCCTGGGCCTGCGCTGCGACGTCAACCTGATCGTCGAGACCGGCACCGCGCGCGACCCGCACCACATGGCCTGCCTGCTCGGCTT
Organism: Stenotrophomonas sp. SMYL89; assembly: GCF_036319985.1. Taxonomy (NCBI): domain Bacteria; kingdom Pseudomonadati; phylum Pseudomonadota; class Gammaproteobacteria; order Lysobacterales; family Lysobacteraceae; genus Stenotrophomonas; species Stenotrophomonas sp. SMYL89. The sequence continues at coordinate 18,116 of NZ_JAWIRW010000006.1, read as the reverse complement.
CGGTGCCACCGCGGTGTATCCGTATCTGGCCTACCAGACCCTGTTCGACCTGGGCCGCCGCGGCATCCTCAAGCTGAGCAAGGGCGGTGAGCAATCGCAGATCGGCCGCCGCTACCGCAAGGGTGTCTACAAGGGCCTGTCGAAGATCATCTCGAAGATGGGCATCTGTACCGTGGCCAGCTACCGCGGTGCGCAGCTGTTCGAGATCATCGGCCTGGAGCCGGAGGTCGTGGACCTGTGCTTCCCGGATACGGCGTCGCGCATCGGCGGCGCCGGCTTCGCCCGCCTGGACGCGGACGCGCGCGAGCTGCGCGCGCAGGCCTGGGACGCGCAGCAGGACGTGGATGTTGGCGGTCTGCTGAAGTACGTGCACGGCGGCGAGTACCACATGTACAACCCGGACGTGGTGACCACCCTGCAGCGCGCGGCGCGCAGCGGTGACCCGCGTGCGTGGCAGCAGTACTGCGATGCCGTGCATGCGCGGCCGCCGTCGGCGCTGCGAGACCTGCTGGAACTGGTGCCGGCGGCCACGCCCGTGCCGCTGGATGAAGTGGCGCCTGCCAGTGCTCTGTTCCCGCGCTTCGATACCGCGGCGATCAGCCTGGGCGCCCTATCGCCCGAAGCGCACGAAGCGCTGGCCATTGCCATGAACCGCCTCGGCGGCCGCAGCAATTCCGGCGAAGGTGGCGAAGATCCCGCACGCTACGGCACGCAGCGGCGCAGCAAGATCAAGCAGGTGGCCTCCGGCCGCTTCGGTGTCACCGCCGAATACCTGGTCAATGCCGAAGTGCTGCAGATCAAGGTCGCGCAGGGTGCCAAGCCCGGCGAGGGCGGCCAGCTGCCGGGTCACAAGGTCAACGAGTTGATCGCACGCCTGCGCTATGCGCGCCCGGGCATCGGCCTGATCTCGCCGCCGCCGCACCACGACATCTATTCGATCGAAGACCTGGCCCAGCTGATCTACGACCTCAAGCAGGTCAACCCGACCGCGCTGGTGTCGGTGAAGCTGGTCAGCCATGCCGGTGTGGGTACGATCGCCGCCGGTGTGGTCAAGGCCGGCGCGGACCTGATCACCATTTCCGGCCACGACGGCGGTACCGGTGCCTCGCCGATCAGCTCGATCCGCTATGCCGGCGTGCCGTGGGAACTGGGCGTGGCCGAAGCGCACCAGGCGCTGCTGGCCAACGACCTGCGCGGGCGCACCCTGCTGCAGACCGACGGCGGCCTGAAGACCGGCCTGGACGTGGTCAAGGCCGCGCTGCTGGGCGCGGACAGCTTCGGCTTCGGCACCGCGCCGATGATCGTGCTGGGCTGCAAGTACCTGCGCATCTGCCACCTCAACAACTGCGCCACCGGCGTGGCCACACAGGATGAGCGCCTGCGCGAGAACCACTTCACCGGTCAGCCCGAGCGTGTGGAGAACTTCTTCCGCCTGCTGGCCGAGGAAGTACGCGGCTGGCTGTCGTACCTGGGCGCGCGTTCGCTGGAAGAGATCGTCGGCCGCACCGACCTGCTGCGGCAGATCGAGGCCGCACCGCGCGACGGTGTGCGCGTGGACCTGTCGCGCCTGCTGGCCGACAGCCGCTACGAGGGCAGCCACTGTGCCGCCCAGCGCCTGTACGAATCACCGGACAGCCTGGCCACGCAGATGGACGGCCTGCTGGCGCCGGCCATCGAGCACAAGCGCGGCGGCGAACACCGCTTCCTGATCCACAACACCGACCGCAGCATCGGCGCCCGCCTGGCTGGCGCAGTGGCACGCGCGCATGGCAACCAGGGCATGGCCGAGGCACCGCTGGAACTCCGCTTCCGTGGCAGCGCCGGGCAGAGCTTCGGTGCCTTCAATGTCGGCGGCCTGCACCTGGAAGTGGAAGGCGAAGCCAACGACTACGTCGGCAAGGGCATGGCCGGTGGCCGCCTGGTGGTTCGCCCGCCGCGTGGCGCCCGCTTTGAGGCGCGCAGCACCGCCATCATCGGCAACACCTGCCTGTATGGCGCCACCGGCGGCGAGCTGTTCGCCGCAGGTCGCGCAGGCGAGCGCTTCGCGGTGCGCAACTCCGGCGCGCTGGCGGTGGTCGAGGGTGCCGGTGATCACTGCTGCGAGTACATGACCGACGGCGTGGTACTGGTACTGGGCAAGGTCGGCCTGAACTTCGGTGCCGGCTTCACCGGTGGCCTGGCCTACGTGCTGGACGTCGACCGCGATTTCGTCGATCGCTACAACCACGAGCTGATCGACATCCATCGCGTCTCCGCCGAGGGCTTCGAGAACTACCGCCAGCACCTGCACCGCCTGATCGGCCGCCACCGCGAGCTGACCGGCAGCATCTGGGCGCAGCAGATCCTGGACGAGTTCCGCGATTACATCGGCAAGTTCTGGCTGGTCAAACCCAAGGCCGCCAGCATCGAGTCGCTGACCGAAACCCTGCGCCGCGCCGCATAACGGTAGTGCCGGTCGCTGGCCGGCCCCCGGAAAACAACACAGAGCCCGCCATGAGCCGCAAGCACGCCTTCCAGTTCCTCGACCTGCCCCGCACCATGCCGCAGCGCATTCCGGTGGAACTGCGCACCTCCGGCGACTGGGGTGAGCTGTACGGAAAGTTCGGCAAGGAAGACGCACAGTACCAGGCCGGCCGCTGCCTGGACTGCGGCAATCCGTACTGCAGCTGGAAGTGCCCGGTGCACAACGCCATTCCGCAGTGGCTGCAGCTGGTACAGGAGAACCGCATCCACGAGGCGGCCACGCTGTGCCACAGCACCAACCCGCTGCCGGAAGTGTGCGGCCGCGTCTGCCCGCAGGACCGGCTGTGCGAAGGCAGCTGCACGCTGGAGGAATTCGGCGCGGTCACCATTGGTGCGGTCGAGAAGTACATCGTCGATACGGCGCTGGCCACGGGCTGGCGCCCGGACCTGGGCGCGGTGCAGCCGAGCGGCCACAGCGTGGCGGTGATAGGCGCCGGGCCGGCCGGACTGGCCTGTGCCGACCGCCTGGCGCGCGCCGGCATTGCCGCGGTGGTCTACGACCGCTATGAACAGATCGGCGGCCTGCTGCAGTTCGGCATCCCCAGCTTCAAGCTGGACAAGGACGTGATCCATCGCCGCCGCCAAGTGCTCGAGGGCATGGGCGTGCAGTTCCGCCTCGGCGTGGAGATCGGCCGTGACCTCAGCGTGCAGCAGTTGCTGGACAGCCACGATGCGGTGTTCGTCGGTACCGGCGCCTACCGCTATACCGACGGTGGACTCGACGGGCAGGACCTGAAGGGCGTGCTGCCGGCGTTGCCGTTCCTGGTGCAGAACAGCCGCATCGTCGGTGGTGATGATCCGAAGGGCCGGCCGATCGCCGGCTGGGAGGACACCATCGCCCTGCCCGATCTCAACGGCAAGCGCGTGGTGGTGCTCGGCGGTGGCGATACCGGCATGGACTGCGTGCGCAGCGCGGTCCGGCTGGGCGCGGCCAAGGTGACGTGCGCCTATCGCCGGGACGAGGCCAACATGCCCGGCAGCGCGCGCGAGGTCGCCAATGCGCGCGAGGAAGGCGTGCGCTTCCTGTTCAACCGCCAGCCGCTGTCGATCGAAGCCGGTGCCGATGACGAAGTGATCGGAGTGACCGTGGTCGAGACCCGACTGGGCGAGCCGGATACCAACGGCCGCCAGAACGCGGTGCCGATCGACGGCAGTGAATCGCTGCTGGAGGCGGACGTGGTGATCATCGCCTTCGGCTTCTCGCCGACCGTTCCGGCCTGGCTGGCCGAACACGGCGTGGAAGGCCAGTCCAACGGCCGCATCGTGGCCGGGGGCAAGGACCGCCTGCCCTTCCAGACCGCGCACCCACGCCTGTTCGCCGGTGGCGACGCAGTGCGTGGCGCCGACCTGGTGGTGACCGCCGTGGCCGAAGGCCGCGACGCCGCCGCCAGCATCATCCGCCTACTGGCGCGTTGATTCCGGCACCAGCAGCATGGCCAGCAAGCCACGCAGTTCCTGCGCCTCTACCGGCTTGGCCAGAAAATGATCGATGCCTGCTTCGCGGCAGGCCTCGCGGGTGCGGTCCAGCACGCTGGCCGTGAGTGCGATGATCGGGACCTGCGCGCGAACCGTGCAGGCGTCGGCGCGGATGGCCCGTGCCAAGGCGAAGCCATCCATGTGCGGCATATGGCAGTCGGTGATGACCAGGTCGAACGCCCGCGCCTGCCAGGCCTCAAAGGCCTGGCGACCATCGGTGCAGGCGTGCACCTGCAGTCCCAGATCATGCAGCCGCTGCTCCAGCAGATGCAGGTTGGTGGGATGATCTTCAGCCAACAGCACCCGGGCCGATGACAGTGGCCGCGCCGCCTCTACCGGAAGCGGCAACGCCTCCGCAGGCAACTCACAGGCGTCCAGATCCAGTTCCAGCCACACGGTGGTGCCCTTGCCTGGCGTGCTGCGCAGGCAAAGTTCCGCTTCCATCGATGCGGCCAGTTCACGGCAGATCGCCAAGCCCAGGCCACTGCCGCCAAAACGGCGCGTTGTCGATGCCTCGGCCTGGGTGTAGGCAGCGAACACCGCCTGTTGGCGTTCCGGACTGATGCCCACACCGCTGTCACTTACCTGCAGGCGAAGACGTTGGCCGCCCTCGCGCTGCTGCAGCACCTGCACCTGCAGGTCCACGCCGCCCTGCTCGGTGAACTTGAGCGCGTTGCCGGCAAGGTTGAACAGGATCTGGCGCAGGCGCAGGCCGTCGGCCAGCGATCCGGCCTGCAGTTCCGGATCAAGTTCGATCCGCAGATGCAGGCTCCGGCTGGCCGCCACCGGCATCAACAACTGCTGCACCGCGCGCACCAGCGCAGCCACGCTCGTGGGCCGCAGCTGCAGCGGCAGTGCCTGCAGCCGTTGGGTGTGCAGCACATCGTCCAGGATCTGACGCAACATCTGGGCAGCATCACCCACGGTCACCAGCACCTGTTGCTGGCGATGATCCAGACTGCTGCCATCCAGCCGCTCGAGCATGCCCAGCAGGGTGCTCATCGGCGTGCGGATCTCGTGGCTCATGGTTGCCAGGAAGTGGGCCTTGGCCAGCGCTGCCTGCTCGGCCGCACGACGTGCCTCGGCCAGCGCATGGGTGCGCGACTGCTCTTCGCTTACGTCGATCCAGTAGCCACTCCACTCGACGTCGCTGCTGTCCAGGGACAGCGGCCGTCCATGCGAGCGGACCCAACGCCAGCCCTGTGGCGAACGCGTGCGGAAGGTGACGTCGATCGGGCCCCGCGCCAGGGCAGCGGCGTCGACGGTGTCCATCAGCCGCGAGCGGTCATCGGGATGAACCGCTGCCAGCAGGCGCTGTTGATCGATCAGGGCGGTTTCCACGCTGATTCCGAACAGCGCCTGCACATCGCCTGCGATCTGGGGAAAGCTGTAGTGGCCGGTGGCAGAGCGACGCGCTTGATAGACCACCGCTGGCAGGTTCGAGGTCACCTCCTGCAGGCGTTGCGCAGCCACGTGGCGACGCTCACTCTCGCGATGCACGCGCCAGTAGCCGAAGGCGTACACCAGTACGAGCGCCAGCAGGATCAGCGAAGACGACACCAGCCAGCGCAGCGGCGACAGCGGTGGTTGGGGACGTGGCTGGTCCGGCAGCCACGCGTTGCGGATCGCTTCATGCTCGGCGCCGGAAAGCTGCGAGATGGCCTGGTCGAACGCGCTGACGACACCGGCACAGGCCGGCACGGTGGCCAGCACCAGCGCGTCGTCGATACCCGCCGGCGCGGCGATCACCAGCGGCGTGCCCCGGTAGCTGCGCAGGCCGGCCTCGGCCTCGCCGAGGTTGGCGATCACCGCATCGACCAGGCCCGCTCCCAGCAGGGCCAATCCGTCATCCATCGGCGCAGGCGGCAGCAGCTGTGCACCGGGCGCATGCTCGGCCAGCATTGCGCTCAGCGACACCGCGTCGGGACTGACCACGGTCTTCCCGCGCAGCCCTTCCAGGCCCAGCATCGGCGGCGCATCGCGGCGGCGCACGATCACCTGTGGCAGCTGCTGGTAAGCGGTACTGGCCACCCAGCCCGCCGGCAGCTGCGAGCGCGGCCAACCCAGCAGGGCCTGGATGCCGGCGGGCACCGCACCTTCCGCGACGGCGGCCGATGGCAATGGCTGGGGCTGCAGCAACTGTCGTGCGCCCAGCAGCGCCAGGTATTCCGCGCTGAGCCCTTTCGGCTCGCCCTCTTCACTGGAAGACAGGGGCGCGCGATCGGCGGGCCAGGCAATGCGCAGGGGCGTCCCACACTCCGCAGCCGCGGCGGTAATGGGCGACAGCACGCAGGCCATGACCGCAGCGGCGGCACGCATGCCAGCGACGTTCACGATGGGCATCCTCTTTTCGCGGGCGGAAATGAACGGCCGCGCTGCGGTACCGCTGCCTGTCACGCTAGCGACGCGCGTGCGGGTAGCAATGAAGAAAGTTGTAAAAGCAGCAAGTAGAGGAGATGCCGACATACACTGCCGCTTTCACCCCTACCTGCGGAGCATTCGATGCGCATCGGCCTGGCCGCCAACCGTCTCCATCACCACGACGCGCGCGCCGCCCTGTTCCGCTGGCTGCGCGCCAGCGAACCCGGCCTGCGCGAGCTGGGCGTGTCATTGCATGCGGTCGGCCGCACCCATGACGCGATCGAGCGGCAGGGCTTCCTGGCCGGATACGGGAGCCTGCATCGCTATCCCTACGGTCGCGAGGGTGGCCTGATGAAGCTGGTCGCCGAGGTGGTTGGCATGGGGCCGGAACGGACGCTGGATGGCGCGATCTACCTGATCGATCCGGTCGATCCGTCCTCCGTGTTTCCGGAAGCCACGGCGCTGAAGCGGCAGTGCGTGATCCACGGCAAGCCGTTCATCTCCACCGTGGCCACTGCGCGCGACTGGATCGAGGTGGAACGCATCCACGCCCGCCTGGCCGCCGATGCCGGGGCTGACGACCTGCATGCATTCGAGGAGCAGACGCTGGCGCTGATCGCGCACGACGCGATGAAGCCGGCGATGCTGGCCTTCGCCGACGAGCACTTCGAGGTGCTGGCCCGGTTCGGTGAACGGGTGGCAACCGGTACTACCGGCCAACGTTTGAACGAGCTGGCCTGGAGCCGTGGCTGGCCCAGCGATACGCCGTGGGTGACGCGCTACCAGAGCGGCCCGATGGGCGGTGATGCGCAGATTGCAGACCGCGTGCTGGAAGGGCGCTGCCAGCGCGCGATCTTCTTCGAGGACCCGCATGTGGCGCGCCAGCATGAGGCGGATATCCAACTGCTGGAGCGGGCGGTGACGACGGTGACCGACCAGGCGGTGTGCATTACCGCGCCGCGGGTGGCGGCGCGGTGGGCGGCGGCGGCGGCGTTGCGGGCGGGGTGAGGGTTTCGGCCAACGGCTGAGCCCCTCGTGGTGGGTCGTTCAAATCAGAAGCCGTGCTTGGCCGGGTGGGGTGGATTGCGCAGGGGTCGCTGCAAGTCCCCCTCCGGGGCCCGGCCCAGCCGCTGGCGGCTGTTCGTTCAGGCGCTTGCGAAGCAGTGCTTCGCAAGCAAAGCGCCTTCACCCTTGTAAGCTCGGTCGCCGCTTGCTCGTGTGCGCTTTCCTGCGCACACGGCAAGACCGGGGTTGGGCGTCCTGCGCAACCCCCCCCCACCCGGCCACGGACAGTTTCCGGTGTGCCCACCACGGAAGAAGGAAGGAAGAACAGGAGCGGGTCGCGCGCTGTGCGCGCTTCTGTAGCGCCGAGCCCATGCTCGGCTGCATTCAACGGCAGCCGAGCGTGGGCTCGGCTCTAAAGTTACAGAAGCTGGCGCAGCATCGCTTTGAGGCGTCGCCCTTCCAGCTGGAAGTAGTCGCGCTGCTCGCGCCAGGCGGGGAAGCGTTGCTCCACTTCGTGCCAGAACGCGGGTGAGTGATTGGGCTGGATCAGGTGGCAGAGTTCGTGCACCAGCACGTACTCGAACGCGTCGGAGCGGCCCAGCACCAGGGCCAGGTCCAGTGCCATGCTGCCGTCGGGCGCCAGCGAGCCCCACTGCGAGGACATCACTTTCAGCCGCAGGCGGCTGGGTGCGCGCGGCAGGGTAGGCAGGTACTTCGGCAGCCAGCGGCCGACGTCGGCGCGGGTCTGCGCTTCGTAGAACTCGCGCAGCAGGCGGCGCAGGGTGGCGTCCCCACCACGGGTCGGCCACTGCACGCAGGCACCGTGCGCGTCGATCTCCAGGCGCGCGTAGCGGCCTTCCTGCCAGCGCAGCGGCAGCAGTTCGCCGCGCAGGGGCAGCACGCCGTCCTCGCCCGGCTGCAGCGGTGCCGGCAGGCCCTGGCCCTGGTACTGGCGCAGCTGCAGCGCCAGCCAGTCGCGGTGCTGTTCCAGGAAACGTTCGCCCATCACCAGGCTTGCCCGCGGCGGCAGCGTCAGGCGCGCGCCGCGTTCGTCCACGCTCAGCTTGATGCGCCGCGCACGCGGATCACGCACGCGCAGCACCTCGATCTCGGCATCCTCCAGCCGCAGGCGAACGGTGTCGCGCTGTACGGTGGCGGGCGGGGTCGGGCTGATCAGGCGGCGCAGCAGACGGCTCATGCGCCCAGCATAGCGCTGCTTCGGGCCGCCGGATGACCGGCGGCCGTCGGGCTGCCTGTTCAGTCGGCCTTGCTGAGCTTGAAGGCTTCTTCCAGCAACAGGAACAGGCGGCGGATCTCGGCGCTCTGCAGGGCGAAGCGGGCGTCGAACTCGGCGCGGCGGCCGTCTTCGTCGGCATGCTCCAGCTGGTCCAGGGCACCGTCGAGGAACTTCAGCTTGCGCACGATCAGGTCGTCGCCGATCACGAAGGACAGGTTGTCCTCGAAGATCAGTGCCAGCTTGGTCACCTGCTTGCCGGCGTCCAGGTGCTTGTCGATCTCGTCGCAACGCAGCTCCTGGTGCTGGCACTTGACCACCGCGCCACCTTCCACCGGATCCTTCATCTCGCACTCTTCGCCCAGGCTCAGCCCGGTCGGCAGCGGCTCGCCGGCGATCCAGCCGGTCAGGATCGAGCGCGGCGCGACTTCGGCGTTCAGCGGCATGGCCGGGAAGCTGCCGAGCAGGCCGCGGATGTCGGACATGAAGTACTCGCCGGTCTTGCGGCTGGAGGTGTCCACCGCCACGTAGCCGTGCTGCAGGTCGATGAAGGCGTCGTTGCGCGAAGACTTCACGAAGGCGCGCGGCAGCAGTTCATGCAGCAGGTCGTCCTTCATGCGCTTGCGTTCGCGGCCACCCGGGCGGCGGCCTTCCTTCTCCTCGATCTCCTCCAGCTTGCGCTCGAGCAGGTCGTTGACCACCGCCGCCGGCAGGATCTTGTCCTCGCCACCCACAGTCAGCCACAGGTGCTCGGCGATGCGGTGGGAGAGCAGTTCCTTCTCCTCGCGGCCGAACGGCGAAATGAAACCGCGCGAGTTCATTTCCAGCGCACCCACCGGCTTCAGCAGGGCGTGCGGCAGCAGGGTGTCGACTTCGGAAAAATCGGTGGTGGTCGGGAAACGGAAGAACGTCAGGTTGCGAAAGAACATGGAATTCCGGATGGCAAAGAGGAAGGGCGGCCGGCCTTAGACGGCGGGCGTCTCGGGATCTGCGTCGGCGTCGGCCGGGGAACCGGCCAGCCAGGCATGGGCGTCGGGCAGCGGCGCGTCGTCGCGACGGCCCAGCGCCATGAAGTCGAACAGGGTGGTGTCAGCCAGCTGCGAGGGCCGCACTTCGCCCATGGCGCGCGCGATCTGCTCGATGCGGCCCGGGTGGTCCTTTTCCCACTGCTTCAGCATCAGGCCGACCTGGCGGCGCTGCAGGTTCTCCTGGCTGCCGCACAGGTTGCAGGGAATGATCGGGAACTGGCGTGCCTGCGCGTAGTCGACGATGTCGCTCTCGCGCACGTAGGCCAGCGGCCGGATCACCACATGCTTGCCGTCGTCGCTGCGCAGCTTCGGCGGCATGCCCGACAGCTTGGCGTGGTGGAACAGGTTCATGAAGAACGTGGCCACCATGTCGTCGCGGTGGTGGCCCAGCGCGATCTTGGTGAAACCGTGGGTTTCGGCGTAGTTGTACAGCGCGCCACGACGCAGGCGCGAGCACAGCGAACACATGGTCTTGCCTTCCGGAATGACCCGGCTGACCACCGAATAGGTGTCCTGCTCGATGATGTGGTACGGCACGCCCAGCCCGGCCAGGTACTCCGGCAGCACATGCTCGGGGAAGTCCGGCTGCTTCTGGTCCAGGTTCACCGCCACCAGCTCGAACGGCACCGGCGCCTTCTTCTGCAGCTGCAGCAGCACGTCCAGCAGGGTGTAACTGTCCTTGCCGCCGGACAGGCAGACCATCACCTTGTCACCGGCCTCGATCATGCCGAAGTCGGCGATCGCCTCGCCGACCTGGCGGCGCAGGCGCTTGGCCAGCTTGTGCTGTTCGCGCTCGGCCAGCCGCGGATCGCGGGCGGCGCGCGGCTGGGAACGCGGCAGGGGATCGGGAAGGGAAATCACGGCACTCATGGGTTCCATTCTAACGGCTCGGAGCCGCCCCGGCCGGGGGTCGGGATTCCCCTCTCCCGGCAGTCATCATCGCTGTGTATGCTCGGAGGTCGTGGACACCTACAGCCCCGCCGAGATCGTCGAACGCCTCGCCGCCCTGCGCGCCGAGCATCGCCTGCTGGATGAACAGATCACCCGCATGGCCGCCAATGGCGAGGACGAACTGGAATCCAAGCGCCTGAAGCGGCGCAAGCTGCAGTTGAAGGACTGCATCGCCAAGCTGGAAAGCCTGCAGATTCCCGACGAACCGGCGTAGCGCCGGTCCTGGGGGGTGCCAACCCTGGTTGGCACAGACGGGAGGTGTGCGGACCACGGTCCGCACCCACCGCATGGCCCGGCGCTACCTTCAATCCTGTGGCGCGGGCTCGTCCAGGCGGGCCGCTTCCGGGCTGACCCGTTCGATGGTGTGGCGCAGTTCGCGGCCGAGGATGAACTTGGCGTCCTTGGCCCAGGCATCCAGGCGCTCGTCGAACAGCAGCTTGCTGTTCTCGTCCGGCCACACCAGGCGCAGTTCGCGCAGCTTCTGGATGAAGCCACGGAACAGGGTGCGGTCGAAGAACTCCGGCGCGGCCGGTGCATAGAGCAGGCTCAAGCGCTGCGCCGCCTGCTGGCACAGGCTTTCCAGCTCGGCCGCGCCCAGCACGCCCGGGCCATTCTTCACCAGCACCGAGATGGCGATGTAGTAGCGCTCGAACGCCTGCTGCAGCGAGTGGCCGATCGCACGCAGGCGGAACACCTCGTCGGTCTGCCCGGTGTTGCGCGCCAGGATGCCGCCGTCGTCGTCGTTGACGTTCTGCAGCAGGCCCTCGCGCACGAACACGTTGATGGTCTGGTCGATGCGCTGCGCGAACTCGTCTTCGCTCCACGGCAGGAACAGCTCGGCCTGCAGGAACGGGTACACCGTGCGGCCCAGCTGGACCAGGCCGGTGCGGCTCATGCGGCGGTTGTTCTGGAAGCAGCAGGCCACCCACGACGAGGCGGTGAACAAATGCAGCACGTTGTTGCGGAAGTAGCTCAGCAGCACCGCGGTATCGCCGCTGACGCTGAGCACGTCGCCCAGCGGATGCTTGATGCGGGTGAGGACGTTGATTTCCTCGGCGTGGGCGATGATCCGTTCCGGCGAGTGCGGAGTCACCGTCACCCGATCCGAGTACGGCATCTCGACCAGCAGGGTCTTGCACAGCTCGATCTGCGCGATCAGGTCGGCCTCGCCCATCGCGTGCTTCGGCGTGGACAGCAGCGCCAGCGCCAGCAGGTTGATCGGGTTGACGTCGGCGGCGCCATTGATGCGCACCTGGATGCGTTCGGCCAGCGTATCCACCGTGGTCGACAGCCACGCCGGCTTCTCGTCCTCGGAGACCGCCTCGCCCTTCCACTCCGGGGCCTTCTCGGCCAGCACGTCGTTCAGCGCGATCGGCTCGCCGAAGTTCACCACCACCTGGCCGTAGTTCTGCTTGAGCACCTTGGGGATGCCCCACAGCAGCGACCAGATCGATTCCTTTTCCTTCGGTCGTCCGGACAGTTCGTCCAGGTAGCTGCCGCCCTCCATCAGCTTCTCGTAGCCGATGTAGATGGGCTGGAACAGCACCGGCTTGCGCGGCTGGCGCAGGAACGCGCGCAGCGTCATCGAGATCATGCCGCCCTTGGGCTGCAGCAGGCGGCCGGTGCGCGAACGGCCACCTTCGACGAAGTACTCCAGCGAGTAGCCACCGGCCACCAGCTGCGCGACGTACTCGCTGAGCACGGCCGAGTACAGCGCGTTGCCGCGGATCGAGCGGCGGATGAAGAACGCACCGCCCTTGCGCAGCAGGGTGCCGACCACCGGCAGGTTCAGGTTGATGCCGGCCACGATGTGCGGCGGCACGATGCCACGGTCGTACAGCAGGTAGGACAGCAACAGATAGTCCATGTGGCTGCGGTGGCTGGGCACGTAGACCACTTCGTGGCCCGGTGCGGCAGCCTTGAACTTGTCCAGATGGTGCACCAGCACGCCCGCATAGATGCGGTTCCACACGTGGCTGAGCATGAAGCTGGCCGACCGCACCACCGGGCTGGAGTAGTCCGCGGCGATTTCCCAGGCGTAGGTGTGCGCCTTCTTCCAGGCATCGGCCGGCTTGGAATTGTCGCGCTTGGCCTGCGCGGCGATCGCCTCGCGTACCGGTTCGGCGGCCAGTACCTGGTCCACCAGCAGGCGCCGGGTCGACAGATCCGGGCCGATCACCGATTCACGGATGCGGCGGAAATGGGTACGCAGCACGCGCTGCAGCTTGCGCACCGTGCGCTCCGGCTCCAGGCCTTCGTCGACGGTGTTGCGCAGCGAGATCGGCGGTGCGAAGCGGACGATGGTGCTGCGGCCATTCAGCAGCACCGCCAGCAGGCGGCGGAAGCGGCCGACCAGCGCCCAGTTTTCCGAGAACAGCACCGCGAACCAGCCGCTCTGCTTGTCCGGCGCGCGGCCGACGAAGATCGACACCGGCACCAGGTGCACATCCAGATCCTCACGCACGCGGTGCGCCTGCAGGACCTTGGCCAGCGAGTCCGAATGGGTCTTGGCACCACGCTGCTCGGGGATCAGCGAATTGCTGGAGCTGCGACGCGACAGTGCCAGGTAAGCACGCTTGCGCCCGGTGGGGTCGCCGGCCAGCGGCACCAGCGGCGACGGCAGGCCAGCTTGGCGGCAGGCCTTGTCCAGGATCAGCGCGTTGGACAGGCCGTAGTCTTCCAGCACATACATGACCGGGCGGCCATCGTTGTACTGGCCCGGGTCTTCCGGCTCGATCTTCAGCGACAGCCACGGCTCGACCAGGCGGCCCAGCAGGCGAGCCCACAGCGGGCGGCGGCCGGCCGGACGCGCATGCGCGGGCGGCGGTACCGGGTTTGGGCCGGTACCGGTCGAGGGGGACGCCGGCACCGTATCGGCGGGCGTCGACTGGGATTCTTCGCCGGGGAACGGCAGCGGGTTCTGTTTCGACATCGGCGCCATTATGGCTTAGGCGGTGGCATTGCCGCTTCCCCACCCTCGGCGGGGGCTTCAACCGGTTCGGGTGCGGCGGCGGCGCGGGCCGCATCGGCCTTGCGCAGCAGGGCGTCGGTGTCGGCCAGGGTTCGGGTCAGGTACCAGTGGCCTTCGCGCCGGCTCAGCGGCAACTGCAGGCTCATCTCGCGACCAGCGAGGACGTAGCGCAGGCGTACCAGCGCGTTGTCGCCTTCCACCGACAGCAGTTCGCCGCGCACGCTGCGCAACGCGTCGTCCACGCCCAGCCCGTAACTGCCGAGCACCGCCTTGAGGGTGTGGATGAACGGCGCCAGCTGCTCCAGGCTGCCTTCCATGCCCGCGGCCTGCAGGCCGGCCTCGTCGCCGAAGCCGACCTTGTTGGCGGCGCCGACCAGCGCGGCGATGGTGCTGCGGGCACGCGCACGGTCGCTGATGGGTGCGCCCTGCGCCCAGCTGGCGAGGGTTTCGACGAGGGCGATGTAATGCGCCTGCTGGCCCGGTGTGTAGCCCTTCTGATGGCGCAGATACTGCACGCCGAAGTTGCCCATCGACTGTGCGGCCTGGCGAACGGCGCCGGCCTGTCCGGCCAGCTGGCGATCGAAGCTGCGCTGCAGTTCGGCGCTGGCATTGGGTTTGCGCAGTGCGGCCAGCATCGGCAGCAGCTGGTCGCCCAGCGGCAGTTCGGTCAGCGGCCATTGGCTGTGGCCTTCGGTCCAGGCCTGTTGCAGGCGCGGGTACTGGCTCGGCGGCACCGACAGCTTTGCGTAGCCGACCAGATCGTCCTCGGCCAGGCGCAGCGCCATCGCCTGCACCGCCGCGACCGGCTCGGCTGCCGGCTTGGCCGGATCGTCGGCTGAATCACGGCACGCAGCCACCGCCAGCAGCAGCATGGCTGCCAGCCCCCACCCACGCGCAGACCTTCCTCGCACCGCTACGCTCATGCACTCGGACTCCCCGGACCGGTCCGCATCTTGCGGCCTGCGACGTGACAGCGGCAAGCCGGGGGGCAACTTGGGGTCAGATCCCTTCTGCCCTTGGCAGAAAGGATCTGACCCCGGACCGGGCCCCGCGCATAAAAAAAGAGCCGGATCACGGGGATCACAGGCTCTTCAAGCCGGCAACAAGGCCGGTGGACAGTGTTGTGGCACATGTCCGGCCCGAGGACCGGATGGCGGCGATCCTACGCTGCGCTTCAACTTAAGGCAACACTTTACGTAACTTGGAATAAACCATTGATTTAATTGGAATGTGATTCCCGCCATCACGCTCCCATGAAATCTACGGCAGGTTTTGCGGCGATTCGGGCACAACCACTGCTTGGCAGATGCAGAAACGCCATCCTGCGCGGGGCAGGATGGCGTTCGAGCCCGCAACCCTGGCCGCGGGATCTCAGCGCGCAGCCAGCGCCGACGCGATTTCCTGCTGGATCGCCCGTGCTGCGGCCTGCGGGTCGGTCGCCAGGCGGATCGGGCGGCCCACCACAATGGCGTCAGCGCCATCGGCGAAGGCCTGGGCCACGCCAACGGTGCGCTTCTGGTCGTCGCCGACCGGGCCACCCGGACGGATGCCCGGGCAGACGATCGAGAAGCCTGCGCCCGTGGCGGCACGGATCGGCCCCGCTTCCTGGCCCGAGGCGATCACGCCATCGATGCCGGCGGCCTGGGCGGCCAGCGCGCGCTCGACCACCACGTCGACCGGTTCGCGGTCGATGCCCATCTGCGCCAGGTCCTGGCGGCCCATCGAGGTCAGCACGGTCACCGCCAGCAGGCGCATGTCGCCGCTGTTGGTGGCCGCGCAGGCCTCCATCATGGCCGGGTGCCAGCCATGGATGGTGGCGTAGCTGACCGGCCACTGCGACAGGCGCTTGATCACCGCCGCGGCGGTGGCCGGGATGTCGAAGAACTTCAGGTCGACGAACACGCGCTTGTCGCGGCGGGCCAGCTCATCGAGCACCTGGAAGTACTCGCCGGAGGCCAGCAGTTCCATGCCGATCTTGTAGAACGCCACGCTGTCGCCGAGACGGTCCACCCACTCCAGCGCCTGCACACGGTCGGGCACGTCCAGCGCGAAGATCAGGCGCTCGTCATCGCGCAGCGGCAGCGGTGCGCGGCTCACGGTGCGTAGTCCAGCGCGGCGCGCTTGGCGTCATGACGGGCCTGGCGCGACTGGCTGTAGTCGTTGTTGAACTGGGCCGGCTCGAAGCCGCCGTAGGTCGGGTTCGGCAGCATCCACCAGCGTTCGCCGAACCAGTCGTGGTACTGCTGCAGCAGCGCATCACGGCCTTCATTGGTGTTGGCGGTCACTTCCACGAAGTCGCCCAGCTGGTCGCCGAACTGCATCAGCACGCGGTACTTCTGCCCGGCCAGGCGACGGCGGCAGTTCTTCTCGCTGCCGGCCTGCTCGCAGCCTTCAACGACGGTGCCCAGGCCCAGGAACACGCTGTCATCGGCCACCGGCAGGCCCTGCTCGCGCAGGTTGGCCAGGGTGGCATCCTTCAGGTGCACGGCGCGGTTGGAGATGTACAGCAGGGTCACGCCCTTGGCATTGGCGGCCTTGGCGAAATCGACCACGCCGGGAATGGCCTTGGCCTTCTTTTCGGCCACCCACTGGTCCCAGCTCAGTTCATCGTATTCCTTGCCATCGCGCACCAGGCGCGCCTGGTAGGGCGAGTTGTCCAGCACGGTCTCGTCCACGTCCAGCACCACTGCCGGCTTCAGGCCCTTGGCCTCGTTGCCGCGCTCCTCCGGTACCAGCGCATCCCAGTGGGCTTCCTTCAGCGCCACATCCAGGTGGTCGGCGGCGGCGCGGTAGGTCTGCTCGGTGATCGCCTTGTACTCCTGCGCGCGCTGCATCCACAGCACGGCGTTGAGATTGTCGTTGGCGATCGCATCGGGTGCGCCATCGGCCTTGGCGGCAGCGGCCGGAGCCTGCGGGGCAGCGGCTTCAGCGGCAGGCGCCTCCACGCGCTTGCAGGCGGACAGGCCCAGCACCGCGGTGGCGAGCAGGGTCACAGACAGGGAAACGGGACGACGCATGGATTCACCGGCAATCAGATATACCGGCGCATTTTACCGGCAAAGGCGGCCCTGGGACGGCTATGCTTGGTGGTTGACCCGTTGCCCCTCCGGAGGCCGCCATGACCGATTCCGTCCAGACTCCCGACGTCCCCCTGCTCGATGCCGTGCAGGCCCGCCTGCTGGGCTGCCTGGTGGAGAAGGAGGCGACCACCCCGGATACCTATCCGCTGACGGTCAACGCGGCCCAGTCGGCGGCCAACCAGAAGACCGCCCGCGAGCCGGTGATGAACGTCGATGCCGGCAGCGTGCAGCACGCCCTGCGCCAGCTGGAGACGCTGGGGCTGGCCCGCCAGCACTTCTCCTCGCGTGCCGACCGCTACGAACACCGGCTGCAGGCCGCGCTGGACCTGACCCGGCAGCAGACCGTGCTGCTGGCGATGCTGTTGCTGCGTGGGCCACAGACGTTGGGCGAACTGGTCTCGCGCAGCGAGCGCCTGCACCGTTTCGCCGATACCGACGAGGCCCGGCACGCCATCGAGCGCCTGCAGCAGCGCGCGCTGCTGATGGTGCTGCCGCGTGCCAGCGGCCAGCGCGAGGACCGCTACATGCACCTGCTGTGCGGTGAAGTGGATGGCGCGGCGCTGGCGGCCAGGTACGCCAGCAGCGGCGGTGGCAGCGACGCAGCCGACCCCGGCCTGGCCGAGCGCGTGGCCCAACTGGAAGCGGCCGTGGCCGAGCTGCAGGCACAGCTGGCGGAACTGCGGGGCTGAAGGGTGGGTGCCGACCAACGGTCGGCACCCACCACGATCAGCCCACCGGGGTCGGATCCCGCAGTGCGGGCTCTGACCCCATCGCCACCTCGAGTTGCCGGCCAGCTGCCGGCACTACCCGACCTCTGCCGCACCCGGCGTGGCATACAAGCGGCTCGGGCTGTCCACGCCCGGCAGCTGGATCACCCCGCGCTCCTGCATGCCCAGGCCCAGCAGGATCTTCCCGGACACCACGTTGTCCAGATCAGTAATGCCATACAGATCCTGCAGGCCCAGCGCGCCACGGGCGTGCGCGAACACTGCCCGCGCCGCCTCACCGGCATACCCCTGCCCGGTAAATTCCGACAGCACGGCATAGCCGATGTCCGGCCCCGGCAGGCCATCGCGCCGCACCAGCCCGGCGTTGCCCAGCCAAGCGCCGTCGGACAGGCGCTCGATGGCGTACATGCCGAACCCGTTCAACGCATAGCTGTGCAGCACGCGCAGCGCGATGTACTCGCGCGCCTGTTCCTCGCTGCGCACGTTGCGGTCGCCGATGAAGCGCAGGAAGCCGGGATCGTTGAGCAGGGTCAGCATCGACGCCGCGTCGCGGTCGGGCTCGATGCGGCGCAGGCGCAGGCGTTCACTCTCGATCGGTTGCACAGGCAGACCTCCAGCCGAAACCCCGATTCTGCCTCACCCCCGGCTGTTGCTTTTGATTTTCTTTTTTCTTTTCCGTGGCTGGCGCGCACGGAACCTGTCAGAGGCCGGGGGGGGGGGGGGGGGGGGGGCGGGCGCGGGGGGGGGGGGGGGGGCGGC